>JBAXOA010000092.1:0-17239 GCA_037133495.1 Mariniphaga sp. | reverse complement strand
TGCTGGTGAGCAACCATTTTCACCTGGAGCATACCGTCCAATATTATAAATTATATTTTTTTCAATGATAATATTGCTGCAGGTTGATATATACAGACCCTCTTGTCCTGAGTCGCTATCAGAACAATTTTTTCCTATATCATGTATTTTATTTCCTCTAATCGTGCAGTTATCACTTGACTCAGATATTTTTATTGCTCCATCCTGAAATCCTCGGAATTCGAAATTTTCAAAAATAATGTATGCTACGTGAGAAAAATATAATCCCTGTGTTGTTTTATTATTTTGTCCGTCTAAAACTGCGCCAAACTTGTGATCTGATTTGAAAACAATTGGGCTTCCAGCAGTTCCACTACGATTTATGGAAGCTATTTGAGTACCGGTGGTTGTATAGACTCCATCTCTGACAATCACTGAATCTCCTGGATTTGCAACGTTCGCTGCTTTCTGAATAGTTAGAAAGGGGGCAGCCAATGTTCCTGCATTGTTATCGTTACCTGTTGTTGCAACATAACGATTCGTCGAAATTGCCGCTGCTTTTAAAACGTTTGTCTGGGAAACCATTTCTGGTTCAAGGATTCTTTCGTTGCAACTAATTGCGAAAATAAAATAAAGGAAACCGTAGAGGAGATTTTTGAGTTTCATGATTTTAATTTTTATTACTTAAATGAGCCTGAACAATGTTGAGTTTGTGATTGAAACCAAAAAGATTGATCAGAACAATGTTGATGTTTGTTAAAAATTTTACGCAGTGTAAATAATACTTACTTTTCTGCTTTATGTTGATCCGAATTAACCAGTAGTCAGTAATTACATCGGCAAACATACAACAAATTTTACACAATACATCATTAGGTAAATAAATAATTTACTCATGTAAATTATTTATACATAATAAAAAGAAGATTAATTGTAATGGTTTGATTTTTAGGCATAAAAAAAGCCGGTCGAAACGACCGGCTTTGAAATTATTTTTATGGAGAGGATTACTGTGTTGTAATAATCTGAATAATAACTTCCGAATGGTAAAAATAAACCCTCAAGGTTTTTGAAACCTTGAGGGTTTGGGGGGATATCATTTTAAAACCTTGAGGGTTTAAGGAGATGTGACCTTATTTTTCAGTTCTTCAATTTTATGATCAAGATATTCATATTTAGAATTTTGCGAAATAAATTCTTCAACCATATCTTTCATCCTTTCAACAATTTTCTCATCTGTTTCGGTGCCTAGATTATCAAGCATTGCAGTGATTTTAGTTCGGGCCTCGTGAAAATCAAATTGTCTGGTCTGTCCGATTGTAATCTTTTTGTGATGAGTTGGAATACAATTTTCTTTTGAAGAGAGTAATTCTTCATAAAGTTTTTCTCCCGGACGTAATCCTGTTACAACAATTTTTATGTCTTTATGAGGGATATAACCTGACAGATAAATCATTTTTTCTGCCATATCATAGATTTTTATCGGTGTACCCATATCAAATATATAAATTTCACTTCCATTCCCCATAAATCCTGCCTCAAGAACCAACTGACAAGCCTCAGGAATCGTCATGAAATAGCGGGTGATATCTTTATGTGTAATAGTTATGGGTCCTCCTCTTGCGATCTGGCTTTTGAAAAGTGGTACGACGGATCCGTTTGAGCCTAGAACATTTCCGAATCGTGTTGTCACAAATTGTGTTTTTATCCCTTTTACCTGCGACAGTGATTGTATATATATTTCACAGATTCGTTTTGAAGCTCCCATTACATTTGTTGGATTGACCGCTTTATCAGTCGATATCATTACGAATTTTTTTACTTTAAATTCTACAGCTAAATCCGCCAATATTTTGGTTCCGCCAATATTTGTTTTAACTGCTTCGTATGGATGTTCTTCCATCAACGGCACATGTTTGTAAGCCGACGCGTGAAAAACAATTTCAGGATGATGATTTTCAAATATTCTTCTCATTCGACCCTGATCAGAGACGTTGCCAACGATAATTTCAACATTGATTTTTCCAAAGGTGGATAAAATTTCATTGTGAAAATTGTATAGTGAGGATTCCGCTATATCTACCAAAATTATTTTACCGGGATTGAACAGTAATAATTTACGAACGATCTCTGATCCAATTGATCCTGCTGCCCCTGATACCAAAATCCGCTTTCCATTCAATTCCGCCGAAATTTTTTGAATATCAATCGATATGGGTTCGCGTCCAAGAAGGTCTTCAATCTTGATATTTTGAATCTTAACTTTTTCAGGTGAGCCTTTAATCCATGTAGAGACATCCGCAATTTCTTTGATTTGAACCCTGTGTTCCAGGCAATAATTGACAAATTCCTGCTTGTGTTCGAGTGATAATTCCCACGAACCGACTGCCATAATGATTTCGGTTATTTTCTTTTTGGCAATTGCATAATCAATGGCCTCATTTGCTGAATAGACCCTGACCCCATTGATCTTTTTCCCATGAAGGTTTGGATTGTTATCGATAAATCCAACAACATTATAGCTGAGTTGATTTTTTCGTTCAAGTACGTTTTGAGCAATCATTCCCAGTCGTCCTGCTCCAAATATCATCGTATTCTGAACAGATTCAGGTTTTAAAAACAACGAATGGTAAGCTGCCTTTATGAACAATCTTGAGGCAAGTAGTATAAATACGGAAATAAAGAAGTGAATGATGATTACCGGGGAGGGAATTGCATATTGTGAATAATCTGAAAAGGTTCTTCCAAGGGCCGAAAGTCCTAATAATCCTGCCGACCCTGTTACAAGAGCAAATATAATCGCTGAAAAATCCTTTAATGTTGTGTGCCTTAGTATATTGTGGTGAGGCTTAATCACGAGATAAACCAGAAGATAGATCATCGTGCTTGCTATAATTTGATGATACGTACTTAAAAGCTGTAACTTTTCATAAGAAAAATCAGCTATTAGGTAGGTCGTGAACATAAATACGATACCTATAACAGACAGGTCGTATAACAACACAATCCATTTAGGTAAAAAGTATTCTTTAAGCAGGTCTTTAAAATCACTTTTCATAATGATCTGATTTAAGCTTAATTGATAATTATAAAGCGCTCTTTAATGACTTAATGTTTTTTGGCTGCGAGGCAATTAAATTGTCTGTAGTGGCAATATCCTTTAATTTACTGGAAAGGAGCCGTCTTACTGTTTCGCATACAAAATTAAGACTCTCATCTGATAATTCCGGATAGATTGGTAATGAAACAGTCCCGTTCCAAATTTTTTCAGCATTTGGATAATTTTGAGGATCCAGATGATAGGTTTGTTTGTAGTAGGTCATGCGATGAACCGGCTTATAGTGGACTGAAACTCCAATTCCTTCAGCCGATATTCTCTCAATGAACTCATTTCTGGACATTGTCGCTTCCGGGCGAATAATAATCGGGAAAATATGCCACGAATGGTGCTCTAAAGGACCATAGCAAACCGGCAAGTCAATGTCTGTTAATTGACTCAATTCCTGATAATAGAATTGAGCACACCGTTGTCTTCCTTTTCTTAGTTGTTCTGCCTGTTCTAACTGTGCAAGACCGATTGCTGCATTCAGATCCGGCATATTATATTTGAAGCCTGGTTCAATGACATCATATTCCCATGACGATTGTACTGAAGAGAACCTGTCCCAAATATCGCGGTTAATTCCGTGCAATCTCATTATTTTAGCCCTTTTATAAATGGCTTCATTATTTGTGACAAACATGCCACCTTCGCCGGTAGTAATTGTTTTGTTCGCATAAAAACTAAAACAAGTAATGTCACCAAAAGTTCCAATAAATTGATTGCCAAATTTTGTAGGAAAAGCGTGAGCGGCATCTTCAATTATTTTTATATTGTGTTTTCGGCACAAATCGAGTATTCCTTCGCCTCCGGGAACCAACATCTCTGCAGCCTGTCCGGCATAATGTACCAGGATAAGAGCTTTAGCATCAGGATTTTCTTCAATCGCTTTTTTTAGAATCGAAGGCGAAACCAAACCTGTTCCGTATTCGACATCAATAAATACCGGATCAGCCCCCATATACCTTACTACTTCAGCCGAGGCAGTAAACGTAAGTGTTGGTACCAGCACTTTATCTCCAGGGCCAATTCCAATTGCTTCAACGGCAAGATGAAGTGCCGCAGTGCATGAATTGACAGCACAGGCATATTTGGCACCAATAAATTCGGCAAACAATTGTTCAAATTTTAAGGCTTTGGACGCTGTTGTCAGCCAGCCGCTTTTCAAAACTTCTTCGATATATTTAGATTCGTTTCCTGTAATGGATATTTTTGAGAATGGAATATTCATTGGGTTTTTTATTTTCGTAAAATTGTGAATATGGTCATGATAATAATTTGTATATCTCCCATTAGTGAATGGTTATTGACATATTCGGTGTAAATATTTAACTTTCGCGGTAGAATAATTTCTTTGTAATACAATTCCGGGTTCAGTGCTCCGGCAAGTAATTCCTCTTCATTCCTGTATAAAATTGCAGCCTTATCAGTAATGCCAGGCTTTACGGTCAGAACAAAGGCCCACTGTTCGGGATATGCCAGAACCCATTTTTCAACCTCAGGACGGGGTCCGACGAATGACATATCACCCATAAGGACATTGATTAACTGAGGGATTTCGTCGAGTTTTGTTTTTCTAAGTATTTTTCCGAAATTAGTAACTCTTGACTTGTCACCTGCCTCAAAGCTGCCGTTTGAGGAATCTTTATTAACACTCATTGATCGGAATTTGTACAGAAAAAATGACTGCTGATTTAAGCCTATTCTTTTCTGTTTAAAAAAAACTGGCATATTATCATCCAAATAGATAATTATTGAAATCAATATTCCAACCGGAAGCAAAATAATTAGTCCAAACACTGATAGTAATATATCGAAAGCTCGTTTAAGCATAGTATTCAAATATTTTATCTGTTCGCCATTACCTTTATTCCCGATACCCTTAGCAGACGAAATTTGATAATTCCTACCAGATAGCCCCAGCCATAGCTTATATGCAATATAAAAAAAAGAAATGGCAAAAGAAAGGCCTGATAGCTACTTTCACTCTCTTTAATAGCAAAAGCAACAGCAAGAATTGTATAAATACCTGGTATTAAAAGCAGGACCTGGTAACCAATTAAATGAAAGACTGTAAAAATAAAAGTAATAACAAGTGAAACTATAAAAAATAACGGAAAAAATTGACGTAAAGTTGTCGCGGACCCAAGTTTTTTGTTGACCAATGGTTTAAAAAGTCCATATTGATAAAACATCTTTGAAAAATTCGAAATTTTATCTCTTGCAAAATAGTCAATTATCACATCCGGAATAAGAAAAATTTTTCCGCCGTTTTTGATGATTCTACCATTAAATTCATCATCCTGATTTCTGATCAGCTCTTCATCGAACAGGCCGATACGATCGAAGATTTCACGCCTGAAGCAACCAAATGGCACTGTGTCAACCTCCATTATTGTGTTAGCTCCAATCCTGAAATAGGAGTTACCCATTCCAAATATTGAACTCATCGCTTTGGCGATAGCTCCTGATATTAAGCTTTTCCCACCTGGAAGTGTTCTGCATATCCCACCAACATTATCCGCATTTAATTCGATTAAATATTTTGACAAGATTGAAAAATAGTTTGGAGGATAGGTTGTATGCGCATCAATTCGAAAAACAATATCGTTTTTTGCTTCCCGAATACCAATATTTAAAGAGACAGGAGTGATTTTCAAAGGATTATTCAGAAGTCTGATAAACCGATATTTCTCAGCATATTCTGCTATTATTTGTCTGGTTTGATCCGTACTAGCCCCATCGATGAGAAGAATTTCTGAGTCACTCCATAAAAAATCTTGTTGGAGAAGCGATTCAATACAATCACGGATATACTTTTCTTCATTGAAGACCGGACATATTACTGAAATTTTCATCTTACTTATTGTTCTTTAGGAGAATTTTCCTGATTCGGTAATACTTGTCTCCCAATATATATCGGATGAATGCAAGTCCTCTCCATTTTACAAATTCAACCAATTGAATCAGAGAAATATTTTTGATTAAGCCAAGTATCACCTTATTATTTGATCCCCTTTTGATTGCGAATCGGCCTATAATATATTGTTTATCAGTGTTGTAAATTATTTTTTTAGTTGGCATTGATGTGAAAATAATTTCTATCCCATTTTTTAAAAGTGCCAATCTGGATTGTTCTGAATAGAATCCTCCCGGTATTGATGCTGTTTTGATTTTTGATGAGATTATTTCATTCAAAATTTCCACAGAAATTGACCATTCCGAATCTATCTCACTATCAGATAACTTCGATATATTTTTCGGATGGGTATGAGAATGAGAACCTATAAAATGGCCCCTGTGGTGAAGATCAAGAATTTGCTCTCGTGTCAAGAAACCACGAGTCCCCAGATATCCGGTTGAGATAAAAAAGTAACCTGTAAATCCATATTTTTCAAGAACAGGGGCGATTATGGAATGAAAGGACTCGCCTCCATCGTCGAATGTTAAAGCAACCTGATTTTTAGGCAAATTTGCAGATTCGCAAAAATCAGATAGTAATTTGATTTGCTGTTCAAATCCACTACTATTTAATTTGTACGAATTTGCACTTGCCGTTTGAAATCCACTCTCAATAAAATCATTGTGGATTACATCGTGATAGATGTAAGAAATTTTAAAATACATGTTTTTGATAGTTGTATTCGCTAATTACCTTATGGCTAATTGGATAGAATAACTAAGATTTTTTATTCTCCGTAATATCCTTTATTCCGGCTGTTATAATAATTCCCAGCTCCGAAATTTTCTTTAACGGCATCATTGAGTACCAGTGCAATATTAGGTAATGTTTTCTTGTAGTCATGTTCATTTATAAATTTGATTTGTTCCTTACTGCTGTAACGGAAGCGTACTACAAAAAGATTAACATCAGCATGCCGTCCTGTAATAATCCCATCTGTAACCAATGAAACAGGTGGACTATCAAGAATAATATAATCAAATTTTAATTTGGCTTCCTCAATAAAGCGCTCAAAATATCCATTTTCGAGTAATTCTGCAGGATTAGGAGGAATAGGACCTGAGGAGATATAACTGAGATTAGTGATGGGAGTTGTTCCAATAATATCTTCGAAGCTGTCCTGATTGCTGAGATAAGTACTAAGCCCCTTTTGTTCATTGGCCTCAAAGATCTTATTCAAGGCTGACATGCGCATGTCCACCCCAACAAGTAATACTTTAAGATTGTTGAGAGCTAAAATCGAGGCAAGGTTAATGGAAACAAAAGATTTTCCTTCTCCGGCAATCGTCGATTGAATGGCAATAACTTTCTTTTCATCTCCGCTGAGGATATATTTAAGATTTGTTCTAAGCAGACGGAATGATTCAGTGATATTAGACCTTGGATTCTCCTGTACAGCCATATCTTTTTTACTCTTATTGTGAATAATCATTCCGGCAATCGGTAATTTTGTCATTTTCTCAACCTCTTCCTTTGATTGTATAGAACTGTTAATTAAATTCTTAAATGAAATTATGCTTAATGGCAATAGAATTCCGAGGATTATTCCAATCAAATAATTGATGATGGTCATCGGTCTGGTCTGAATTGTTGTTTCGATCCGTGCAGGATCTAAAACTTTTACGTCGGGCTGATTTGATGCGTAAGTAATAGCGCTTTCTGCACGCATTTTTAAAAGGTAATTGTTTAATTCATTATTTAAATCAAAACTTCTTTTAAGGGAACTTAATTGTTGTTCTGTTTTAGGCAAAAGGGACAATTGAGAACTGAATCCACCCTCACGACGAATTACATTCTTTAACTCCATCTCTGTTGCCATTAGCAAAGTATTGATGTTCTGAATCAGTAATTTATGTGTGAATTGCAATTCTTTGTCCAATAAGATCAGAGAGGGAGCTTTTTCCTGAACCGAAAATGAGAGCACCTCACGTCTGCTATAAAGGTCACTCAATTTAGTGACTAAATTATTTAAAGTTTGATCAGTGATTCCAAATACGGATGGCACTACAGCCTGCTTCATCTGTCTCGAATCATTCATATCGGCGCTCAGATTACGCAAATACTCTAACCGGCTTTCTAGAACAGCTTTTTCGGACTCTAGATTTTCCTTCTTTTGCATCACAAGGCCTCCCTCCTGATTGATATCCACTGATTGAGTCTGTGTACGAAAATTGGTGAATTTATTGTCCGAATTGGATAGGGTAGCAGTGACGCTTTGTAACTGGTTGTCAATGAATTTGATTGTATTTTCTGCAACACGGTTTTTCTCTGCCAATCCGTAATCAATATAAGTTTGCTCCAGTCTGTTCAAAAAATCAACTCCACGTTCAGGATTATTTTCCGATAACAGCAATTCCATTAAATCAGGTTTTTTATCATTTGAGAGAACAGTCAACTTTTTTTGATATTTCAAAGCCAGCTTATCCAGATTATGGATCACAAAATATAAATCTCTTCCTGCAACGATTTGTCCCTTTACTTGTTCCAGGGTAAATCCAAAATAATTATTCTCAAAGGGTTTTCCGAACGTTCCTTTCTGCGAAAACTTCACAGGAAAGGACTGCGCACTTCCTGCTGATTCTACATCAGCCTGAAAATCGGTATTGGATAATCGTGTAATTCTGACAGGAATATCCGGAAGATTGGTTTTGCTATTGATCAGAGCAATGCTGTACGGCTCATGTTTATATAGATCCTTACTGTAAAGAGGCGTTTTCTGGTACCACGAAACATTCCATCCAAGACTGCGAAGTGTATTTATATTTAACAGATGCGATTTTAAGCGACCTGCATGATCCTGGGTTAGGACATCAATATTTCTGTCATTGCTTTTACCTTGAGATAAACTCAACCGATTGATGCCGCTTTCATAGGCGTTCACAATCATTGATGAATGGATACTGTATTCCGATGGCATAAAACTGTTATATGACCACGCAGCTACAAGACCGATCAAAATTGACAGGGCAAACCAATACCAATTGCGTACAATCTGATGTGAAAATTTCTTAAAATCAAATGTACTATGCTGTTCCGGATAATAGGCCGAATTGTCTGTTTCTTGTCTCATTGTTTTATAATTATTGAATTCCATTATTTTTGAATATAACTCAGGATTAAAATTGTTGTTGAAATTGCTGCAAGCGTCAATGAAAAGACCGTAGTATTGAAAGCGCTGTTTTTATAATTATCAGGTTCAATATACAAAATATCGTTGGGGATAAGGTAGAATGCTTCGGAGTTCATGGAGTTTTTCTCCCTCAGATCCAGCCGGTAACTCTTTTTTCCTGAGGCCGTTGTTCTTAGAACCAGAACCTTTTTTATACTTGCGTATTCAGTAGTGCCATTTGCTAATCCCAAGGCATCCAGAATGGTAATGCTTTTATCATAATTGTAATAGACCCCCGGATTTCTCACTTCTCCCAAAACAGTAATTTTATAAGTCAGGATCTTTACTTTGACAGTGGCATCCTTAAAATACTCATTAACCCTCTTTTGTATTACATTGTTGGCTGCCTCTTCGGTCATACCATCCACTTTGACTTCTCCAATAACAGGTAACTGAATGATCCCTTTCTGATCAACCCTGTATCCGTTCAGGTACTGACTGGATACGAGACCAAAATCAGATTGTGTTCCTCCACCATAGCTTGCCGTTTTTGATGGACTAAAAAGTTGGTTGACCTCCACATTCATCGATTTAATATCGACATAAAGGTTGTCATCTGCTTTAATCAGGTATTCGGGAACCAAGGCTGACTTACCCTGTTGTACTTCATTCTGCACATCCTGAAAATACTTCATGTCTTTTGTTGACCTGCATGAAGTAAAATTCATCACAAATAGTAAAATCATTCCAAATAATAAGTAATTTTTCATAGAATTTAATTTAAATGGTATTTATAGTTTTTTGTAGTAATTGTTAACTTTTTTTTCATCCTGTCATTCGGATAATACCTTGCGAATATTTAAATTGAAGTTATTCTCTAACCATTTTTGCTTTTATTACCCTTACATTACCATTCTCGTCACAAATTTTGGATATATTGCCATAATGCTCATTGGTAATCATCCTGTTTGCAAGAAATTCGCCTTGTCCCAGTCCACATTCAAAAATTAAATATCCGTTTTTACAAAGATATTGCGGAGCTTTAGATATAAGTTTGCTGAAAATTGATAATCCATATGGACCCGCATCAAAAGCTTCTGAAGGTTCGTGATTTGATATTTCCAATGGCATCTGTTTTACTTTTAATGAAGAAATATAAGGTGGAGCGCATACAATAATATGAGTTTTATTTTTGAATGATAAGGACTCAAATGGATCAAAGAGATTGGCATGATAGAATGAAACTCTGTTTTCCAAAGAGAAATGCTTTACATTTATTTTGGCTGCGATAATTGCCGGTTCAAAAATATCGGAACCATAAACGAAAGTATTTTTGCAATAATAACCTATTGCAAGCGCAACGGTTCCGATCCCGGTACACAAATCAATGATATTAACGCTCGTCAGTTCCTCAAATTCTTTTTTTATAGTATCAATTGCAGTTTTTGCTAAAAGTTCCGTTTCTTTTCGCGGAATATAAAGACCTTTGTTTAAAATAAAATCCATTCCCAGAAAATGTTGCCTTTCAGTCAAATGAGCCAGTGGCACCCCAGAGAGTCTTTCCTTTAAGTATTCATCAAGCACTAGAAAATGATGCAGTTGCAATACTGGCAATTCTATTTGTTCCGCTAGTATTGCAGAAACTCTATTCCCAAACGCGGTATGCCACAATGCATGAAGTGTATTTCTTGCATTTTCTTCACTCTTGTCAGGAAGTATTATTAATTCTCCCTTCAGTATTTCCAACAGGTCATTATATTTTTGTTCTTGTTCCATTCGTTTATCCTAATCATTAATTAGAAGCACATTAAGAGCTTTCCGTCATGTTTACTGAGCAAAAATGATCGATTTTTGCTCAGATAATAAAACCTGAAATTTATCTATTTGAATTGTAGTTTTTGAATAGGTGAATTTTTTATAAATTTTACCTTCCAATAAATGGAGAACATCTACTCCCCTCCGGATTTCTGGTCTGCCTTTAAACCCGTTTTCAAGCGATGGCCAATGAAGAGTCCAGCTAAGCAGTATCTTTTGTTCCTTTTCATCAACAAAAATATCCTCGGTATTAAATTTAAAATTTCCATGATTTATGAACCAGAGAACCCATAATCGCTGCAGATTATTTTTCCCTTTAACCACATCTCCTGTCCAGTCTTCGAAAATAACGTCCTCATGGATAAATTCCATTACTCCATTGAGATTATGCCCATTCCAATGATTAATCCATTCTTTAATCATTGGAAGGATTTCATTCCTTAAAAGAATCATTTGACTGATTTATAAATTGGGAAGGGAGATTTGTATATTTGATGTTGTCACCTTGCTATTAATCAGACTCATGAACACTATTCATCCAATTTTCATAGCCGATATTTTCCCATGGCATTCCTCTATCGAATCTTTTCATCCAAGGATAAAGTCTCCCTTTACCTAAAACGACAAATTTTCTGATATCCATAATTAATTTTACAGGATTACCTGTTGCTAAAGAATAATCAGGGATGTGATGATTTACAACGCTGCCAGCACCTATAAGACAATTATTCCCAATTTTAGTGCCTGGCAGAATAGTTGAATGTGCTGCAATCTGCGTGTAGTCCGAAATGGTGCACCCTTTTAGATCATTAGATGGTGGATATGGATCATTTGTTAAAACAACAAAAGCGTAAATACTTACAAAGTTGCCAATTTTAGTGAACGGCGCAATCGCCACGCTATTATAAATCCGGCAATAATTTCCAATAATAATATCGCACTGAATATCACAACAAGTTCCTAAAACTGTATCATGTCCGATAACATTGTTTTCTCTTAAATTAATACGGTGTCCAGTTGTGATATTTTCACCAAGGATATTTCCGGCATAAATTATTGAATGGCTTCTGATGAGAGAATTAGCACCAATAACAGTAACAGGATTTTTGTAATCGGGATTTGAATAATACTCATTCAAAGGTTCCCCAATAATACAATTATGTGAGATGGTTACATTGTCCTCCAATATAACATTATCAAAAATCACACTATCGTCTCCAATTCGTACATTTTTGCCAATTACAGCACTCGGACTTATCCTTACATTTTGATTATTAAACATCATACCTTATCTCTTAATTTCTAATTGACAATAAATTCTGTGAATCAAAAATTATTCTTTTGATTATTTATTCTGGTTTTTTATTAACAGTTTCAATTTCAGCTTATCTATTTTTCCGTTTGAATTCTTTGGCATTTCGTCCATATATCTGATTTCCCGGGGAACCATAAATGCCTCTAATCGACTCGTACATTCTTTAAGCACTTCCTGAGTATCCAAATGGAAATTATTATGTGTTGTGATAAAGGCTACAATTGATTCTCCTAAAATCTCGTCCGGAATTCCGATAACCGCGACTTCTTTAACGAAGGCTAATTTATATATTGTATTTTCAATTTCAACAGGACTGACTTTTTCGCCTCTTGTTTTTATAATATCATCATTTCTTCCAAGAAAATATAAACATCCATCAGAATCCATTTTAAACCAATCATTGGAACATAAGATACGTTCGCCGGGTAATTTACCTTGTTTGAGCATTTCCATGCTTAATGTTTCATTATTCCAGTAGCCTGCCATTACATGTGGTCCCCTGATATGTAGAATTCCACGTTCTTCAGCAGGAACAGGATCGCCTTCAACAGAGAGAAGAAACACTTCGGTTCCGGGAATCGCTTTTCCTACAGAATCCGGTTTTAGATCAATTAATTCAGGTTCAAGATAACACACCCTTTTGCATTCTGTCAAACCGTACATTTTGAAAATAAGTGCATTAGGGAATATTTGTTTTAGCTCAGGGACATATTCGGCTGGCAGTGCAGCTGCTGTATTTGTAATTTTCCGAATAGAATCAAACTTTAATTTATCCTTTCTGCTACTGGCAATCATCATAGCAAAGACAGTTGGCACTCCCGGAAATACGGTGGGTCTGTATTTTTCAATCTGTTTGTATATTGTAGCGGTAAAAGTGAAAGATTGTTCGACAATTAATGTTCCTCCAGCAGTCACAGACATTAACAATTGATATAACCCATAATCAAAAGCTAATGGTAAAACCAATAGAATACGTTCATCTTCAGACAATCTTAAATATTCAATAAGACTCCATGTAGCAAAAACCATTGATTGGTGAGTCATCATTACGCCTTTGGGAAATCCGGTACTTCCCGTTGTGTAGATTATGGCTGCCAGGTCGTTAGGTATTATCAACGGGAGATTTACATTGTCGTCACCTTTAAGAATAATTTGTTCAAAACCGATGAATTCAGTTTTTTGGTGGTTTGTTTGTGGATCTGCTTTCCCGGTATAAATGATTTTTTTAATCTCTTTGGCGTCATCCAGCGCTTTTATAAATTCAGTTTTCAAATAGATTTCTGTAATCAGAATTTTTGCACCACTGTCATTTAAAATATATCCTAATTTATCTGCTTTGGTTTGTGGGTTAATAATGACAAATACAGCACCAGAAAGCGTTGCCGCATAAATGGAAACGATGGTCGGCCACGAGTTATTCATGCATATTGCAACTCTGTCGCCCTTCCTTATATCTGATTTCTCCAAATAGCCGGCCAGAGTTAAGGCTTCCGATTTTAGTCTGGAATAGGAATATTCTTCCCCTTTTACAATTATTGCAGTCTTTGAAGGATTTTTTTCTGCAGAAAATAATAGAGCTTCTCCCAGAACACGTTGTGGTATATTAAGCATTAGTTGATATATTAGAAGTCACTAATCGGCATCATTCTAAGGTATTCCGTAGTTTTTATTTTCCGCTCAAAGCTCCGATAAAACGCAATAACCTGGTCTTCTGAGACCTTCATTACAGAGGCAACTTCATTCGCGGAATATCCGTTTTCAAAGCCGTACCAGTATATATCCATTAATTCAAAGGGCATTTGATAGAAGAATTCTTCCTGTGTCTGTTCCGCCGAATAGGTATCTGTTGTAGGTACTCTCTCAATAATTTCAGCAGGAATTCCGAGATGCCGGGCTAATTGGTAAATCTGCGATTTATAAAGATTAATTATTGGCATAACATCGCCGGCCCCATCGCCATTCTTAACGAAGAAGCCCTGGTTGTATTCGTGTTTGTTCGGGGTTCCTATCATTGCATAGTGCATTAATTCAGCATAATAGTATAGCATAGACATTCGGGAACGCTGTTTGAAATTCGATGCGGCAACTATTTGAAGGTATTCGTTAATTGGTAACCTTTTGGATTGCAATATCCCTTGGGCAGATACTACCGTGATATGAAAAACAGGAGGGAGATTTTTTTCGGAGGTATTTTTAGGAATACCTATTTTCATCTTGTCTGTTGCCGGATTATAGTCTGGAATGACCCGCTTTACCGCTTCATCACGCCTTGAATAACAATGAAATCCCTCCAGTGCCAGGCTGATATCTTCGACAACTGTTTTAACCCCAAATTTGTCAGCAAGGTTTTGTGCCAGAATTCTGCTTTCGGGACTCGAGTCTTTCTCCGGCAGCATCACTCCTAACAGATTCTCGGCACCCAACGCTTTTACTGCCAGAGCTAAAGCAACCGAGGAGTCAATCCCTCCGCTGATCCCTATTATTGCACCCTTGCGCCTAAGGACATGAAATACATCTTCCTTTAATTTGGAACAGATTCCTTCAACAACTAATTCAACATTTTTTAATTGTATGATATCCCGCGAAAATTGAATTTTATTCTCCATGTTTTAGTCCTTTTGAATGGTTTCCTAATTCCCTGTCAATACTTTATTCCTTATTGTGCCCCTTAGAATTTCGGAACCTTTTAATGGCTTAAAATTTTTTACAAATTGAGTGAACAGTAACTGCGTTGAAATAATTCCAACCAATGCCATATTATCCATTTCGGAAGGATATATTGAAGTTTTAAGCTTATTGATCAGGTTATCTACGGATTCTGGATTGAAAACTCCACTCTCTTTAAGGCATCCGGTAGATAACGTATCAGTTACATAATCTGGAACTTTTACTCCTGTAAACGCTTCCAGAATTGGAGCCCGATAGGCTTGTTTTGGTCTGGCAATAACAGATTGAGGGATTTCATTCTGCATCATTTCCTTTAACAGGAATTTTTCATTCATTCCTTTCAATTTAAATTCGTCAGGCAAAGAGGCAGCAAACTCAAACAAACGGTAATCCAAAAAAGGATAACGACCTTCAACTGAATTGGCCATTGACATCCGGTCGCCCTGCGAAGAGAGTAAATACCCAGACATAAAAACATTGGTTTCTATAAACTGAGCTTTGGCCAATGATGAGATTCCTTCAACCTCCGGTCTGATTTTTTCAGCGTATCGTGCTACGGGATCGTAATTTTTCAGATGTTCATTTAAATCGGAGGTGAAATGTTTCTGAATATTACTGGTATTATGCCACCGTAACAAGTGAGAATATACCGGTGAATCTGTTGCCTCAAGCCGGTATCCAAAGAACATTCTCAGCATACCCTGGCTTGCCTGACTTATATTTGGCAGATATGGATAAAGCTTTTTCAATAAAAGGGGACGAATTTTTGATTTAGGTTCCCTCGCCCAAAACTGCCTGATCAGTGTTTCTTTGAAGATATTGTACCCTGCCAATGCTTCGTCGGCGCCTTCGCCGGTTATCACAACTTTAATCCCGTTTTCATGAACCAGTTTTGAAAGGCCCATCATTGGAGCCGGAGAGGTTCTGAGCATTGGTATTTCAGAATGCCATACCACTTTGGGAAACCAATCGGCAATATCCGTTGCAGAACAAACCATGCTTTTATGATTTGTTTGGAAATAGTCCGAAACCTCCTGTTGATACTTTGTTTCGTCAAAAACTTCGTCTGCAAAACCAATTGAAAAAGTATTCAAATGACCAGGCGCCACCTTCCTGATCAGTGAAGTAGTTGCACTTGAATCTAACCCTCCGCTAAGGTATGCAGCAACAGGCACATCAGAACGCAATCGCAAAGCAACTGAATCGGATAACAGGTATTTCAACTGATCCAGTGCATCTGAGGGAGTGCCATTGAACATGGTTGAGCTGGTTGCATATTGGAGCGACCAAAATCTCTTAATTTCTAAATGACCATTTTTATACAGTGCATAATGCCCGGGAGGCAATTCATAGATTCCTTCAAAGATCGTGTTAGGAGAAATTGTTGTCCAAAAAGTAAATACCTCCTTAAGTGCCTCACGCGAAAAACTTCTATTGACTGCCGGAAATTCAAAAATGGATTTAATCTCAGATCCGAATATAAGATTTCCATTTACTTCTGAATAAAAAAATGGTCTTATGCCGACTCGGTCACGGGCAAAGAAGCATTCTTTTTTGATGTTGTCCCAGATGGCAAAAGCAAATTGTCCATTCAGGTAGTGAAGTGCACCGGAGCCATATTCTTCATAGAGATGCAGGATTACCTCAGTATCACTGTGTGTTTTAAACCGGTGCCCCTTTTTAACCAGTTCCTGATGCAACTCAATATAATTGAATATCTCTCCGTTGAAAACGATCCATAATGAGTTGTCCTCGTTGGATAACGGTTGGTTTCCACCCGAAAGATCAATTATGCTGAGCCGGACATTACCCATTCCCATTCCTGGCTCCAGATATAGTCCGCAATCATCAGGTCCCCGGTGATGAATCCGGGTCATCATCCGGTTTAGGATCGATTCGCCTTCTTTTTCAGAAATCGACTTTTGTGGAACTATATATCCGGCAATTCCGCACATAATCTGTTTACTTCAATTTCCTTTCAAGAAAGGATGCGATGGCATCGATAGATCCGAAATTATCGGCATCCAGTTCTGAGTCTTCAATTTTGATTTTAAAATCCTGCTCGAGAAATGCGATAAGGTTAAGCAGACCCATTGAGTCAAAAACTCCTTCTTCAAAGAGCAATGTATCGTCATTTATTTTTTGCGGATCGCTGAATGTTGTTTTACAAACAAATTCCCGAATATGTTTCTTCATTTAAATAGTTATAAATTTTATTAATTGACATTAAAATAACCTATTTATTTATAATTTTAATTTTGGAAATAGAATAAATTCCATCAGGTACATGAT
>JBAXOA010000091.1:0-17475 GCA_037133495.1 Mariniphaga sp. | reverse complement strand
ACTAACTGTTAACTGTCTACTTTCCCCCGTTTCTGTCAACTCTTCACTTTTAACTTTTAACTGTTAACTCTTTTTCTCTTCACTTTTAACTGTTAACTATTTTCAGTTCACTTTTAACTACTTTACTGTTCACTTTTCATTTTTAACTATTCACTCCTTTAAATGCTAACAGATACAGAAATCAAAAGAAAAGGATTCAGAATCCTGATTGAGAAACTTGGAGATGTTGATGCTGAAAAGTTCATTAGCCTCATCAATAAAGAACCTTTCCATTACACTCAATGGCAAAACACACTCTGGAGCGACCAAACTATTGAACTGGTTAGTGAGCAGGCAATGAACTACAGGAAAAAGAACAAGAAATAAACTAAACCACGAGAGTGTTCTGTTTTTTACCGGCTTAATTTGTTATCTATTAACTTTTCACTTTTAACTGTTAGTTCTTTTCTGTTCACTTTTAACTTTTAACTCTTAACCGTACCAATTCGCTAAACAAAACAATAAGTACAATGACATTACTTTATCTTGATCCCGGCACTGGCAGTTTAATGATTCAATTTGTGATTGCTGCAGTTTCAGGGATCCTTATATTCTTCAAGCAGATAAAGATCAAAATCAAAGCAGCATACTACTTTTTAGTAAATAAAAAGCCGGAGGACAAAGAATGAATCGAATAAACGGTTCTTTCAAAGATCCGGATGGCTATATGTTTGAACACAACGCAGAGTTATACAGGGCTGTAAACTTCTCTTATCAAAAATCTTATGATCATTTACTAAGTTCAGGACTTTACAAGCAGCTGGTTGATCGCGAATGGATGGTCGCCTTTGAAGATGCAGATCAGGCTACTTTGGGACTTACAGGATTTTACAAAGTCTTAAAGCCCGAACGGATTCGCTTTATCTCTTACCCGTATGAATGGGCATTTAATATGTTGAAAGAAGCGGCACTTTTGACATTGAATATCCAGATACTTGCACTCGAGCATGGCATGAGTCTAAAGGATGCCAGTGCATTTAATGTTCAGTTTCAAGACGGGAAACCGATATTCATCGACACACTCTCGTTTGAAATCTATCCGGAGCATAAACCCTGGATTGCCTATCGCCAGTTTTGTCAGCATTTTTTAGCCCCTTTGGCGCTAATGGCCAATGTAGATCCAGGGCTTAACCGGATGTTTATTCTAAATATCGATGGAATTCCGCTCGAGTTGGCAGTTAAGATGCTCCCATACCGTTGCCGGTTTAATATCGGGTTAATGTTGCACCTGTACTTGCATGCCCGGTCCCAGAAAAAACACAAGGACAACTCAACATATCTTGACCCAAAAAAACGAAAATTTTCTCTGGGAGCCATGAATGCTTTACTCACCGGATTAAAGTCGACCATAGAAAATCAACATTGGAATCCAAGTGGTACCGAATGGGCAGATTATACCGATGAGAGTGTTCATGTGCTGGAATACACTGCATTTAAAACCTCTTTGCTTACCCGATGGCTAAACGAAATTAAGCCTTCAACAGTTTGGGATTTGGGAGCCAATACCGGCACCTATTCACGCATTGCAGCCAACGCCGGGGCTCAGGTTCTCTCGTTCGATATGGATCCTGCCTGTGTGAAAAAGAACTATGCCTTGGTTCAGAAGAATAAGGAGACTCAAATACTCCCCCTTCTTTTAGACCTGTTAAATCCAAGTCCTGCCATTGGATGGGGCGGTGATGAACGGCTGTTCATTTATCAACGCAACAAGCCTGATCTGTTAATGGCACTGGCCATTATACACCATTTGGTGATAAGTGCCAATATCCCGCTTGATTCCGTTGCAAGGCTGTGTGCAGGCTTGGCCGATCGTTTAATTATTGAATTTGTACCCAAAGAAGATGAAAAAGTTCAGCTCCTACTGGTAAATCGCGAAGATATTTTCCCCGATTACACCCAGCAAGACTTCGAAAACGCATTCTCAAAATATTATCAAACCGAAAAACAGATTCCATCCGATTGTAATAATAGGGTGTTCTATTTGATGAGAAAAAAATAAGTTGCTACATCACCGCAAATTGATATAATAATTGAAAACAAGGTGTAATCCAGTTTTATTTTAATTAGGGTTAATGAATTTTATCTTGATCAGCTATTAGCGGTTATTAGCAGTTATTAGCGGTTATTAGCAGACTTTAAAAACTATTAAATGAAGTTCAATCCTTTCAGGCCAAACAGTCTCGCCTCATCTGACCTCTTTCATGGGCGTAAAGAAGAGATACGAATTATTGAACTTTTCACTTTTAACTTTTAGTTGTTAACTCTTCACTGCTCACTATTGCTACTTTAAATATCCGCATTCGTGCCATTCAGCCTTCGTGAAATTCGTAAAAATTCGTAAAATTCGCATATTATGAAAGTCCTAATCCTTGCAGGAGGCCTTGGCTCCCGCCTTTCCGAAGAAACTACGCTAAAACCAAAGCCGATGGTTGAAATCGGAGGAAAACCAATCCTCTGGCATATTATGAAGATTTATTCTCATTATGGATTCAATGAATTTATCATCCTTTGCGGCTATAAGGGATATATGATTAAAGAATATTTTGCAAACTACTACAGTCACATGTCAGATATGACTATCGATATGACTACCAACAAAATTACCCATCACGCCAATCACGCGGAGCCTTGGAAGGTAACTTTAGTCGATACTGGACTTGATACAATGACAGGTGGTCGTATCAGAAAAGTGAAGGAATATATTGGCAGCGAACCATTTATGTTGACTTACGGTGACGGAGTAGGTGATATCAATATTCCTGAATTGGTGAAATACCATCAATTACATGGCAAAGTTATGACCATGACCTCTGTTCAGCCAGAAGGGCGTTACGGTTCATTAGTAATAAACGAGAAAGAACAGGTAACCTCTTTTCAGGAAAAGCCCAAAGGAGATGGAGCCTGGATTAATGCAGGATTCTTTGTTTGTCAACCCGAAGTATTTGATTATATACCCAAAGGCGAACAAATTATTTTCGAGCGTGAACCACTTGAAGGATTGGCAAGGGATGGGCAACTCTATACGTTTAAACACGAAGGATTTTGGAAACCGATGGATACCCAGCGTGACAAATTCCAATTGGAAGATCTGATTGAAAAAGGGATTGCTCCATGGATTAAGTGGTGAAAAATACGAATGACACGAATGTTATGGCTGACATTCTCTGTAAACAGGAAAGTTATCTTATCATCGGGGCTTGTATGGAAGTACACAAAAAACTTGGTAGTGGGTTTCTTGAAAGTGTATATTCTGAAGCACTTGAATTGGAGTTTAAGAAAGTGAATATACCTTATGACCGGGAAAAGAAATTGACAGTATTTTACGATGATCAGCCACTTAAAAAATATTTCAAAGCCGACTTTGTCTGTTACAATTCAATTATTATCGAATTAAAAGCTACTAAATTTTTGATTGAATCGGATCACAAACAAACAATTAACAATATCAAAGCCACTCATTTCAAATTAGGATTGCTTGTCAATTTCGGTACTCCTTCCTTAACCTATAAGCGAATCGTCAATTGAGCCGCTTCGTGTAATTCGTATTTTGGTGTAATTCGTCCTAATTCGTGAAATTGTTTCAATTGAAAAATAAATAATGATGATACCTGAACTCTTCAACATATACAGAAATAAACGCATTCTGATCACAGGTCATACCGGATTCAAAGGATCATGGCTATGTCTCCTCCTGAATAAACTGGGGGCAGATGTTTATGGCTATGCTCTCGATCCGCCAACTAATCCCAGCTTATTTAATGAAGCTAAAATCGGAGAGTTGATGACTTCGTTTATTGGTGATATTCGTGATTACGATAAACTGTTAAAGGTAATTCAGCAGGTTCAGCCCGAGATTGTTATTCATATGGCCGCTCAACCTTTGGTCAGAGAGTCCTATAAAATACCTATCGACACTTATGCTATCAATGTGATGGGAACGGTTCACTTGCTGGAAGCATGCCGGCACACCAAAAGTGTAAGAGCGATAGTGAATGTGACTACTGATAAATGCTACGAAAACCGGGAATGGCATTGGGGTTACCGCGAAAATGAACCCATGGGAGGATATGATCCGTATTCCAACAGCAAAGGATGTTCCGAGTTAGTTACCTCATCTTATCGCAATTCGTATTTTAATCCTGCAAAATATGCAGAACATGGTGTAGCCCTGGCTTCTGCCCGAGCAGGAAATGTAATCGGTGGTGGCGACTGGGCAGATGACCGTTTAATACCCGACTTTATTCGTGCTATTTCCAAAGGCGAAAAAGTAAAAATCCGCAGTCCATTTGCGATCCGACCCTGGCAACATGTGTTGGAACCTTTAACCGGATACCTTACATTAAGTGCAAAACTATTTTCCAAAGGTGCAAAATACGCGGAAGGGTGGAACTTCGGTCCCGACGATCAGGATGCACAAAATGTAGAATGGATCACCAAAACAATTTGTGAACTTTGGGGAGAAGGTGCTTCATACCAAGTGGATACTAATCCTCAGCCCCACGAAGCCCATTATTTAAAGTTAGATTGCTCCAAAGCCAAAGCCGAACTTGGATGGATTCCCAAATGGGATATCGAAACCACACTAAAAAGTATTGTCGATTGGAACAAGGCTTTTATCAGTGGTGATAATATTCGTAAAATCACCGAACAACAAATCAATCAATATTTTCAGTTCAGGTAACACAAAGTCACACGAAGTATTCTCAAAGTCACACAAAGGAGAACTTCGTGAAACTTTGAGTCCAACTTTGAGATACTTTGTGTACCAATTTCGTATTAATTAGTGTAATTCGTAAATTATATTATCATGCTAGCAATTAAAGCAAATTATCAAAATGGCATAATTACCTTTCTTGATTCCATGCCCGAGATGGTCAAAAAAGCAAGGTTGACCATTGTAGTTGAACCGGATGAGCAAGATAGTGATCTCTTTCCTGTACAAGAATTTAAAGGTGGCACTATCAGTAGTGAAGCTGAATTTGAAGCCATTGGATTAAGTGCATTTTTTGATGACGAAAACGATAAAAATATAAACTGGGAGGACTATTTTGGAATCAAATAAATATAACATCGGTGAAATTGTTTTAATCGATTTTCCCTATTCAAATCTGAAAGGATCAAAATTCAGACCTGCAATTATCATTGGAGAAACTGATATGCAAAACGATTTAATCGTTGCATTTGTCACATCCGAAATCGAGAATTATATATGGAGTGAGTATGCAGTAAAATTCAACCAGACACATTTACAATCTGGCACAATTAAACAGGAAAGTATCATTCGCTGTGATAAAGTGATCACCATTAGTCCACAGCGAATTTCACTTAAAAAAGTTGCAACGTTAAAGAAAACAAAAATTGCTGAAGTTCTCCGGAAATTGCCTCGAATCAGCGTCAATGGAATGATGGAAACTATTCACGAAAAACAGGAATTCATTCCCGGTAAATCACGTGTCAATTATGCCGGACGTGTTTTCGACTCCAAAGAATTGGTCAATGCTGTTGAAGCTTCACTCGACTTCTGGTTGACCGAAGGTCGTTTCTCCGAACAATTCTCCGAAAAGATTGCTGAATTTCTTGGAGTAGAACATATTCTTTTGACTAATTCGGGCTCTTCTGCTAATTTACTTGCATTCTCTGCTCTGACCTCTGAAAAGCTGGGCGATAAACGTTTAAAACCAGGCGACGAAGTGATCTCCGTTGCAGCAGGATTCCCCGCAACCGTAACGCCGATTATCCAGTATGGATTAATCCCTGTGTTTGTGGATGTGGAGATACCCACCTACAACATTGATGTAGAGATGATGCGCAAGGCGATTACCCCAAAAACACGGTGTATCTTTATTGCACACACTTTGGGTAATCCTTTCAATATTGATGCGGTGATGAAACTAGCCAAAGAATATGACCTTTGGGTAATTGAAGACAATTGTGATGCTTTTGGCAGTGAGTACAAAGGCAAAAAGACCGGTTCTTTTGCGCATCTTTCTACTATATCTTTCTACCCTGCTCACCACATCACAACCGGTGAGGGTGGCGCCATCTGTACAAATGATCCTCAATTAGCTCAACTGGTTCGTGCCTTCCGTGATTGGGGCCGCGACTGCTATTGTGCAGGTGGAGAAAACAATACCTGCGGCAAGCGTTTCTCACAATTATTTGGAAACCTTCCTTTTGGCTTCGATCATAAATATGTCTACTCTGAAATTGGGTATAATCTAAAGATGACTGATATCCAGGCGGCTATCGGTGCCGCCCAGATAGACAAACTGCCTCATTTTTGTGAACGCCGGAAAGAAAACTTCAAAGAATGGGTACGAATTTTCACGAAATACTCCGAATACTTTATTTTGCCTGAGGCCACAGAAAGTGCCGATCCTGCATGGTTTGCATTTATTGTTACCCTGAAAGAGAACGCTCCTTTTAAACGCGATGAGATAACTGCTCATTTGAACGCCAAACTCATCGAAACCCGCAACCTTTTTGCTGGTAACATCACCAAACAACCTGGGTTTATCGATAAAAACTGGAGAATTGCTGAGCATTTAAATAACACAGACTATATAATGAACAATACTTTCTTCCTCGGCACATATCCGGGGTTGACAAAGGAAATGTTTGAATATGTGGAGGGTGTACTTGATTCATTTGTTAATAGTATCACAAAGTAACACCAAGTTCACACCAAGTACCACAAAGTATACTTCGTGAAACTTCATGTTTTAACATTGTGAAACATCGTGAAACTATTCTTTTATGACAGAAGATCAAATAAGCCGCATAATCCTCGACTGCGCATTCAAAGTACAC
The DNA here is from genome assembly GCA_037133495.1 of Mariniphaga sp. Classification (GTDB taxonomy): domain Bacteria; phylum Bacteroidota; class Bacteroidia; order Bacteroidales; family Prolixibacteraceae; genus JAAFHB01. Next base: position 10,626 of record JBAXOA010000091.1, on the reverse strand, counting down.
ACAAAGCTTGGACCGGGGTTGTTAGAAAGTGCATACAGAACATGTTTGGCCTACGAATTGCGTAAAGCTGGTCTCTTAGTTGAAGAAGAAAAAGCTTTACCTCTAATTTATGACGAGATCAAACTGGAATGTGGCTATCGAATTGATATCCTTGTAAATTCAAAAGTTGTCATTGAACTCAAAACGGTTGAAACATTTACAGATGTGCATTTAGCTCAGACTTTGACATACTTAAAATTATCCGGTTGTCATCTTGGCTTATTATTGAACTTTTACACTAAATCCCTTAAAGACGGGATTAGACGTTTGGTATTATAACCTACTTTGCGAAACTTCTTTTTGAACTTCGTGAAACTTTGTGAACCTTAATTATGTTAGCAAAAAAATATCTATCCGAAATAATATCTATTACAAATCCTTTTGAAGGTATCTATACCCTCGAATTCCAATCATTGGGAAGCAAATTTAAATATCATCCCGGCCAATTTTTGCACATTGCTCTTGACGAAGATTACGATGGCTCCAGCCAATGGCCCGACTCCCGTTGTTTCTCCATGCAAAGCAATCCCAACGAAGAAACCATCCGGATTACCTATTCCGTGAAAGGAGAATTCACCAAACAAATGGAACAACAACTCAAAGTAGGGTCAGAAGTATGGTTAAAACTCCCTTACGGCGATCTGTTTACCCAACCTCACAACAAAACAAACACGGTATTCATTGCCGGAGGAACAGGCATCACTCCTTTCCTCTCGCTCTTTACCCACGAATCATTCAACGATTATACCAACCCAAAGATTTATCTTGGGTTCCGTACCAAGGCTTATAACATCTATAATAATAAACTTAGCCGTTCGTGTAATTCGAATTCATTCGTGCAATTATACTTTCAGGACGAAGTAGGGATCCTCGATATCAACCAAATATTTTCCCAAAACGGCACCGATTCGAACTATTTTATCTCTGGTCCACCTGCCATGATTAAAACCTTCAAGCAAACTTTAATCGCGAAAGGTGTCGCATCAGCAAATGTGCTAACCGACGATTGGGAATAGAATAATTTATCATAAATAAATCCAATAAATTCAATATGAACTATTTTGAATCTGATAAATATTACATTTTTGGGGCAGGAAATACTGCAAAATTCTTCAAATCATTTCTTGACAAACAAAACAAACAAGTTGTTGCATTCCTAACGTCTAATGGGGGGGGGCAATTAACTGATATTGATAAAGTTAAAATTGTTAATCTATCTCAAGGGCAGGACAAAATAGACACATCCATTCCTGTGATTATTGCAGTATTTAACAGGGAAAAGAATTCCAATATCAATTTTATAACAGGATTTTTAAAGAAATTCAATTTTGATAAAATAATCAGTCCATATGAATTTCATAACACATACTCAGATCAGTTAGAAAATTGGTATTGGTTAACCGATAAAAAATTCTATAAAGAACACGCACAAAAATACTCTGATGTTAAAAATTTATTTGACGAACCAAAAAGCTTGGACATTTTTGTACGGATAACTGATTTTTTAACTTCATTTGATTGTAACATCCTCCCAATTGCAGAAATTGAAAACCAATATTTTCCTGAGGATATTAATATTTGGAATAACAAAGGTGCATTTTTGGATATCGGTTCTTTTGATGGGCAAACTCTGATTGATGCTTATCGAAAATATGGGAAGATGCAACTCACTATTGCTTACGAGCCTGATCCTAAAAACATCAAGCTCATTAAGGATAAGATAGAAAACCTTAATATTGCGGATCAAATATTTTTCATTCCTTGTGGAGTTTGGTCAAAAACTGAAACACTTAAATTTTCGTCAGGAGCTGGAGAAAGTAGTTCAATACAGGTAAATGGCGACATAACAATTCAATGTTTATCTTTAGATGAAACATTATTAGATGTTAAGATTGGGTATATCAAGATGGATATTGAAGGAGCAGAGATTGACGCTCTATTAGGGGCTCAAAATACAATTAAAAAGTACAAACCAACACTAGCAATAAGTCTTTACCATAAGCCTGAACATCTATTTACAATCCCATTATTAATTAAAAGCTGGAATTTAGGGTATAAATTTTATATCAGATCTCATGGTAATAATCTACTTGAGACAGTTTTATATTGTGTTTATAAAAGATGATTACTAAAGAGTTATGAGATCATATATAATAACTGGAGCAACCTCAATGATTGGCATTAGTCTTTGCCAATATATTTCCTCATTAAACGACTGTATAGTTTATGCAGTTTGCCGTGAGGGAAGCATTGGACTTAATAAATTACCTGCAAATAAAAATATAGAAGTCGTTTTTTCTGATCTTGAGAATATTTGTAATATCGCAAGTAAAATTAACCATGCTGATGTCTTTATCAACCTGGCATGGACAAATACTGATCATGTAGGACGCAACAATACCGCTCTTCAGGGACTTAATGTAGATTATGCGAAGGAAGCTATTCATGTGGCTGGGCTCATGGGTTGTAAACTTTTCGTGGAAGCCGGTTCTCAAGCAGAATATGGATATTTTCCTGACTTGATCACAGAAAAAACTCGATGCAATCCCCAAACAGAATATGGAAAAGCAAAATTACGTGTATTGAAAGAAGGTTCCTTTTTATGTAATTCACTGGGAATAAAATATCTTCACTTACGCATATTTCACATATTTGGAGAAAATGATCGTCCATGGACTTTGATAATGGCGGGTATAGATAAAATGTTAAAGAATGAGAGTTTGGAATTAAGTTCATGCACACAACTCTGGAATTATCTTTATGTATCAGATTGTGTGAAACAAATATTTCTATTGTGTGAATACGTGTTAAGTAAATCCGATTATAAAAATGGCGTTTATCACATCGCTTCAAAAGATACGCGACCATTGAAAGATTATTTGGAGGAAATGAAATCAGTCGTCTGTAGTACCAGTGTTCTTAATTATGGAAGTTTCATTCCATCCAAACAGGTTTCACTAAATCCATCTGTTACTAAAACAGAGGAAGCAATTGGATTTATTAGTGAAGTATCTTTTGCTGAGGCATTAAAATTAATTATAAACAAAACAAAATAACGTTATGAATATCAAATTATTAGACTGCACACTCCGTGACGGAGGGTACAATAATGATTGGAATTTTGGACACGATGTACTCTGCAATTTATTTGAAAGGAGTACATCTGCAGGTATTGAATTTATAGAAATTGGATTTATCGATGATCGTCGTCCATTCGATATAAATAGATGCATAATGCCAGAGACTTCTTGTGTTAAGCAAATATGGGGTAACCTGGACAGAAAAAACACCAAGATCGTAGCAATGATTGATTATGGCACATGTGATATTTCATACATACAGCCATGTAAAGATTCATTTCTGGATGGGATACGTGTAATATTCAAAATGAACCTGATGTATGAAGCATTAGATTATTGTCAAAAACTGATGGATTTAGGATATTTAGTATTTGCTCAAGGGGTATCCTTCACTACATATACTGATGATAAACTTCATGAGATTGTAAGTATTCTAAACAGAATCAAACCATATGCATTCTCTATTGTTGACACCTACGGTTTAATGGATATTAGCTTATTAAATTATTATTACGAGTTCCTGGATACTCATTTGGATAAAGATATGGGTATTGGATTTCATGCTCATAACAACTTCCAATTAGCATTTGCAAACTGCATGGAATTGGCCAGAAGACATGGAGACAAACCAAGGATGCTTTTGCTAGACGGCTCTATATTTGGAATGGGTAAAGGTGCGGGCAATGCTCCTCTGGAGTTATTAGTTACTTTTATGAATGAGAATTTCAATGCACATTACGATATTAATCAGATTCTAGAGGCAATTGATGTTAACGTTTGGGAATTGTATAAACAATTGCATTGGGGTTATTCATTAAAAGCATTTATTGCAGCATCGAACGATTGTCATCCTAGTTATGTTTCCTACTTGCTTGATAAAAAAACATTGTCAGTAAAATCCGTAAATGAAATTCTTAGAATGATTGATTTACAGAAAAAATTATCTTACAAGTTGGAATACATCGAACAGCTATATGTAGATTATCAGAAAAATAGCTTTAACGATGATGACGATTATAAAAAAATTAAAAGTCTGATTGAAGGCAAGAAAGTCCTATTAATTGGTCCTGGCAAAAGTGTGGTTAGTGAAAAAGATCAAATCACGAGCTATATTAAAAAAGAAAATCCAGTTGTGTTTTCAATTAATTTTATTCCCGAAACCTTTGATGTAAACTGTCTTTTCTTAACAAATTCCAAACGCTACGTCCAGCAGTCAAATGCGATAATAAACGCTACTGATAGAATAAAAATATTTGCAACATCAAATGTTACCAGAGCTGCTGGTAAGTTTGATATAAATTTAGATTATGAAACGCTTATTGATCGCGATGCAGTCTTCATCGATAATTCATTTATCATGGCACTTAAAGTAATGATTAGAAGTGATGTAACAGATGTTGCTCTTGCTGGCTTTGATGGATATTCGTTAAACAAGGAGTCAGATTATTTTTCTTCTAAAATGGAGTATGAGTTTTCAAAACGAATGGGGCAAGAAATTAACTCCTATGTAGATAAAACATTAGTATTAATGAAGTCAAAACTAAATATTCAGTTTATTACTCCAACTATATACAAATATTAACATGGGGAAAGTTGCATTGATAACAGGTAGTAGCAGAGGCATTGGCAGAGCGATTGCCAATAAATTTGAAGTTAATGGGTATAAATTATTGACTCCATCTCGTAATGAAATGAATTTAAATGACAATTTATCAATTGAAGCTTATTGTAAAAAAATCGAAGTCGATATTGATGTAATTATTAATTGTGCTGGAATAAACACTATCGCAACCTTGAATGAATTGGACGATGCTGATTTAAATTCGATGATACAAATTAATCTTTTAGCACCATTAAAAATTATTCAGTGTTTAAATGATAAAATGGGGAAAAATCGCTTAGCCCACATTGTTAACATCAGTTCAATTTGGAGTTTTATATCAAAAGAAGGCAGATGTGGATATTCTGCGACAAAGGCAGGGATTAACGGAATGACACGAACATTGGCGTTAGAATTTGCACCTAAGAATATTCTAATAAATTCGGTTGCTCCCGGGTATGTAAATACTGAGCTTACAAAACAAAATAACACGCCACAAGATATCGCCAACATCGCATCTTTAATACCGCTGCAGCGTTTAGCAGAGCCTGAGGAAATTGCTAATTTGGTTTATTTCCTTTCCTCGGATATGAATACTTATATTACGGGTCAAACAATAATAATTGATGGAGGTTATATATGCAGATAAATATTGAATCTAAAATTAAAAACTACAGTATCACCATTCATACTGATTTTGATTTCATTGGTGAATTAGCTTTAGTAAGTCCACGTGCCTTACTGATAGACCATAATGTTTGGGCGAATTATGAATCCATTTTCACCAAATTTTTCCAAAAAGAAGAAATAATTATAATTGAGGCTACTGAATTTAATAAAACAGTTGAATATGCGCTAAGACTATGCGACTCAGTAATGCATACAAATGCAAGAAAAAATATGACCATTATATCAATTGGTGGAGGTATTGTTCAAGACGTTACTGGTTTTCTTGCATCAATATTGTATAGAGGAGTCAACTGGATTTATATACCAACTACTTTGCTTGCGCAATCGGATAGCTGTATGGGTAGTAAGACCTCATTAAATTACAAAAACTTTAAGAATTTGTTGGGAACATTCTATCCCCCAAATAAAATTCATCTAAATATCGCATTTACCAAAACGCTTACTAAAATGGATTTTTATAGTGGCATTGGCGAAATTGTAAAGCTTCATTTAATGGGTGGACAAAACAATATTAATCTTATTTCCTCAAAAATAAAAGAACTTGACAGACAGCGCGAGAACGATGAGTTTCTTAATGAACTGGTAAAAAATAGCTTATCAATCAAGTATTCATATATCAAAGATGATGAATTTGATTTAGGGCGTAGAAATCTTTTAAATTATGGCCATTGTTTTGGACATGCTCTTGAGGTTTCATCAAAATATGCTATTCCTCATGGAACTGCGGTTGTTGTAGGTATGATTTTTGCAAACATAATTTCAGTTAAAAGAGGACTACTTTCACCTGAGGTCGAAAATACAATCCTAAATAACATTTTATTGCACAGTTTCGATTATCAATTTACAATTGATCTCTTCGATAAAGAAACTATTTTATCGGCGCTTAAAATGGATAAAAAAAGGGTTGGGATGGGATTACCTTTAATCATTATCCAAAGGAACCTGGAACTAGCCAAATTGCTAGACATGACTGATGAGGAATTATTTTATGGAATAGACATAGTAACAGATTTACTTGTGCAAAAATGAAAATTAAATTAGCAAATTATATTGCAAATTTTTTAGTCCAAAAAGGAATTACTGACGTATTTACAGTAACGGGTGGAGGAGCAATGCATTTGAATGATGCATTTGGTCATCATGATAAATTAAAATGCATATATAATCATCATGAACAAGCTAGTTCAATTGCCGCAGAAGCTTATACAAGATTGACAAACAATTTAGCTATAGTTTGCGTAACAAGTGGTCCGGGTGGAACAAATGCTATTACTGGGGTATTGGGAGGATGGCTCGATTCAATCCCCATGTTTATTATCTCTGGACAAGTAAAACGGGAAACCACGATATACGCAACAGAACTACCCATTCGCCAACTGGGAGATCAAGAATTTGATATTGTTAATAGTGTGCGGAATATGACTAAGTATGCTCAAATTATACTTAACCCCAATGACATTGCTTATCATTTAGAAAAGGCTTATTATTTATGCCTGTCTGGCAGAGGCGGACCAGTATGGCTTGATATTCCTCTTGATGTTCAGTCTGCAATTATTGAAACAGAAAACATAAGGCATTTTGACTTTGAAAAGGAATGCAATTTTATAGAAAAACCTATTTATGATACTGCAAAAACCGAAGCCATAATTGATAAGCTGAAGTCAGCCAAACGGCCAGTGATTTTTGCCGGAACCGGAATCAGATTAGGTAAATCACACGATATTTTTCTTCGATTAATTGAGAAACTTAAAATTCCTGTTGTGACAGCATGGAATGCTCATGATTTGCTATGGGATGAACATCCCTACTATTGCGGTAGACCGGGAACTATTGGGACCAGAGGCGGGAACTTCGTTGTTCAAAACGCCGATCTGCTTTTAGTTCTTGGCTGCAGATGCAACATCCGTCAAATCAGCTACAACTATCATCAATGGGCTCCAAAAGCGTACAAGATTATCGTAGATATTGACAAGGCTGAACTTCAAAAACCAACACTGAAACCCGACACGCCCATATGGGCCGATGTCAAAGACGTAATAACCCATCTTCTTGCAAATGATTTGTCTGTTTCCCATTCAAAAACCCATGAAAAATGGCTGGAATGGGCAAAAGAATTAAACAACAAATACGCGGCAACTTTGCCCGAATATTATAAACCTGATGCACCTCTTAATCCCTATGTTTTCATAACAGAATTTACAAAACGATTAAAGGACGACGATAAAATTATTTGTGGAAATGGAAGCGCTTGTGTAATTTCTTTCCAAGCTGGTGTAATGAAAAAAGAAAGTCGGATGTTTACCAATTCAGGCTGTGCAGCTATGGGTTATGGATTTCCTGCTACTATAGGTTGTGCTGTCGCAACAAAGGGTGAACGTGTCATCTGTATTGATGGGGATGGAAGTTTCCAAATGAATTTACAGGAATTGCAGACTGTCGTCTATAATAATTTGAACCTAAAAATCATCTATTTTAATAATAACGGTTATCACTCCATACGACAAACTCAGTCAAATCTTTTCAGCGATCGTCCTTTAGTAGGTGTTAGCGACGGTAATGGTTTAAGTTTTCCCGACATGGAAAAAGTTACCTGGGCTTATGGCATACCCTATCTGAAAATAAACAAACAAGAAGATATTATTGATGCAATTCAATTTATAAATAAAGAAGGACCAGCTTTTGTTGAAGTTATTGTTGACCCTAAACAAAATTTTGCGCCAAAATTATCATCAAAAGTTTTACCTGATGGGAAAATAGTTTCTCCTGAAATTGATGATATGTTCCCATTTTTAGACAGAGAAGAATATGAGGCAAACAAGATAGCTGATTAATAAAATAATGTCTTATCAACAAAGGAATTATCAGATATTTGACATCAAAACTAAAACCCCAATGTCTAATTGTGAAATATTAGACTACTTCAAAAAAATCAATAACCTAAAAATAAGAATAGCATCGTTTAAATTATTTTCTAAGTGAAATTCTATGAATAGCAATTAAGTTAAAATTAAAGTTAAAATTCAGCTATAAAACGGAAAATAAACTTGAATATTGATAAAAAAATAATTACATGGATCTTAATTACATAAATAATAAATTTAATAAAGACAATTTTGAATCGCTGATTAGCAAGAACATACTTATTACGGGAGCCAATGGCATGTTAGGTCTCGCATTCAAAGAAATCATCAATCTTTATATTCCTGATGCTAAAGTTTTTGCATTAGGCAAAAATGTGTTAAACGTCACAGATCGAGAAAAAGTGCTTGAATGTGTGAAATTAAAACCAGACTATATAATTCATTGTGCCGCTTTAGTAAATGCTGATTATTGCGAAGATAATGAAGAGGAAGCATTCAATATTTTCATATTGGGTATGAAAAATATCATAGAATTGGCTAAAATAACAGGTTCAAAAGTGTTTTATCCCCAGTCATTTCTAATATATGATGGGAAAGAGCTACCTATAACTGAAACTACAATTCCAAATCCATTGTGTATATATGGAAAATTAAAACTAAAGTCAGAAAAAATGCTTCTTGAGGAATTATCTGGATCATTGGTTGTGAGAATGGCTGGTTTTTTTGGTGGCAGAGGAGTAGATAAAAATTTTGTAGGTAAAATCATACCGTATATAGCGAAAATAATAAATGAAGGCCAAATTACTATTGATATTGGAGATAGAGTTTGGCAGCCTACTTATACAAATGATTTAGCATACAACAGTTTGGTTCTCCTTGCAAATAATAAATCTGGAATATATTGCATGGCTTCACATGGTGAAGCTTCTTTTTTTGACTTAACTTGTTTAATAATTGAAACACTGGGAATTAGTAATAGATTAAAAATAAATAAAGTCTCATCACTTCTTATAAGTAAAAATGAAAAAGCTAAACGACCTGATGTTGCGTATATTGAAAATGAAAGACTAAATAAAGAAAAACTTGATTTTCAAAGAAATTGGAGAGAAAGTATCGCTGAATATCTAAATCATCCTTATTTTTTAAACTTATTCAAATGATTGATAATTTATTAATACCATACAACTCTAATTACTTCGGCCTGTTAAAGAATAGAGTTGTAATGAGTGCTATGAGTAGAAGTTTTGCCGGAGCAAACCACACTTGCACTGATGATATTGCCGCTTATTATGAAAGAAGGGCGATAGATGGAGTAGCGCTAATTCTAACAGAAGGAATAGTTATTCACCCCTCGGCTGATGGTTATAATAATGTACCGCACTTAAACACCATTGAACAGGCTGAAAGTTGGAAAGATGCAGTAGCTAAAGTTCAAAAAACAGGAACGAAAATTTTTGCGCAATTATGGCATTGTGGTAGAATATCTCATCCTGATTATACAGAAGGACAAACAATTGTTAGCTCAACTAATAGGCGGGCTGAAGGTATTAACAGGCAAAATGGAAAACCTTTTGGTATTCCACGAGCTTTAGAAATAAACGAAATTCCACAACTATTTGATATGTATGCAAATGCGGCTGATAATGCCTTTTATGCCGGATTTGATGGGATTGAGATACACATGGGGCATGGTTATTTAATTGATCAGTTCTTTGACGCACGCATTAACGACAGAACTGATGATTATGGAGGAAATATTGAGAATAGATGTAGATTAGCAGTTGAGTTAATTCGCATATTAGTTGAAAAATATGGTTCAGACAAAGTTATGATTCGTATTTCTCCATCCAGAAATATGGGCGGACTCTATGAATGGCCGGATATGGAGGAAATGCTAAATTACTTTATTCCGAAAATTTCGGATATTGGATTAAGGTTATTGGATATTAGTTGTGCTGCTGCCGATTATTATCAAACTTCTGGAAAGGTCATAAGGATGATTAGAAAATCATGGAATCACCTCTTAATTGGAGGAGCTTCGTTGAGTCCCGAGCAAGCCGAGCAAGAAATAAATGAGGGTTTACTTGATATGGTAACTTGGGGAAGGTTTATTCTGGCCAACCATGATTTTATTAATAGAATTAAAGAAGGAAAAGAGCTACGGGTAATGACAGATGAAATTAGGAATATTCTATACTAAAGGATATAAACCAAGTAAAGGATGTAACTTAAAAGAAATACGTCATAATGAAAATTCAAATAAATATATTTTTAAATGATGCTCATAGGCATAAGAAAAAATAAAGAGACTGTAAAATGAACTCTGTCTAAAGCAAAATTTTATTATAATTGAACT
>JBAXOA010000090.1:0-17481 GCA_037133495.1 Mariniphaga sp. | reverse complement strand
TAGATTTGAGCTACCAACAAAAAATGATCAGACAGAGTTCAGATTACACTCCCTTGAATTTCACTTTTTATTCTGTAAATAATCCTGTAATTACCCTCAATTAACTCTCAGCTATGTAATCGAATATTTCTTTTAAATCCAGAATTGATAATTCAGTCCAGACTATTTTGACCATTTATCCATAATTAATTTAACTTCTTCATTTGATACAACCTTACCAATCTCTGATTGTTCGTAACCCTCTTCCACTTTCTCCAAAAAGATCAAATCATCAATCAATTGATCAATCGAAAATGAGTCCGGCAGGTTTTTAATAGCTCTATTTACCTTATCTTTTGTAAGCATAATTGATGTTTTTGGATTTTACTTTTTATCCGAATTTGTATTTTCCCCATTGAGAAATAAACCGAAAGCCGTATTTCAGAAGCGTCTTAATAATCTGTTCTGAGGACAAAAGTTTAGATATGGATCCGTGTTTCGCCAATCAATGTATCTTCTATCGTGGTGATGGAAAGTTACGCCTCCTTATCTTCAAAATAAAGTAATAAAAAATGTTGTAGTTTGTTATTTGGCACGTTTAATTATCGGCACATCGAAAAGGAGTTAAGAGAAACGAACTAAAAGTTAACAGTGAAGAGTTAAGAGAAAAAGAGTTTACAGTTAGACCTACAGATAATTAACTGCTAACTTTTCAATTTTCGTTGTTAACTTTTCGTTTTCTACTCTTCCATCCACCCATATTCCTGTTTTTTTAGCCTTGCAAGTTTAATTACCTCCAACAATTTCTGATGCTTCATTTAACATATCTGACAGCAATACAAATATATTTTGAACGTTTTCAAGGTCATCATGCATAACTGAATATCTTCCTTCAACCGCATAATCATTTAATTCAATAAGTAAATCGTTGTCAGTGTGTAAGTCAATGCCATTGTCCTTAATAATATTCAAAAGAGTTTCGAGATCATGGATTTTGGGATAATTAACTTGTTTGACAGATAAAACCGCCTTCATAATCTTTTCAGCGCATTGTTGAAGATGAAAACAAATTACCTCAAGATCAAGATCGGTATTGCCTTCGTTGAACTTTGCATAAAGAATATTGGCTGCAAATAGGTCTGCTTTGGCTTTACTAAAAAGAATTTCGTATTGTTTTAAGTAGCGGACCATATTAGTTTCCCTTTTTGTTCAATATCCATGAATACGGAACCATATTGATTTTTGTAGAAGTCATATTCCTCCAAGGTAGGGACGAGAATATCCTTCGCTATTAGAAGCTCTTTAAGTTTATCCCTTATTTCTTTTTTTTCTTTTGATTTCGATTTTACTTCTTTTTTGATTACGCAAATATCTAAATCGCTATCTGCATTGGGATTGCCATATGCATAACTTCCAAAAACGATAATCTTTAGAGGTTTAAGTGATTTTAATTTGGCCACTATCTCTGATTCAAAATCAATATTGGTGCTACGCATATTATAATTAAAAAAAAATAATTGGTCTATTTGTATTTTCCAACGCTATTGCAATTCGGGTAAGTTGGCGATTATCATACAATAATTCGTATCTCTAATACCCCTCGTTTGCAACGAGGGGTATGTTGGTTTGAGTTTTTAACTCGAAAATTCAAATTGGAATCGTCATTTTCTGCTCTCAGGAATTTCTATTATTGATTTGTATTTTAAGAAGATACAAAATGTCGTTACAAACGACTAGCTGCTTACCCCTCGTTGCAAACGAGGGGTAGACAGTAATTTTTCGTTGTTAGTTGTTTCCTTTTCGTTGTGCCTCCTAATACCCCTCGTTTGCAACGAGGGGTAAGTTGGTTTGAGTTTTTAACTCAGAAATTCAAATTTGAATGGCCATTTTCTGCTCTCAGGAATTCCTATTATTAATTTGTATTTTAAGAAGATTCAAAATGTCGTTACAAACGACTAGCTGCTTACACCTCGTTGCAAACGAGGGGCAGAGTGAACAGCTAAAAGACAATTTGAAAATGAGATGAATTGAATATTTGAGAATTTTCGTTATCCCTAATAATGGTATTTGCAGGATTTAATTTCAATTGCATTTTCAGCAACAGAATAAACCAGGCGATGTTCGTGATTAATTCTTCTCGACCAATAACCGCTTAGTTCGTGCTTCAATAATTCTGGTTTCCCAATTCCTTTACCAGGATCTCTGGATGCTTCCCGAATGAGATCAGTAATTTTCAGAAATATTTTTCGGTCTTTTTCAAGCCAATTGACATATTCGGCATAAGCATCAGCAGTAAAGGTTATTTTTCTCATTCTCACTGAATTATTTTTATTGCTTTAGAAGATCTTCAACATGTTTCTCGAATTCATCAGAGGTGAAACTTATTGTTGGTTCTTGAGCAATGCTTTCCAATAAATGCTTTTTGTTTGCCGGATTCATTGTCAGATAGGTTGTTTCGTCGGGTTCGGTTGTGATGGTGATAGTAATTTCCTTGCTGCCAAATAATTTTTTGATTGTATCAATCAGAATTGGATTGATCTCATCTGCTTTTAGTTTATAAATTGCTTCCATGACTTTAAGATATAAATATTAGAAACCAAATATAAGGACGAATAATTCAAATTGGAATCGTCATTTTCTGCTATCAGAATTTCTATTATTGATTTGTATTTTAAGAAGATACAAAATGTGGTTACAAACGACTAGCTGCTTACTCCTCGTTGCAAATGAGGGATTGACTTCTATTTCTCAACCTTCCAGATCAGCATGGCTTTTTTCATGTCTCCTAAATAGACAGTAGCTTCAGCCGGGGTGAGAATAAGGTAGCGTATTTTACGTTTAATAAGGGATTCGGCTTTTTCAATCAGAGTCAGAAGAAATTCCGTGTTGATTTTAGTTCCTACCAGCAGAATATCGATTGTTTTTCCATTTTTCCCCACCGCAAAATCACCGGTTATATAAGTCTCCTCCACCTCGCCCAGCTTGTTGACGACCTCTTCTATGATCCGGTCAATGCCAATCGTTTTACGAATAAGGTTGTGGATATCTTCATAAAGCGGATGTTTTTTGTTGGCCCTGAACAGCTTTTTGTTGCCGTTGGCCTCCGATTCCAGAAGTCCGGACTGTTCGAAACGATTCAATTCCAATCGTACAGCATTGCTGCTTTCTTCAAATTCCTCCGCCAATCCGCGCAGATGTGCCGAATTTTGTGGATTCAGAAAGAATTTCAGAATCAGCTTAAGCCGTGTTTTGGAGGTGACGAGCGTGTCAAGCATGGGTGCCGGTTTCGCAAATTAATCTAAAGAAAGCTTCGCCTCCTCAGTCCCATTGCGTTAAGGTCTGAGCAGGCACCAAGATTCAAGTGTGTTTGAATGGCATGCTAAAAGTAGTTATAATTGAGTACAAAAACTACCCGATCTGGGAAAAAAATATCAATTAGGAATTAACAATTAGGAATTAGGAATTAGGTCCGCCAGCCGGCGGGAGGAATTAGGAAGAGAAGAAACAATTACGAATTAGGAATTACGAAATAGGGTACACAATGTTACACAGTGTAACTTGTAATTTTTTAAAACCTGTAACACTGTCTAGCTTATCCTCCGTGTAACACAGTGTAACTTTTTTACTTGTAACCCGTATCAGATTTTGTAATAGCCTTGGTACCAGTCAATAAACTTCCCTATTCCCACTTTGATGGGGGTGTTAGGCCGGTAATCCACGTTGGCCTGAAGATCGGAGGTGTCGGCCCAGGTCATGGGTACATCGCCGGGTTGCATGGGAAGCATTTCTTTCTTAGCGCTGATTCCTAATTTAGTTTCGATCGCCTCAATAAAATCCATCAACCGGACAGGTGAGCCATTTCCAATATTGTATATTTTATAAGGAGCTGTCCTGCTCACAGAAGGATCTGCTGCATTAGTGGCATCCGGCAGCGGAGGGTGATCAAGCACCCGTGTTATTCCTCCAACGATGTCTTCGACAAAGGTAAAGTCACGTTTCATCTCTCCATTGTTAAAAACCTGTATCGGTTCACCAGCAAGAATGGCTTTGGTGAAAAGGAACAATGCCATATCTGGTCTGCCGTAGGGACCATAAACAGTAAAAAACCGTAGTCCGGTAGTTGGTATGCCAAAAAGATGACTGTAGGTGTGCGCCATCAGCTCATTGCTTTTTTTTGTGGCAGCATACAAACTGATCGGATGATCGACACTATCGGCCGTGCTTAATGGCATCTTGCTGTTATTGCCGTAAACACTTGATGAACTGGCATATACCAGGTGTTTGATGTTGTTGTACCTGCAGCATTCGAGGATATTCAAGAATCCTGTGATATTGGCATCAATATAAACCTGGGGCTTCTCCAACGAATAACGAACACCTGCCTGAGCGGCCAAATTGATTACTTTGTCGAATTTTTCAGCTGCAAATAGGATATCAAGACTGCCACGATCGGTGATGTCGAGCCGGATAAACCGGTATTTTGAATATTTAGAGCTCTGAACAGGCTCATTCCAGACGATGGCCTCCCGGGAAATTCCGGTTTCAGCTAAGCGCGAATATTTCAGTCCGACATCATAATAGTCGTTAATGGTATCGATTCCAACTACCTCATCACCCTTTTCAAGCAGTGCCTTGACAAGATGAAAACCGATAAATCCGGCAGTGCCGGTAACTAGTATTTTCATGATAATTGTAAATTAGAAGAATAATTACGTCCGCCAGCTGGCGGAAGGAATGTTCAATTAGGAATGATCAATGTTCAATTAGGAATGGGGAAGACAATTACGAATTAGAAGAATGATCAATTAGGAATTACGAATTATGAATTACGTTTCAATCATCAACCGTGCAGGATTCATCTCCCCTTTAGAAAAAGGGGGGCCAGGGGGGATTTATTATTGGAAAATTCGGTCTTCATCAGAACAAAAGAGTTATGCGGATTTTGTTTGTTTTTTGTAGATGCAAATTCCGATCAGGTTGATGTGTTCGGTCAGCAATGGTTCATTTATTTTGTGGAATAGAATCATATCCACAGCATAGGGCAAAAATAGTACATCAATTTCCAATTCGATTTTTCTAAGTGCAGGCAAATCCAGGAGATCACCTTTTAACGCAATATCGATGTCGCTGCCTTCTTTATAAGTTCCTTTTGCTCTGGAACCAAATAGAATCGCTACTTCAATTTTTGGGTTTGATGCAAAAACCGAGGTTAGTCGTTCGATAACTGTTTCTGATAACCCGTAGCGCATTGTCCTTTAACTGTGATCCGCAATTTGTTCCAATTTTTGATCAAGATTGGTCAGTAATCCATAATAGTCCTGCGTAATTGCTGCAATAATTTCACGTGCAATCTCTTCATCGTAAGTATGAACTGTCCGGTTGCGATCTTTTAACATCTCCATCCATTTTTCACCATTGGTCAGATAACCATCCTTAAAAGCTTGCATCAGGACAGGTCTTGGTCCTTTTATGTCAATGTATCCTGCCTTTTCTTCGAGAAGATCCTGAAGGGTTTTCCAAGCCAGCTCGAATGTATATTCAAAGGATTGAATCAGCCCTTGTTCTTCCATCTCATTCAACCCTTTCTTCTCCATAAAACGGGAAAGCTGGGTAAACGCTTTTCTGAAATTATAGAATCTTTGTATCCACCGGATGTCGTTCATGAAAATAATAATTGATCATTCCTTCCGCCAGCTGGCGGACCTAAGTTGTAGAAATAAAATAATGTCGTATTATTTTTCAATCAATTCATTAAATCCTGGTCATTAGTGAATGTTGAATATTACGTTGCGGTGCTTTGCACCTTAAGAATCGTGCTTAATATCATTATTTCTACAAATATTTCGCAGCTCTGCTGCTTTCCTGTTTTACTAAGGTGCAGAGCACCGCGATATTTGTAGAAGATTAATCGTCTTAGACCAAAAGGTGCAAAGCACCGAAATATTTGTTTAATAATTCAGTAATTATCAGAGATCATTTTCAAATAAAATGAAAATCAAAAATGTGACATTAAATCTTTCCGATTACTTAATTCATGATTCCTAATTCGTAATTAATTTTCGTTCCACTGCTTCTTAACAGTATTCAGATATCCTTTGCCAAATACAATTCCTGTGCCGAGTACGCCTCCCAGAAAGAGCCAGATGAAAAGGATCATTGGCCGGTTGGGCTTCGATCTTTTGGTCGGTACAGAGATAGGCTCGATAATTGTAAATACCGGGGTATCCTGCTTAACCTGTATCTTGGCCTGCTCCAGCTGTTTGGCGAGTTCGGAATAGATGCTGTAGATTAAATTATACTGACTTGTTAACCGCTGCTCCTCTGTTTTCGCGGTAGCTAAAGAGACATTTTTATTCCGGTCGCTGAAAACAGCTAATTGCTGCTGGGCAGCCTCAAATTTCTGTGCCGTTTCGTCAAACCGCTGCTGAATAAAATCAAGGTTGGCCTTTGCTTTTTTAATTTTAAATTCGGTGATATATCGTTGCAGTAACTCTTGGCCACGCTGACCCAGCTGGGCCGCAGCTTTAGCTTCGGGCATCCTCGCCGATAGGGTGATCAATCCTTCCTTGGGATTGGTCTCGAGAGAGATATTCTCTGAAAGTATTAAACGAACATCCCGCTGTTTTTCTGTTAGTTCAATCGGGCTGTTCTTATCGGAATTACCTATCTCTTGAGGATTTTCACCTCTGATTGCTTTTATGATTTTTCCAGGCAGACTCAAAATAACACCAGGTAAACCGATGGTGTATTTCAACAGCAGATTCTCTTTTTGAACACCTGAATAGTAATCGTAGAAGGAGACGGGCTCTTTCAATTCGGAAAAGTTGATCGGTGTTTTCATCAGTTCCAGTTGAAAAGGAAGGCTCGATACGATCTGGGGATAGACAATGGGTGAGAGGTCGCCTCCTGAGGCGGAGGTATTCAAACTAATTCCAGCCATTGCAGCTAATCCTCCTAATCCTCCTAATTTGGAGGTGGCATCACTTCCGGACGGTACCATGATGGTAGTGGCGACAAACTCTTTTGATGAGGTGATCGCGATAACGAAACCGAGTACACCACAAATCAGAATCGATTTTATAATCGTTCTTCTGCCTGACCAAAAGGTTTTGGCAAGGGCGATCAAATCTATTTCGTCGTCGGCAGGAAGTGGAGTGGGGGTAATGGGGGTTTGCATAGGGGATAATTGTGAATTAGGAATTATGAATTACGAATTAGGTCCGCCAGCTGGCGGAACGAATTAGGAATTAGGAAGGAAATAGGAACGAATTAGGAAAGAACAATTAGGCCCGTCAGATGACGGAAGGAATTATGAATTACGAAAGAATAATTAGAAAAGGAAAAAATCAAAAAAATACGAATTCATTACTATTAAAATATAGATTAAAAGAAAGTTACAAGATAATGTTCACTCACAAGACCACAATTCCTTCGGCCATCCGTCAGCTGACGGACTGAGCTCACGCCGAAGTCTGGTGTACCTAATTCGTAATTCGTAATTCGTAATTAATATTTAGTTCTTAAGCCGAAGGGTTCTTTGAATAGAACCGATGATTTTCAGGAGTTCATCAATATCATCCAAAAGACTTGCTCCCTTTTCTGCTGCGAGATAGTCAGTTGAAATCAATAATCGAATCCAATAGTGTGTTTCACGGGCTTCCTTGTAAGCGATGGTCAATTTTGCATAAAAACTCTTCTCCTGCACCACATTATGACTTTTCATCTCTTTTGATTATCAATTATTTGTTTCAATTATTAATTCCTAATTCCTAATTCCTAATTATTTTTTCCTATTTTGTCAAATTCACCAAGGTAATAATTGCTATTGAGAGTGAGCTCAGAACAGAGGCCATTCCTACCCATTTCATGGCATTATCGTTGCTTTTTCTTTCAGGTTTTTTAGGGACAATAATTTCAGCTCCCGGTGCAATAACCGGATTTCTTGGGAAAATAAATCCGTGTGTTGAGCTGGTTGTTCCGTTGGGATAAATCACATAAACTCTTGAAGTCTTGGCTTTTTCGTCAAAACCTCCGGCTTTGTCGATGTATTGCCTTAGAGATAACCGTTTCTCAAAAGTCAAAGCCAGCGGATTCATCACAGCACCTGATACCTTCACCGTTTGCAGCTCGCGGGGGATGTTGATGATATCGCCGACCTGCAACAACAAGTCAATATTAGAACCCGGATGGGCCAGAATTTTGTCCAGGTCAATACCAACAGGGTAGGTTTCTTTGAGGGCAAAGCGAGGATCTTTAATTAAAGTCGAATCTTTTTTCATTAGATGTGATCTTTTTTCGGTCTCTGCTGCCGACATTTTATTTTGGCGCGTCAAGGTCCCGCCGCTGACAAATGCTCCCGGAATCAGCCCTCCTGCTCTTTTTATCGCACCTGAAATCCGTTCGTCTTTATCCGAGATGGAATACGATCCGCCATAAAGTACTTCTCCGGAGATCAGGAATGTACCCTGATCGCGGTAGCCCGGTGCCCTGCGCACATAAACTTCATCGAAAGGCTGAAGTTTGAAAATGGCATCCGCCGTTGAAAGTTTGAGATCGCGTGTGAGAGCGAACTGGTAGATTTCGTTCAATTTATTGGTCACTTTCTCGGCTTGCTGGTAATTTAATTTCCGGGAGACTTCAACAACCGACAGATCAGCTTCTTCTTTAAAACCACCTGCTTTTAAGATCAGATCGCTGAGTGTCATGTTCTCTTCAAAGTCGAACTTATCAGGTTTACTTATTTCTCCTGAAATACTTACGGAACGAGCTTCGCGCATTTCGGAGATAGAACGGATTAGTACTTTATCTTCTTTACGAAGCACAATATCATCAGTTCCGGACATTACACTCTTCAGATCGAAGGTGAGATTTTCAGGAGAATTATCCGGTTGAATCCTGCTGATCAGTCCGCGGTTCATAAATGCATCTTCACGTAATCCATCCGCTTTTTTGACCAGATCGGAGAGCTTCATTCCAGAGGTAAATTCGTAATTTCCGGGATGGAAAACCGCCCCAGTGATGGCTACCCTATTGCTAAAACGGTTCAGAATAGAATCTGCCCTTACAAAGTCGCCGTTTTGCAATGGAAATTTCCCGTAATCGATATTTTGGACTGTGCGTACTTCGCGCTCTTTAGCGTTATTGCGAAGGATCACCAACGACTGGGTATATGCCTTATCTCCAAAGCCACCTGCAAAGCGGATCAGGTCGCTGACAGATTCCGTATTTTTTATCTCGAAGATTCCTTTATGCTTTATCTCGCCATCAATCTCTACGTGTGTTTTGTAGTTAGGCACAAAGAGGATATCCTGCTCGCGCAACTGAACATTGGCAGAAGGATCGGCATTGATTAAAAAGTCATAAATATCTATTGTTTTGATTGTCGCACCATCACGGATCAGTCGTATTTCACGGAACGACCCATTTTCATTTGGTCCTCCCGACAGGTAAAGGGCGTTAAAAGCCGAAGCGGTCGAGGGGAGCGTATAGGTTCCGGGGGCATTGATCTCCCCAAGGACATTGATCTTTATGGAATGGACATTACCAACATTTACCTCTGCCCAGGTATTGGGATGATCGCCTGCCATACCACTATAGATGTTCTCCAACCGGCTTTTGATAAGGGATTGTGCTTTTTCGAACGACATACCTGCAATGTGCACCGGTCCAACATCAGGAATGGTGATAGCCCCGGTTTTTTCGATGGTTACCGGCACCTTGGACTGGGAGGCGCCCCAAACGCTGATGATGAGCTGATCGCCGATGCCCAGCACGTAATTTTGTGGAATCGGGATATTAATACCCGGTTCAAAGGTGAGATTGTCGGAATTAAAGAGCTGATATCCAAATATTTTCTTTGTTTTTTCGGAGACCTTGACACGTGTTTTGGGAACTGAATAACCTCCTGGAACAACAGTTGTACCAGGGCTTGCCAGGGTCGTGCCTGTTGTGGTGCCTGCAGGAGAAATATTCTGCATCCGCATCATCAATTGATCGATCTGCATCTGCGTTGCACCCTGCGCTTTTGCAAGCGCAATAGCCTGATCCTGTGATAGTCCACGGGATTGAATCTCCTGCATTATTTTTTGAATCTGTGCATCGCTCAGGTTATTGACATCAACCGAAGACGGATTGGCCGGAATCTGACCTTTTACGTTTTGTCCTGCAGCGACGAAAAACAGCAAAAGAAAGAGAAGGAAATGATAAAGTTTCATATTTGTGATTTTATTTGATTTTGATGGATGAAAAAAAGTTACACAGGGTTGCACGGGGTACAAATGGTTACGAGTTACGAAGGGTTACGGGTTACAAATGGTTACGGGTTACGAAGGGTTACGGGTTACGAAGGGTTACAAGTTACACTGTGTTACCCTGTGTACCCTTTTTTTTAAATTGATATTTCCTAATTGTCTTCTAAAACCTGTAACTCACACCGATGTTGGCTTGAAAATTATAGGTGTCTCTTCCGGGTACCCAATATTGCGAAAGGTCAACAGGTATGGGTTGGTAATTATATTCGTAATTAAGCGATCTGATCAATTCGAGTTTGGCTGAGAAAAGGAGATTTTGATAATTCCACTCCCCAAGGGCAGCAATATTCACGTCAACCCAATGGGCGCGAATATCCTGAATTGCAATATAGAACAAATCATTGTTGTGCACATTCCGTTCCAGTTGAATACCCACACTCTTCAACCCTTTTCCCCAGGTGATGGTGGCTGTCTGCATGTCGCTGCCCGGACCAATCCCTGCGCCAACCAATTGTCCATTATGAGTATAGCCATGCCAGATTCCAGCGATGTGCGCATACCAAATATATGAGGCTGCTCTTGATATGTTTGTCATATTGGCTTCTAATTGGGTTAGCTCGAAGTTAAATTGAAGATAAGTGTTTTTATCTTTATTCAGAGGAAACAGTTTCCTTAAGCCCAATATATAAGCCCTTGAATGATCGGGTTGAATGGTCATATCACGTAAGTCGTAGGCGTGATCTTCGCGCCCATATTCAAAATAAAGTTCCGTATGTTCCTTTTGGAGGAGCCAGCGAATGAACACCGAAGCGCGCTGATCGCCGGCTACTCTGCTTTCTCCGCCGCCATAGTTGGCCTTTTTGTCAAGAGCCGAAAAAATAGGAAGGTAGTCGGCAAAACGGTTATGCATATCACTGTGATAGGAGATAAAGCTCCGCGCTAATCCCAAAAATAGTCCCGGAACCCATCGGGGCTGAAAACTCAGGACCATTCCATTGATATAACGCCAGTCATCGCGTTTAGTACGGTAATGTTTATTCCCGTCAATAACCAAGTTGGTGTCTGCTCCAAAGAATCCCGAAGGATCTAATCTTCCGCCAATGATTTGTCCTTCGAAAGAACCTATTGGCGTACGGATAGGCTTTACTGTGTTGAGGGTAAAATGGTTGAATCCACCTGCGCTGTTAGTCATCAAAAGGGAATTCCGGATTCCGGGTCCCCACCAAAGATTTTCGGAGGAGATTCCTGCAGACACCGGACCTAAAGTCAGCCGAACACTGCTTTGACCCCAGAAGATTCGTTTATAAGGCTCGTCCTGAAAATATTCAGGCAGATCGATAATGTTTTTGAAGGCGTAATAGGCCGCAATTGCCTGATTGGATTTGTGTGGGATAAAGGTTTCAAACGGTTTGTTTTCCGCATAAACAATTTCGGGCCGCAACTGAAAGCTTATTGGACCGATTTTGGCATAAAATCCGGCACTCATCATCGATTGGTAGCTTCGTGCCGGGATCATGGCTCCGTCATTCAGGCTATAGGGATGGTGCGTATTGTATTGTTGCTGCCAGGTAACCGGCAAAAGCTGAATCATTCCTGATTTTCCCCAAAACCGGGTTGTCCCGTCAAACTTGCTTTTACGCTCCGAATCGAATGTTTGTGAGGGATCGAAGGCGCTCTTGAATTTCAAAGCCTCTACAGGAAAGAAGGGTCTTGCTGTAAAAGAGATGGATGAATCAATTTGTCCCAGCAACTGTGCCCGTCGGTAATAATCTTCCAGTACGGGTGTTCCCACTGGTACCGATTGTCCTTTTGTTAATGCTGCAGCAGAACACCCGATTATTAGAAAAGCTATTTTAAGATAATGGGTAATCTTCACAACGAATGAATTCAAAATTGATGAATGTTATTTCCTTAGAACCTATAAGTGACTCCGATTTTTGTCTGGAAGTTATAGATATCCTGTCCTGGTGCCCAGAAATCCTTATTGGCCGGATCCGGATTATACAGATGTTCGTAATTCATTGACCTGACCATCTCAGTTTTAGCAGTAAAAAGCAGATTTTTGTAATCCCACTCACCCAGTAACGCAACTCCAACATCAACCCAATTGGCCCGTATGTCTTTTACGTCGTTGTAGTGCAGGTCGTTGTTGTGAACATACCGTTCAACTTGCAATCCGATCGATTTTAGTGATTTAACCCAGCTTATACTGAGCGATTGCATATTGCTTCCGGGACCAATTCCTGCTCCCAGCAATTGTCCCCGATTGGTATATCCCTGTCGGACATCGGTATGTGCATAAAAGTAAATGCTTTCTCTTTGCTGATTGGTCCTGTTTTGCTCCAATTGAGTAACTTCAAGATTGAACTGGAGACATTGTCCCGGATGAGTAATCAGTGGAAATAATTTTCGGAATCCAAAAATGTAGGCACGTGCGTAGTCGGGTTCGAGGATGAAATCTCTGAAATTATAAGAGTGATCCTCCCGGCCATATTCAAAATAGACCTCAGCATGCTCTTTGGGCAGCACCCATCTGACGAATGATGACATAAGCTGATCGCCGCCCTTCGCAATTTCGTTTCCTCCATTCGTATTTTTTTTATTGGTCGGCGAGATCACCGGGAAGTTCCCCATATCTTCGTGATAAATCATAAAGCTGCGGGTGATTCCGAGAAAAAGTCCGGGAATCCATCTGGGACTATAGCTGATCACCATGCCATTGATGTAACGCCAGTCGGTTCTTTTGTGCTGATATAATTTATATCCGTTGAAAGTGCGGTTTGTATCTGGCGGGGCAAATCCTGAATTATCGAGTCGGCCGGCAATGATCTGAGCTTCGAAAGATCCGATAAATGTCTTAACGGGTCGTATTGTATTCAACGTGAAATGAAGAAAGCCACCCGATGTATTGGTCATTAGCATCGCATTACGCATACCTGGACCCCACCACATGTTTTCGTTCGAAAAGCCAAGAGACACAGGTCCTGCCGTGAGTCGTATGCTGCTCTGTCCCCAGAATAAACGGTTATAGGCCTTGTCTCCAAATCGTTCGGGAAGATCGATGCGGTCAAGAAAATTGTAATAACCACCCCACATTCTATCGGAAGCCGACGCAGGAAAACCGTCATATGCTCTGTTTTCAGCATAGACATATTCGGGTCGCAGCTGAATACTCAAGGGGCCAAGTCTGGCATAAACGCCTGCACTGAACATCGATTGGTAGCCTCGTGCCGGGATCATTTCCCCGTCATTCATACTGTAAGGATTGTGAGTATTGAACTGTTGTTCCCAGGTGATGGGCAATAGCTTGATTGCGCCCCATTTGCCTAAGAACCGAAAATCTCCTCTCAATTTTCCATCTTTCGTCCCAGCCAATTGATCATAAGGATCAAATCCATTTTTTAGTTTTAAACTTGCTTCAGGAAAGAAAGGTCTGGATGTAAATGAAATTGTCGAATCAATTTGTCCAAGTAACTGAGCCCTCCGATACGCATCTTCCAATGCAGGTGTGCCAACGGGTAATGATTGCGCACTGGAATGAAGATGAATACTTAATATGCTAATTACAAAAACGATAAAGAGTAAATTCCTATATTTCATCAGAAGATAATTTGTTTTTTTTTGCCTGATAGAACACCTGTGTTATCTTCCTTCGTGTTTGCGAAGCGCAGATTCATGGGTGTTTCATTAGAGGTATTTTGAGTTGGGAAATCAGTATATATTGACAACAGAGTGGTTATTTGGATGCTATGATTAACACTTGCCACGAATAATACTTGAGGAAGGGAAGTGCTGTAAAAAGAAATGAATCAAGTTTTCTAAAGGCGTTTATGAGCTGATTATTAATAGTATTGCCAAATATAACAGGCAGCATCAGGGTCGATAAATCGAAAAAAACAAAGGTTGCCGATGAAAATACAGATCGGATTAATCGTAAATCGCTTAGATCAAACGGTTTTTCGTCAGCGGTCCTTAACTCAGGAGTTTTATCTCTAAATTTGTTAATCAGGGGATTGATTCCCAACGGCTCGATGAAAATAAGCTTCCCGTTCGGTTTAAGTATTCTGCGAAATTCCGGCAGAGCCGTTTCAAGACTTAAATGATGTAAAATGCTTGTCCCAAAAACCAAATCAAAAGCAGCATCCTCAAAACTGAGATGATGGGCATCCATCACAAAATAATTGATGTTTATCTTCGCGTTTCTTGCCTTAATTTTTTGTTCATCAATTGCAACTTCAGATATATCAATCGCATATCGGTTTTCGCATCCATTGAGTGTGGTAAACAATGTTTCATCTAAACCACATCCAATTTCAATGACCGCAGATCCTTCATTTACTATTTTATTGATTTCTTTATGAAATTGGTCAAGGATTGCTTTTTGAAGAATGTAAAACTTACCAACACTAATATCCCGTTTTGAAGTATCCTTGAAGATGTCATTATGAAAATTCTTTTCATTCTGAACATCTATATTTCTTGAATGATCTTTTGGAGTATTCCCCTTTTTCGTGTTTCGCATTAGATTAGCAGCGCTGGAATATAGGTCGCATTATTTCTTTTCCCCAAATTCGCTTTTAAGTGTACGGTCCAATCCCTCAGCCAGGGTGTAAGGTGGAATAAAGCCGGTATTGTGCGCCTGTGTAGCATCAAACTGAGTGGTGGCACAGAATTTCTTTATTCTTATACTGTTGATTGTGAATTTTTTACCGGTAAGCCATGAAAGTAAATCAAAACACAATCCGCCCGTTAATCCCAGCCAATAGGGAAGTCTGAGCGATGGGAGTTTTCTGTTGAGGCTCTCTTCAGCCTGAAGTACCAGTTCATTCATGGTAAGATCGGGCTGATCGGTGTAGTTCAATACTGTTACTCCTGGTTTTTTGGTCTCGAGGCAGAACTTAATAAATGCCGCAACATTGCCGACGTATGCCATCGACTTCCGGTTTTGTCCTCTTCCAATCATCAAAAACTTACCTGAAGCGATCTGACGCAGCAAATTATGTACGTTTCCCTGGTTTTTTTCGCCGAAAGCTACTGTTGAACGTATAATTGTGAGTGATTTGTTGTTCCCGTTTTTTTGCTGCCATTCGCGAAGAATTTTCTCGGCCTGCCATTTACTTTTTCCATAGTGGCTAAAAGGATCGGGAGGAAATAATTCGTCAGGATTTTTCTTGTTTAATCCATAAACTGCACATGAACTAATAAAAATAATATTTGATATTCCCTTTTTATCCAGGACATCCAGAATATGCCGGGTTCCATTTACATTGACTTCATAATATAATGAAATTGGGGAGACATCATCGCGATGTTCTGCAGCCAAAAGAATTACCGTATCAGTTTCAGGTGTGAATACATGATCAAGTTGCTTTTCCCTTATGTCGTGGAGTGAGGTAATATCGTTGTATTTCTCACTTGGATGCTTGTCAATATTGTAGCAGTTCTCTTTTCCTATTAGGTCAATCAGTCTGGTTCCGATAAATCCGCTTGCACCGATTAAGGCTATATGTCTCATTTATGAAGAAATTTGTAAACTAATTTTAATCCCCAAACCGGGAATAACCGGGGAAAAGCACGCAGAATAATATTTCTGAAATACTCCCCGTTATTTAGAAAGTCAATCCTCAGTAGCTCCTTCTGAAGTCTTAATTCTTGTCTGAAAAAGCGGAACCCATGTCTGCGTGCATACATATTATTGCCAACGCGCGCATAAACAAGTTCTTCGGGGATATTCCCGATCACCGATCCGTTTTGCAACATTCGGATCCAAAGATAATAATCTTCGTAACCAAAAAAAGGCTGGTAATTTCCTGCGCCAAGAACCGCTGACTTTTTAAACAGGACCGTCATGTGGTTTAAGGGATTTCTTTTTTTTGCGAATTTTTTTATTTCGGTGAATTGTGACGGCAACCGGCGATGAGAACAAACCTTATCGCTGTGGTTGTGAAACTCGGCAATATTTGTTCCTGAAATGTCGAGTTTTGGAAAATCAGTCATTAACCTGATCTGTTTTTCGAACCGGTCGGGACACGAAATGTCATCGCTGTCCATTCTGGCAATCAACTCGTTAGAACATGAGTTTAATCCTATAGCCAACGCTTTTCCTAATCCCAGATTATGATCTAACTTGCAGATTATCAGTGGTACGATTGAATTAAATTCCTCGATTACCTTTTCAAGTCTGGGTGTTAGAATGCCATCTTTAACCAGAACAATCTCGGATGGTTTTAAGGTCTGTTTATTCCAGATACTCTCTAAGGCAGCCTTGAGGTATTCGGGATTTTCCTTATCGTACACTGAAATAAGGACAGAAAAATTCATAGAAGCATTAACTTTATGTTCGTTTTTCACTTGCTAATTCTCCGGATAATCTGAATGAATTGATTGTGAAATGATTTACCACCTATTAGGTAAAGGAACTGATGAAAAATCTGTTTTAAAATCATCATATTGGTTTTTTTATACCAACTACCGTGAAAATGGTGAATAGCTACCGTATTGCCGGTTCTTTTTATTTTTTTGAAATAAATATTTTTCGGAGAAAAAAAATCGCAAGGATAAATTTTAACAGATGGATTTTTGATCTCCTGCATTTTGCCATTTGATTTAAATCCGAATCTTATAGCGGCTGTCTCGTTAAAAATTGAAGGCAATGTTCTTATATCCTGCTCCCCATCAATCTTTATAAATGGCCGGTCTTGATAATAACCTAAAAGATCGGATAACCATTGATGACCGGCAACTGAGCCAAAAACAGCAGGTTCCAGGTCATTATTGTATTCATAACCAATGAAAAAATCATTTCTTATAAACGGATCGAGCGATCCAGCCAATTCGACGTCGGCATCCAGATAAACTCCTCCAAAATGAGAGAGGGCATATACTCTGATGAAATCGGCTGCAAACGCGTATTTCTTCACCGCAATTGTTTGCCGTAACCATTCGCTGTCGATATTTTGAACCTTTGCCAAATCCCAAAGTTCGAATTTATAATCGGGCAGATGAACTTTCCACGAATCCAGACATTTTTTGATCAGCTCAGGATAAGGCTCACCGCTCAGCCAACAATAATGAATGATTTTGGGAATCACGATACGAAATTAGGAATTAGGAATTACGAATTAGGTCCGCCAGCTGGCGGAAGAAATTAGGAATTGGAAAGATTTATTGTCGCATAATTCCTCAAATACTGTATCCTGAGATATGATTTCAAAGACCTCAGAGAGGTCGCACGTTTATAGAAAATGTCGTT
>JBAXOA010000089.1:0-18302 GCA_037133495.1 Mariniphaga sp. | reverse complement strand
CACAGGTGTTCACCCAGGCAATTAAAAAACAAATTATCTTCTGATGAAATCAATTATCTTGTTTATATTTCTTTTTATTCTAATCTCAAACATTCAGGTTATGGCACAAGAAGATATCAGGTCAAAAAAGCTAAAAGCACAACATTTCAATCCTAAGGTTATTAAATCGGCTGATGAATGGAAATCAGGATTAACACCTCTGGAATATGAAGTTACCCGAAATAAAGGCACAGAGCGTGCGTTTACAGGGCAATATTTCGATTTTTATGAAAAGGGAAATTATATGTGCTCGAATTGCGGCGCCCTGCTATTTAATTCAGATTCAAAATTCAAATCAGGATGCGGCTGGCCAAGCTTTAGTGATGTTGCTGATTTAAAGTCAATCAATGTAATTGCAGATAAAAGCCATGGAATGATTAGAACTGAAATTACATGTGCAAACTGCGAAGCTCATTTAGGTCATGTTTTTGAAGATGGTCCTCCGCCGACCGGACTTCGCTATTGTATTAACTCAGTGTCGATTAAATTTGTTCCAATGGCAAAGCAAAAGGTACAGACCGAAAAATAGAATTCTATTCCACCTTTCTGGTAATATAAGCGCTGTAATCCTTGATGATTGGCTTATAATCGAGGTGAAATAGTGGTGAGGAGATGATAAAATCGGCGGTTGAACGGTTTGATGCTGTAGGAATATTATAAAGTACAGCGATTCGAAGCAATGCCTTAACGTCAACATCATGAGGCTGAGGTTGCATTGGATCCCAGAAAAAGATCAGCAGGTTAACATTTCCTTCACAAATCATTGATCCTAACTGCTGATCGCCGCCCAACGGTCCTGATTTCAGTATAATTACCTGTGGCGGCATCGCATCGTATTCTTTGCATTTCAGACTGATCGTATCATCAACCATTTTGCCTGTAGTTCCTGTACAAACCAGCGTGTGCTGAGCCAATTCTTTCCAATTGTATGCAACCCATTCGGCCATGTCTTTCTTACGGTTATCGTGAGCTACAATAGCGATGGTCTTCTTAATTTTCATTCTCATTTCTTGCAAATTTTAGGACAAAGGTAATTGAATGAAATTTATTTCACCAATCTAATTGGTTATCAAAATATTAATAATTCATTAAATAAGAGATGATTGTTTTACTTTCAAGGTATCTTGGGGCAATGAAGACATTATCATATCGTAAAAGGTCATTGCTTGAAATAATTGATCGCGCCATTTCGGCATACTGATCTGATTCATGATAGCTGCCCATATACCGCAACAATTCAACAGAGGCTGTCCCCTCCCATCGTTTTTGTCTGAATTTTTTATAGGAAGAAACGGTTGAAATGGTAAGGTAATAATGATCAACAGACTCAAAAACAGAACTATATGTTCTAAGATATCGATCATCTTCTCCTTCCTTGAACTGTATTAATGACCGGGGATCATCGCTGGAAAATGACATCATTCCGAAGATATTATTTCCATGCCGGAATATACTTGAAGTACCCCACCCCGATTCAAGAACAGCTTGAGTAAGTGCAAGGCTAACCGGATGGGGAAAAATTCGTTTTTTCAACTCGTCCAGCGAATCGGTTTCATATTTGAGCTTTATTCCAAAAAGAAACGTAGAATCAGACTCCGAAATCTCAATTTTTTGATTTATTCTTTGCTCAATAAATTCAACATGATGCAAATCATCCAGCAGGCGTTCACGTGTAATAACTATCGCAGGCAGTAAATATTGAATAAACAAATCCTTTCTTTGCTCAGCATTTACCAGGCGGAAATCAATTGATCCAATATAATCAAGTGGAATTAAAGCGGTATCTGCCTGAAAATATATTGAATCAGCTTCGGTTAATTGAACCTTGCGAACCTTTATCTCTAAAGGCCAGTATTGCTTGTTGTATTTAATAATCTTTGCCATTAAATAAACGGCAATAATCATAAGTGAAATAATAAAAAAATCGCGTATTATTTTAGGCATAAAAACGAAGTCAGAATGCATTAAAATTAAGAAATATCAACGATTTTAAGAGACAGTACCTAATTTATAAACAAATTATTAATTAAATACAGTTTTTAAATCAGCCACCCAATTTTCAATGCGTCCGTTTGTAAGTCTGGCCTGATTTTCCTGATCAAGTGGTAAACCCATAAAAAGGCCGTTTCTGACAGCTTTTGAGCCTTCAAATGTGTATCCTTCCAAAGGAAAATATCCTACAATTGATGCGCCTTTATCCTCGAAAAATGCTGCCATAATACCAATAGCATCACAAAAATTTTCAGGATATCCCTTTTGGTCTCCTAATCCAAAAACAGCGATTTTCTTGTGAGAAAAATCAATCTCTTCAAGCGCAGGAAGCAATTCATCCCAATAATTGGGTAATTCACCATCAAACCATGTTGGAACTCCAATAATTAAATTATCAAATTCCTGAAAGTCTTCTTTCCTGACGTCATCAACATTAATAAGCTTTACCTCCTCTCCGGAGAATGCATTGTGAATAATTCCTGCAATCTTTGCTGTTTTTTTTGAATTAAAACTGTAAAAAAGGCCTACTTTTCCCATCCGGTTATATCTATTTAAATAATTTGTAAAGATCAGTATTTTAACAATGCCAGCGCAGCCGAATAAATTTTTTCTTCATTGATTAAAATTGCTGCCTCAAGGATCCTGCTAAAACCAACGGGAGTAAATTCAGAGCCAACTCTGCGAACAGGGGCATCCAGGTATTCAAAAGCCTCTTCGCTGATAATAGATGCCAATTCACCGCCAAATCCCCCAAACACTTTATCCTCATGAACGACCAATACTTTTCCCGTTTTACGAACTGATTTCAGAATCATCTCCTTGTCAAGAGGAATAAGAGAACGAATATCAATCACTTCAATATGAAATCCTTCGCCAGCAAGCTTCTCAGCTACTTTAAGTGAAAGATGAGTTGTATTGCCGTAAGTCACTAAACTTAAATCAGTTCCATCGCGACGAATTCGTCCTTTACCAAAGGGAACCTCGAAATCATCTGGAATTGCAGTTGCTGCCACGGGTGAATTATATAGCGCCTTGGGTTCCAAAAAGAGTGTTGGCCCCTTTGATCGTATGGAAGTTCTTAGTAATCCTGCCGCATCGTCGGCAAACGATGGATAAACGATTCTTATTCCCGGAAACGTGGCCAAGGTGCCTTCAGTAGATTGCGAATGGTACAAGCCACCCCCGATATATCCTCCGGAAGCTAGGCGAATAGTGACATTTGGACTGAACTTACCGTTCGTTCGCCAATATTCATGGGTCATTTCGACATATTGTTCCATAGCCGGCCAAAAGTAATCCGCAAACTCCGCTCCTTCAACTACTATTCTGATTTTCTGATCATAACGAGACATTCCATTTGCAGTACCTGTAATAAAATCTTCGGCAATTGGTCCGTTAAATACTCTGTCGGGTCCAAATTCCTTCTGCAATCCCTTCGAAACATTGAAGATACCGCCTTTTTCCTTATTTGCGATATCTTGACCCCAAATAAAAGTATCGGGATTAAGCCGAAACTCAGCTTTCAACGTTTCATTTATACCTTCGATAAGTTTCTTCTTCTCACCATTGAAATTGTGCAGCCCGTCAGGATATTTTGATGCCGGATAAGGCTCAGGAATTATAAAATCAAATATTGAAGCAGGATCGGGATCGGGCGATGCCATTGCGCTGCGATGAGCAATCTTAACTTCTTCCTTTGCCCTGTCTTCAATGGCCTGAATTTCTTCGGGTGTTAAACGCTCGTAACGCAATATCATCCGCTTAAACTTTGCCAGAGGATCCGATTGCTGCACAAAATCCAACTCAACATCGTTCCGATACAGATCGTGACGGTCGGAATTTGAATGTGAATGAATTCTGATACAATTTGCCTGCACAATACATGGATGCAGGTTCTCTAAGGACCATCTTTTGGCCTCGGTCATTGCATTTATTGAATCAAAAACATCTTTACCGTTACAATGTATGATCCTGAGATTTTTAAATCCCGAAAAATTATTGGCAACCTTCCTATTCGCGGTCTGATCTTTTTTAGGTACCGAGATTCCGTATCCGTTATCCTGAAAAACAAAAATTACAGGCAGCTCCTCAGTTGATGCACCATTAATCGCCTCATAAACATAACCTTCCGAAACTGAAGACTCGCCCTGAGAACTAATTGCGACACCTTTACTCTTGTAATATTTGATGGCACGAGCCACCCCGACCGCATGTAAAGTATGGTTTCCGGTAGCTGAAGATACATTGTGAATATTCCATTCAGGTTTGCCGATATGATTCGACATATGCCTTCCACCAGAGCAAACATCAGCTGCTTTGGAGATCCCGTTTAAAATTATCTCTTCAGCGGTAAGCCCTGCTGACAGATTAGTTAACAGATCCCGATAATACGGGAAAAGATGATCATTTTCTCTATTAAATACCTGGCCAATAGCTAATTGAATTCCATCATGTCCGGCATATGGAGCGTGATAGGACCATCCAATTGCCTGCTTAAGATAATTCGGAGCCTTTTCATCGATTATTCGCCCAAGTATCATCAAATAATACCATTTTTCGAGGAGCGCTTTATCAGTATTCTTGATCGTAAAAATTTGATGTACTGACGTATCGACTGAAACTTTCATATTCTGCATTTTAAATCAACTAAATTATATTTTGTTCAAATTGTTCCAATAGGTCGGCAATCCGACGAAGAAATTTACCTCCCAGCATTCCGTCAACAACCCGATGATCGTAAGAAAGCGACAAAAACATTTTGTGCCGAACTACAATTGCATCTCCTGTTGGTGTCTCCATCACTGCAGGTTTTTTCTCTATCATACCAACGGCAAGAATAGCGACCTGTGGCTGATTAATAATAGGAGTTCCGATAAGTCCGCCGAAGGATCCAAAATTAGTTATTGTAAAGGTTCCACCCTGGAGATCATCAGGACTTAGTTTATTTTCACGACCGGCTTTTGCAAAAGTGTTAATTTCGCGGCTAATACCTACAAGATTCTTTGAATCAGCATCTTTAATAACTGGTACTACAAGATTTCCATCGTTGGTTGCCACGGCAATCGCAATATTAATATGCTTGCGCAAAATAATATTGTCCTCATCCACAGATGCATTTACCTGGCGAAATTCAGAGAGTGCCTTTGCTGTTGCTTCGACGAAAATGGGCATAAACGTAAGTTTCTGACCATATTTGATTTCGAAATCATTTTTAACAGCATTTCTCCAAAGCACAATATTTGTAACATCGGCTTCTACCACAGTGGTAACATGGGGTGAAACCTGCTTGGACATCACCATATGGGTTGCAATCAATTTGCGGATGCGATCCATTTTAAGAATAGTATCTTCCGCACCAACAGAGACAGAAACTTTTGGTTTAACCGGAGCAGTGACGGCCTCATATTGAGATACATTCGGCTGTTCAAACTGCGAAGAGGACCTGCTTATTCCTTTAGTACGCTGTTCGACGAATTTAATTATATCGTTTTTCTGAACTCTTCCACCTAATCCACTGCCCTTTATCGATTCAAGTTCATTTAAAGTGACACCTTCCTTCGCTGCGATGCTATTTACAAGAGGCGAATAAAACCGGCCTGTATTTTTAATTTCATTTTTAGCAGCCAATACAATTGGTTCATCGCTTGAAACAGGAGGTGCGCTTATTTTTGCTTCCTCTTTGACAATTATTTCGGATTTAACCGGAATAATTTCAACTTCATGCACTTTTATTTCATCATTTTCTAAAGCAATTACTATCACGATCTGTCCTACCGGAATTAAATCATTCTCAGCACACCTGATCTCTTTTATTGTTCCGGCAACCGGTGAAGGAATTTCAGAATCAACTTTATCCGTAGCGATTTCAAAGAGAATATCATCTTCAACTACTGTATCTCCTTGTTTTACAAATAATTTAGTAATAGTAGCTTCCTGAATACTCTCCCCAAGTTTTGGTATTAGTATGTGAAAATCTGACATTGCTTATTGTTTTCTTTTAATTGATATTACAAATAAATTCAAGTTTGCGCATTCATACCACTATTAAACAAAAAATTTATATTTTAGTTTAGCAAGGTCTCTGAAATAATTCAATTATTTACAAACGAAAAGAGATTGTAGTCTGGCCAATTATCAACTTTGAGCAATATACGTGACATAATCCGATCCATTTCGAAAGCAAGTTTAGGCCCTTTATAATTACTCGTATTTGAGAGTATAACCCATGAAATTCCGTTGGGCAATCTCTTCACCAGCGCCGAAGACCCGGGCAATGTACCCGTGCGCCACCATTCGCCCACCTCGTTGGTACGTCTCCATCCTAAAGGATCCAATCCTTTGGGATCAACACGGGTCATTTCATTTATACTTTCAACGGAAAGGATATCTTTAACAGAAGGGTTATTGTCGATAACGACTAATAGCTTCAATAAGTCAATTGCTGAGGCCAGCCATCCGCCGGCAGAACCCAGCAGATGAATATCATTTCCGCCATATATTTTCGACTCCATCCGGCCACTTCCGTCGAAAGATTCAACTAATTCACCATCTGACGGTTGATAATATCTTACCTCGGCGGGAAATGCCTCTTCCAAAAAGCTTTTTCCTAATTGCATATCCGTTATTCCGGCAGGTTTAAGCACCTCGGTCTTAACAAATGTTTCGTAATCTGTTCCGGCCACTTTCGCAATAACTTTGCCTAAAATGACATATCCCAGGTTTGAATAAACGCTGTTCGTTCCAGGTTCGAAATGAACCCTGTGTGTGGTAACAAATCTGATGTACGAGTCTATATTTACAGGTAATGATTCACCTGTTCCTTTAGCTACTGATTTTGGCAGGAACGCAAGATCACCATAATGCTGAGTCCAGCCCGCAGAATGATTTAGGAGGTGTCGAACTGTGATTTTTTCAAGTCGTTTATCTTTGATATGAAGAAACTGTTCGTCGTTTAGAATTCCATATTTGCCGAACACTTTCGAGTCAAGTGAAATTTTTGAATTCTCAACGAGTTTCATAACTGCTACGGCAGTAATTAGTTTTGAGACACTCGCTATTCGGAAAAGGTTGTTAGGAGTAACCGGAATCTGAGCTTCTTCATTAGCAAAACCATATCCTTTGACAAAAATGAGTTTTTCATTTTTGACTATAGCCACTGAAATCCCTTTTAATCCATTCTGTGACATGAATTTTTCAATGGAGGCATCAATGAAAACCGAATTCTGATCTTCGATTAACTTATTAATTATTAGTCTATTAAATGACTCAATCTGAGAATTTAGGAGTATATTTCTATTCGAAAAAACACTATGATCAGAAGGCAGCAAGAGAAAAACCAGCAACCCCAGGATTAATTTGTAAATTCGAAACTTATGCATAGTCAACGATATAAATAATTATATTTATTATAAATCAATCAGAAATCAACTGTTTACATTTGTAATTCACATTTGTAAACAGCCAACAATGTCACCTATTGAACTAATTTTGTGACGATTAAGATAGGAATTTATTCCATCTATTATTTTTATGCTTGCCAGCGGATCGATAAAGCTGGCAGTCCCAACCTGGATAGCGGAGGCTCCAGCCAGAAAAAACTCTATAGCATCGGTTGCATTCATAATACCACCCATACCGATGATGGGAATTTTAACGGCCTGAGCAACCTGCCACACCATTCGTAAAGCAATTGGCTTAATTGCAGGGCCTGACAGTCCGCCGGTGACAGTAGAAAGCAGGGGTTTACGGGTTTCTGCATTAATAGCCATGCCTAACAAAGTATTGATCAGCGAAATGCTGTCTGCACCGGCATCTTCGGCTGCCAAGGCTAATTCACTGATATCAGTCACATTGGGCGATAATTTTACGATCAATGTCTTATCATAAACTGCTCTTACTGCGCTTACTACAGCTTTAATGGAAGGACAGCTGGTGCCAAATGCCATTCCGCCTTCCTTTACATTAGGGCACGAAATATTTAATTCAATGCCAGGGATATGCTCTAGTTCATTAATGATCTCAGCGCAGGCAATGTATTCATCAATTGTTGATCCCGAGACATTTACGAGTATATTGGTGTTGTATTTCGTTAATCTGGGATAGATATTGGTTGCAAAATAGGGTGCTCCGGCATTTTGAAGACCTACTGCATTGAGCATACCGGCAGTAGTTTCTGCCATTCTTGGATATGAATTTCCTTGTCGCGGATGGATTGTTGTTCCTTTTACGATAATACCGCCAAGCAGGCTGACATCAAAAAAATCATCAAATTCAAGACCATAACCAAATGTGCCTGAAGCTGTTAGTACAGGATTCTTCAGTTGAATCGCATGGATCTTAGTGCTTAAATCTGCCATTTTAATTGATTTATATTGAACACGGGCCCGTCAGTGCAAACACATTTATGACCATTAATTGTTTCAGTAACACAACATAAACAAACACCAAATCCGCATCCCATCATATTTTCGAGTGAAACTTCACATTCAACAGATTTCAATCTGGCCTTTGATGCTACCGCTTTCATCATTGGCTCGGGTCCGCAGGTGTAAATACGTGAAAATTGCTCCAGATTTTCTTTAATGACAGGATGATCGGTAACATAACCTTTCACTCCATGCGATCCATCCTCTGTTGTCGTGCACAGAGCGCCAAATTCAGAGAAATGGTTAAGTTCAACCAGGCCATCAACAGAACGTGCTCCAAGCAAAATAGTGACATGGTTTGTATTGCGACTAAGTACTTGTGCGATACTCATCAACGAAGCAAGTCCGCTGCCTCCGCCTACCAGTAGAATTTTTTCATCTGAAGCAGGAATTGTAAAGCCCGTACCAAGTGGAAAAATGACACTTAAATGGCTGTTTACAGGCGATTGCGCAAGTGATCGCGTACCCTCTCCAATTACTTTTATCAGAAAAGATATTGTATTATTAATATAATCTACCGAATAAATAGAAAATGGGCGACGTACAAAAACACTTTGAGAGTGATCTGCCAGTATATTCCCAAACTGCCCAGGATGTATATTACCTAATTGATCAGGCACTTGCAATTGTAATAAATGATGGTCCTCGTTAAGTTGAAGGTTTGCAATAACCTTCAGGTTCTGAACGGTCTTTCTCATCCGCATGAAATTTAAACATTCATTTGAAGCAGTTTAAATTTGTTTGTTCAGTAATTATGACAAGCATATGCTCTAAACTGCAATAATTCATGCAAATATAGGCTAATTCTATTTTGAAGGTGTATATACTGCAAAAGTTTTGTCGGTAAAGAAGAATACAATACGGTCAACGTCCTTGCTATCTGATATATAACTAGATAAATTTGGCATAGAATGTGATAAATTTAAATCAGCAGGTTGGTTTGGAGGAATCGTAGAATCGGGCGTAACAGATAATGTATTAAACGATTGATCAGAACTAGCTTTCAATGAAGAATCCATAGATTTAGCAGGGCCTGCTCCGGTTTTTACGGATTCCTGACTACCTGGAAACTCAAACAGCAAAGGTTCTTTTACAGGCCCGGGTTTAGCTTCAAACATTGATCCTTCACCCAAAAGCAGCCATCGGGGACTTAATGTTTTGTAGGATACCAGAATTTTCTGAATAAATGAGGCGCTGGGATAATTGCGCCCGTTTAAAACATGGGATATACTTGAACGCTGAACACCGATCTTATCTGCGAATTCTGCCGGTGATATACCTTCACTCGCCAGTAATTGTGTAATACGATCTTTCATGGAACTATCAATTATTTTAAGTTATTACAAATGTAATAAATATATTTTAAACAAATGTAATTCACCGGAACTTTATTGCAGTTTACATTATTGAATTCTATGGATAATTAACAATAGTATACCAAAAACGGGAAAGAAAATGAAAAGAATAAATGGAGATAATAAAGGGTTTTATTTAAACATTAAATAACTATATAATAGGGTTTTATAGCCGATTATTTCAAATAGTCCACAATCTCCGCTCACACAAAGGCAGTATTGTATAAATTATTTAAATAAAGATTGTATCATATTGATATATAGGGTTATATGACATGTAAACAGTTTTATTAATGTCCATATTCGCTGTAAGTGACATATGTAACCTATCTACTTAAGCAATCACTGAATTAAATCTCTGCAAACAATTAATTATGTGTGCTTTATGAGTATACTAATACAATGTTTAGTAATCGGTCATAATGCTTCCGGAGCAGGATCTTTTGGCTTGATTACAGGATATAATTGTGTGTTACAAATGTTGATTGGTTGGTTTGCACTGATGTGGCAATACATTTGTCATCAATCATCGCGTGATAACAAATGTAATTTACCCACAAATAACCCGTTATATGGCATGTTTGAGAATAACCGTTCGAGCATTGGGTTAAGCGACTGTATAGGATTGCCGGAAGTATAAACTAAATCCTTTTCGAAAGTATCTGGCTTTAAATCTCTGGTGCTGGATTGTTAATGTACCGCGTTGAAATTAGGCGCTTTTATTTTTCAAACCTCGAAAAATGCATAATCAATCACCTAATAAGTTGTAATTCAGTAGTTTTATCACAGTAAACGACTTATTTACCCTCCTTGAGAGTAACGCAAAAAAAATATCCCGGCAGTATGCCAGGATATTTTCCATTCTTAAGACGATATTGTTGAAAAAAATGAAGGCAATTCTAAAAACTAGAGTGCACCGAAATTAACTGAAAATAAAAATTCGTAATTGATGCGTTTTTGGTCCATGAGGTAGGAAGTTCTGATTCCAATTTTAGCAGGAACCAGCAATCTGAGAATATTTCCTTCCGTAGTCAGTTCACCGCCTGCAGATCCGAAACTGATCCGAAACTCACTGTTTTGATTATGCACGGGAACCATGGCCCAGGCCTGATCGTAAAATAGCCTTAATGCGATCCTTTTAATATAACTCAACTTGCCAAAGCTCCAATCGGGATAAATTAAGGGCAATACATAATCAGACTTCAGAGAAAACAATTCATGATTGATAAGATTCGGATAACCTCTCGGATAGGAAATAAGATCGGAAAATGAACTTTCTGCTGCTTGTTTACGCTGATACCCACCATAGATTTTCAGGCCGTGATGTCTTGTCAAGCCTGGTAAATAGAGGGTTCCTGCCGCCGACCAAATCTTGCCGTAGTTCCTGTCCCCAAAGGGCGAAGAGCGATAGGCAAAATCGACAACCTGGCCAATCGCAGGTTGAATATCACGATGTCCGGTTTGCAATAAATTATGTGCGTACAACCTAAAAGTTAAGGGAACGATTATTCCCCTGAAGAATCCCGACGGAGCTGACTGCTCCTGCCATATCCGTGTGTAGTTTATTTGAAATTCAGGCTGTACCAGACGGTGCATTTTCCCGTGCGATAAGTTCATCGGGATACTTAATGCATTGGTAATGTTAAGGATATTGTAAGAGAATTTAATCAATTGAGTATCTTTTCTCACAATCTGACCCAATGAATTAGTATAACTTTTAATTTGATAATATTGCGATCGCTCGGGGCCATAATCCGCAGACAATTTTATAACAGGAAAGAGACCGGTATAGTCAAATTTGGCTACCCACTTGCCAGTTTTATTCGCAGTCGAATAATCGTACCCAAGTTGTGTGATTGCTGTACTCAGTTTATTCTGTGACATAAAGGATATCCCTGGCCTTATCTCCTGCGATTCTGAATCAATATGAACCGGCGCCCAACTGTGAAAATTGAATAAGTGTGAAAATTTGGAATATTGCTTTGATTGATAAATAGTTGTATCAGTTGAAGAGAAATACGGAATCCCCTTTTCCTGTGATGAAAGCTGATCAGCTAATTTATAATGGAATGATTTTGTTGGATCAGCAACAGTAAAATTCGCCGGATTTAAAACCATTTGAACAATTTTAAAACCATCTGACGTATAATTGCAATATATTAAATGGCTGCAGTCCTTGCTCAGTTGAACATCTCTGACTCCGAATCTTGATTTGCTGACCCGGTAATTCACCTTATCAATTAGATTAAATGCATATAAATCATCAGTTCCGTCAAATGTTCCGGTATAAAAGATCCAGTTTCCGTGCTGGACGGGCCGCACCAATTCGGTGTATGAGAAAGGTTGCAGAATTGTAATTGCTCCGTCAAAAGGATTAATTTTTGCAAGTGACTTTCCTTCGCTTCCAAGCACAACCGCGAATAACTCTGAATTATTTTCCGCCCATGAAGGAGTAAGGATAAAAAGATCCTGAGACAGAGGTGTTTCTTTTAAAATAGTTCCCGATTGAGGAGATAGCAACACAATAGAACACTTATTTTCGACGTTTACTTTTACAGCTGCAAGATACTTCCCGTCAGTCGATAGGCATGGTGCGTAGATTTTATCCTTATACATCTTTTCTTTGAGTGTCATATCACTCAGATTCAGAATCCGAAGCTGCGAAAATTCGCGATGTGCCCAGCGAATATCAGTTTTAGCTTCAATCCAGAAAACGCTTCCCCGACCGGATGTAACCGATTCTTCAAAAAGATTTCCGGGGGTAAAAATGGTCTTCTCCTCTCCTTTTCTATCGATCAGAACGAATCTTGTAAGTTCATCCAATGAATATTTCACGGAAAAATATGTTGAGTCGTTCACCGGATAAGGATATTTATAAGTTGCAAATCCCCGTTTTTGTTTTGTAATCAATTCAAATTCTGTTGTTTGCAAGGCCTGATCCTTTATTTTCCATGAATTTCGAAGTTCAGCAAAAATTGTGTCGTAAAGTCCGATTTGACTCTTTCCGGTGACCTCTTTTAAACCACGTGAAAATGCATTTACAGATAATGGTTTACGGGCAACCCAGTTTAACACTTTTGACCAGCTGTCGGAACCATACTTGCTTTTGACGCCTGCAACCATTTGATAACCTAGCTGATAGTAATCCGGAATATAATCTTTAAAGGAACCAAGGTATGCCTTATCATAGCTATATATTCCCTTTTCCACGCTCTGGGCTTTTAGCTCCATTTCGAACGAGGGAACTCTTCCTCTTCCCGAATGGCTTAGGGCTGTTTCGGCGACAACGGCATCTCCTTCCAGAAACCAAAAAGGCAAATAGGCGCCAATTGTCAATGCCGTTGCCTGTTCGCCCAATATGAATTTAAATATACCAGGCAATTCTGAATCTATTTTATCAATTTGAACAATGTGCCTAAATTCGTGAATTGCAAGCTGCTCCAGCCAATCCTGAGCATAAATCTCCTGGTGCGGCGTTGTAAAGAGCTCAACGCGTGCAGGTGCCCACGCTGCAAAACCATTGGAACGAACTGTACCTGTGTGAAGAATAACCGATATTTTGCGGGGCTTGTGCTGAAGAGAATAACCTGCGTAACCATAAACTTTTTCGAGGACAGAAGCCATACGCTGAGCCTTAACTTCAAAACCAGAGGGATAAATGATCTGGAAATTGCTCGTATTAATCTGCTTCCAGCTTATCCCAGCCGGGTCCTCTCCCACTGCATAGTACTGAGCAGAAAGCAGATAACTAAAAGAAATAAAAGTAATTATCAATAAATATCGTTTCATACGATTTTTTTAGCAGATATATTTTAATCTAAACCAGTGCACACTGAGCTGTAAGCCATTTTAGTACCTCCCGATTAAGATGAGGTTTTAATTTTGTTAAAACAATATTATGATAAGTATTTACCCATCTTAACTCGTCAATTGATAAAAGCTCCGGATTGATCAATTTCCGATCAATAGGACACATGGTTAATGTGTCGAAAGAAAGGAAGTTGCCAAAATCTGTTTGACAATCGTTATTGCATACTAATACATTTTCGATCCTGATGCCATATTTTCCTTCACGATAAAGACCTGGTTCGTCTGATAAAATCTGTCCGGCACGAATTGGCTCATTGTTATTTTCGGGTCGGACAGACATTGGCCCCTCGTGAACCGACAGATAGTGCCCTACTCCGTGACCAGTGCCATGCCCATAATTCAACCCTTTATCCCATAGTGCTTTACGTGCAAGAATATCCAGCGAATGCCCTTTCGTATTGACAGGAAATACCGCCGTCGCAAGCTGAATCATCCCTTTAAGCACCAGCGTAAAATCTGATTTTTGTTCAAGGGTCGCTTCACCGGTCGCAATTGTCCGTGTAATATCTGTTGTGCCATCAAGGTAGTGGCCACCCGAATCGATCAGAAGAATTCCATCCGGCGCTATTTCAACATCACTTTCAGGAGTGGTGCTGTAATGGACAATTGCACCATGCGATCCAAAAGCTACTGTGGGACAAAAGCTTTCGCCCATAAACCATGACTGATCAGCGCGAAATTCTTTCAGTTTATTGGCAATCGTCAACTCTGTAATTATTTCATTGCTGAAATTTTTGTCAAACCAATAAAGAAAATTAACCATTGCAATACCATCGCGCAAGTGTGCTTCCCTCGTTCCTGCAATCTCAACTTCATTTTTGACTGATTTAAGAAGAGTAGGAAATGACAATCCGTCAATTACATCGCATTGGCGGGAGACGAAACGATAAATCAAAGAATTTGTGCGATCAGGATCGAGGCTGACCTTAGCAAGGTTTTTTTCAACAAGCACGGAAAAAATTGATTCGTATTCCATTACCCTTATTCCATCGCTCGTTAGTTCATCAATCAAATGATCGGAAAGTTTTTTAATTTCCACAAAGAGTATT
Source organism: Mariniphaga sp. (assembly GCA_037133495.1). GTDB lineage: Bacteria > Bacteroidota > Bacteroidia > Bacteroidales > Prolixibacteraceae > JAAFHB01. Next base: position 3,572 of record JBAXOA010000089.1, on the reverse strand, counting down.
GCTTCATTCTGATCAACAAAGCCATATCCCATGAAAAGCGGATTATAATTGATATCGTTTCCCCGAAGATTAAAAATCCAGGCAAGATCATCAAGCTGACATATCAAAGTTGATTGAGCATCGGCTTCATTTAATCTGATTCTGATTTGAGCCAGTTTTTGAGAGCGGCTAATACCTGCAAAAGCAACCGGATAATCGATTATCATTGACTGGGGCAATAAAGGCCTGTTCTTCCAGACCGGCGATACCAGGTCTGAGTTTATATCCAAAGAGATCCCCTTCGCACTTAAATTTATCTCAAGCGTATCAGCTTCAGCAGCAGATATTGTCAATCCATTAATCGACACAATACTCCCCTCTTTCAGTTCCTGCTGCAGCCATTGGCTAATGGTTATGGAATCAGCCTGCCGGTCTCTGATCATTGTGATTCCGGTACCGGACAACTGCGATTCCGCCTGAATAAAATACCTGGAATCGGTCCATAGCGCAGCTCGGGTTTGAGTTATGGCAACTTTCCCATAAGAACCCGAAAAACCGCTTATCCATTCCCGACTCTGCCAGTAATCCGGAATATATTCACTTAAATGAGGATCTGTTCCACTGATTATAACAGCATCAATACTTTTTTCAAGCATTAAACAACGCAGTGAAGTAATCCTGCTTATTACACTCATTAAATATATGTTATGTAATTTATACTAAATATTTATCAATATACGTTCTGATAATATTCACCATACTTTCAGAACATAATGTTTCCTTTATTATCTCTCGTGGAAAGATAAATTCAATCGCCGAAACATCATCTGCAGGAACTATGCACGAAAGATCGTCAATAGTACAAATAAAGGCAAGATCTGTTGTAAAAACAGAGTAATCGGAGAAGATATATTCATTTGGAAACGAGACCAAAAACTCAGTTTTAATGACATCGATTCCCAGTTCTTCTTTAATTTCTCTCGCTACTGCTTCCTCTGCGCGCTCCATTGGTTCAACAAATCCACCAGGAAGATCAAGCATTCCTTTTGCAGGTTCGATTGCACGTCTGGCCAGTAAAAGTTTACCTTCATCATTAAATATCAGGCATGCAACTGCTGCCGAACTGTTGATATAATAAACAAACCGACACCCTTCGCAATGGAATGAACGTCCTTTATCGTTGGTTTTGAATTCCTTACATCCACATTTAGGACAATACCTGATTACATCTTCAGGACGAGTTTTCTGGATCATATAAAAGTTATTTGGCAGCAAGCAGCTAATGGGAGAAATCAGGTTACTTCACAATTTTCTCTGCTTTCATCCAGTCGAGGAGCAACTGCGGCCACTGATCATAAGGCTTGCCACCCTTAGTCATTCCAAAACCATGTCCTCCCTCCCGAAAAATATGGAGTTCGGCGGGTATACCCTTTTCTTTTAAAGCACTGTAAAACTCAATGCTGTTACGGGGCGGCACAACTTTATCATCATCAGCCAGAACCAGGAACGTCGGTGGTGTTTCTTTGGTAACCTGAAGCTCATTCGAATAAAAATGAATTAGTTTCAGATCGTGATTCTTGCCCATAAGGTTTTCCCGTGATCCCATGTGCCCCCAGAGTTCATTAAAGGTGATAACCGGATAAACCAATACTGCAAAATCCGGACGGCAGCTCATTTTCTCAATCTCATTAACCGCCCCGGGTTTTCCCGTATCAAAATGTGTTGCAGCGGTTGAAGCAAGGTGACCACCTGCTGAGAAACCTGAAATTCCAATCTTTCCGGGATCAATTCCCCATGCGCCCGCATTGAAACGAACTGTGCGCAAGGCATGCTGTGTGTCGGCCAGGGGTATTTCATGATGTCCGTATGGAAGTCTGTATTTGAGTACGATTCCGGCAATTCCTTTACTTTGTAAATATTCGGCATAAATATAACCTTCGTGATCCATTGCCTCCATGCCATAACCACCACCGGGACAAATCACTATTGCCGCGCCTGTGTTTTTTTCATTGTCCGGCAAATAAATCGTTAATGTAGGCTCAGATACGAATCTGACCATCTTCCCGTTAAAGGTTTCTTCGGGTTGGGGACATTCGTTATTTCCAGGGGCACCATTCGGCCATAATTTTACAACTTTCTGCGCAACTGCTAATTGCAGGACAGCCAACGTAAAAAACATAAGAATAAAGATTCGTTTCATTATCTCAGTATTATTAAAACTTCTTACGGATAAAAGTAGAAAATATCGTGGCTAATTTTACCTTTGTTTTTTTATTTTAAGATAAGAGATCAATATTTTCAGTCATTTTTGTTTTCATGAGTTTTAGTCTGCTTTGGGAAGGTTTTATAATTGGCATTGCGGTATCGGTTCCACTGGGACCATTAGGGATGCTCTGCATCAAGCGAACAGTCAATAAGAACTGGAAATCAGGATTTTCATCCGGTTTAGGAATTGCCGCTTCCGATGCTATTTATGCTATTATTGCCGGATTCAGTCTTACTATTATTATAAATTTCATCAGCAACTATGAAATCTATTTTAAGATACTCGGAACCAGTATGATGGTGTTTCTTGGACTATATATCTTTATGTCGAATCCGGCGAAGGAGATCCAGAAGTTTAAACAAAAAGGGACTTCGTATCTTCAGGATTTTCTTACTGCTTTTTTACTGACGATCACAAATCCACTTTCCGTTTTTGTTTTTATCGCAATTTTCACCAGCTATAGTGTTGTACTTCAGCTATCTCAATTATTCGAGGCGCTCTTAATTATTGGAGGTATATTTGTAGGAGGCGCATCGTGGTGGTTTATTCTGACAGGGCTCGCTTATCTTTTTAAACACAAACTGACCATTAATACCCTGTGGTGGGCAAACAAAATCATAGGTTTAAGTGTAATGCTGATTGCATTTGTGCTGTTTATATTCTTATTTAAGCAGGAGATCTAAACCATCTTTTCCTGAGAAAGTAATTTGTTTTTTAATTGCCTGACCAAACACCTTTGTTAACTTCATTTGTGTTTGTGGAGCCCAAAATCATATTGATTCATTTAAAATGCTGGTAAACTCTTCGGGGGCTCGTCGTGGTTTCCCTGTCAGAGCGTCAATAAATCCAAGCACTACATCTCCTTCGTTAATCAGCTCCCCATTCTCGTTATAAATCTGGGAGAATATTTTGAATTTCACCTTGGGAATCTCTTTAATAATCGTTCGTATGGTGAGCATCTCATCGTAAATGGCTGGCTTATGATAAACGGCGTTCAATGACCGGACCGGCAAAATAATACCACTCGCTTCAACTTCGCGGTAGGATTTCCAGATATTCCTGATCAGATCGGTCCGGCCAATCTCATAAAGCCGGGGATAATTTCCATAATACATCACTCCCATCCGGTCTGTATCGCCATAGCATACCCTGTATTTGGAATCATAAGTCACCATAAGCATAAATTTTCAAGTGTGATTGAAAAATTTGCACGTAAAAAAGTGCGCGTAAAAAAATTAAAGCCTGTACATCAATGACATACAGGCTTTTTTGGTGACCCAGCTGGGATTCGGACCCAGGACCCCATCCTTAAAAGGGATGTGCTCTA
>JBAXOA010000088.1:0-18365 GCA_037133495.1 Mariniphaga sp. | reverse complement strand
CCTTCGTTACCGGTGTTTTATTTGTGAATATGATTTCAGCTGAGCCAATAGCGTTTATAATTTCAGAAGTTTCTTTTGGGGTACGGTCATGAACCGTTAAGTTTCCAAACTTCTCTAATCCCTCCCAGCTCAGGTCTCCGGGGTTTAATGTAAATCCATCAAGTACAACTATTTCCATCTTATTTCTGATCGTTTTAATTGAATTTTTTATTATTTTATGATGCATTAAATCAACAAAAAATCAGGAACATTGATCCGCCAGCTGGCGGAGAACATTGATCATTGAGTTTTGAGTATTGAACATTGATCATTATTCATTGAACATTGCCCATTGTTCACAATGTCATTTCCCATCCTTTTTCATAGTCACGCGCCCAATATTTCATAGCGGCATTATCGTTCAGGATATGGCCGTTTTTTGAATCGATATTCAGGGTGCGACCTGTTCTTTGAGAAATATTCCCCAACTGAACAAGCAAAGTGCTTTTGTGCCCTCCGACGATATCGGAGTGCAGTGCAGTCCCCTTTGTGATGCCATCGAAAAAATTCTGAAGGTGCAGTGCGTCCAGTTTTTCTCCCGGATTCATTAGGTTTGAACTATCAATCACCACATCGCTCTTCACGCTTTTAATTATTTTGTCGTCGAGTCCCAAAATCGTATAGTCGTTACCACCCTGCATCACCATGGTTCCATTTTCGCCATAGAAAGTAACTCCAACAGTAGCACCTTCAATCTGATGAGGATTACAGCTGCGGCCTTCCCAGGTCAGAGCGGTATTATTCCCGAATTCCATGCTGATTACCTGGGTGTCGGGCGTTTCCCAGTCGTCGTGATAGCGGTACCTGCCGCCAACGGAGTTCACCTTAGTCGCAAAATCGGTGCCTAAGCCCCAGCGCATCAGATCGACCACATGGGTGCCATTGTTAAGAGCCTCGCCAGTTCCCCAATGCCAATGCCAGTGCCAGTTGTAGTGTATGTAATTGTCTTTGAATGCCTTGCGAGGGGCGGGACCTTGCCATAAATCCCAATCCAGCCACTCAGGAACGGGAGCTTCTTTGCCAATTCCAATTGAAGGGCGGTTGTTGGCATACCAGCCTTTGGCAAAGTAAACCCGACCAATAACCCCTTCCTTCAGTTCATTAATTCCTTGTGCAACATTAGGCCACGATCTGCGTTGATTGCCCATTTGCATCACTCTTTTGTATTTTGCTGCACCCTGAACAAGCATCTCACCTTCTGCCGGAGCATAGCTGCATGGTTTTTCGAGATAAACATGTTTACCGGCTTTCATCGCCAGCATAGCAGCCGGAGCGTGCCAATGATCGGGAGTTGCAACAGCGACAGCATCAACATCGGTGCTTTCGAGCGATTTCCGAAAATCTTTAAAGCCTTTTGGTTTGCTACCCGTTATTTTTTCAATATTTAAGCTGCATTTTTCGATGGCTCTTGAATCAACATCACAAACATGGATAACATCGCAGGTTCCCAGTTTTGAAAAATTCTGCGATAAGGAATTTCCACGTGAGTTAACTCCGATAACGGATAATTTAATGCGTTCGTTTGATCCGATAATACGGTTGTAACTGCTTGCGCTAAATCCCGGAAGGATGCCTCCAAGTGAAAGAGCCGCCGATCCAACAGCTGTTTTTTTGATGTATTCACGTCTGGTTGTCATGGTATATTTGGATAAAGTAGTTATTTATTTTCCTTCGCCATTTCAAGTGCAGTAGTTGTAATATAGTATTTTGCGATTGTATTGGGAACTTCCCATTCAGGAAACTTCCCATTTTCAAGATGGCCGGTAAAGACCTTGAATGTTTGATCATGCGATAATTCAAGATCCGAAGGTATAACTATTTCAGTATATTCCGGCCCGGCAGAGAATGATATCCCGGGATAACTTGAATTCAGATGTGAAAGTGCCTTTTTCAGGTTCAGCTGAAAATCTTTTTCTGAAATATTTCCCTCTTTTTGAATAGTTAGTCCGGGCCGTTTTTGTCCATCTGTTTGGCTGATCATCAAGGTTGCTTTCGTCCCACGGGAGTAAGCGCTTCGTAGATCGTTGCCATTTTTAGGTGTTGCTGCCCGCCATTCCACTTTTACACCTGCATTTATGCCTTTAATCTGGTAATTAATTGATCCGTTTGCAAAGACTTCCAGAATGGTATCTTTTTTATATTGGTTGAGTGAGGCAGGAATTTCGGTCAATGATGTTGCTGTAAAAAATTCTGTTCTGGTGATATTTACAGGCCAGTGCTTTGCCGATAATACCTTTATATCTTTTTTGTAGTCAATTATTTCATCAGGAAATGCCTTCCAAAAGGTCAGGTCTATCAAATGTGTCGTTACATCGGCAATTCCCTCGCCTTGTTGCGACACGTCGAAGAACCAAAAAGGCCTGGTGCCTTTGCCTCCTCTATAGTAATGATGTACACTTGACTCCATAATTGCCGGCCGGTCAGGCGTTCCTTGCTGTATTTTCCCAAATAACAGCGTGTCCTGCATTAACGATTTTTGGACTTTATTCAACAGACTGTATCGCTCGGTCATCATATCAAACAGTAAAACTCCTTTTTTTTCAGCCGATGCATATGCATTTATAAGCTCCTCAAAACCAGCCTTGTCAATAACCATCGGTTTATCAGAAAACACATTCATCCCTGCATCGACGGAACTGGTGATGTATTTGATTTTCAATTTGTTATTTCCGGCAAGAACGACTACGTTCCCCTTCTTTTCCTGAACCATCTTTTCAAGAAAATCATTCCCTATATAGGTCACCTGATTCCATTTCGTAGGATTGTCTTTCCTGGAATTCCATGAAGTTATTCTTTCTGTATATTCATCCAAAGGCGCTTTTTCGGGTGCATAAATATACACATTGGTATCGAGTTGGCTAAGTTGCTCGTTTTGAGAGGCCGAAGCATGACCATGAGTAGGATTGAGCTGGATGATTGTTATTTTGCCCACTTTCCCGTTAATCTTTGCATCTGTTTTCCGATTTGGTTGGCATGTGCAAAAAAGAAGCAGTACAAGCGAAAAATACAGAATTTGCGATTTCATAGCTTACAGTTTAAAGAATAGTTTCTTTCTATAGAGCAAATAAGTTACTAAAAAACACGAGCATACTGATATGACAGCCCAGACAAGTGAAGCATTCATCTCTGCCATCCCAAGATTAGTCAGTCCGCCATAAACAAAATCATGAAAATGGGTGTATTTGTAAATTGTTTCAAAGATATCTGCAAGTACATAAGCCACAATGGCATTACTGCCGAAAATAATGCCGAGCCGGGCCACAATATTGTTTTTGTAACCCATTAAATCAACGAAACCGAGTGAAAGTCCGAGAACAATGCTGGCCCATCCTGAGGTGTAAAGGACGAATGAGCTGGTCCATATTTTCTTATTGATCGGGAATTGCCAATCCCAGATAGATCCGGCTAGAACGCAAAAAACGCCCGCAATGAACAGCCAGATCACAGTTTTTTCGGTTATTTTTTGTCTGACTATTAAATGACCGGCTAAGATACCGGAAATGACAGTGGCAATTGCAGGAAATGTACTGAATATTCCTTCAGAGTTCCACCCGTGCTTTCCCATCATCTCCGGAGAAAAGAACAGCAGATCAAACCATGAAGCAAAATTCTGACCCGGTTCCAGTGTGCCGGTCAGAAATGCGCCCGTTGGAATAAAGCACATTGCGATGCAATAAAACAGGAGTATTCCGCTAAAAATGTAAATCTGAGATCTCCGGTTCGTATAGATAAATAGCAGTGCCCCGGCGGTGAATACCAGAGCAATTCTTTGCAATACACCAAACAGATCAATTTTGGTAAAATTGAAATCGGGCAAATAATGGATCAAAAACCCAATTGCCCAAATTTTAAGTCCGCGAATGAGAATTTTTTTCATCATTACACGCCGGGGTGTTGCGGTCTCTTTTTGTTTGGAATAGGAGAGGGCAATTGACACTCCAACGATGAAAATGAAAAAGGGGAAAATAAAATCAGTGGGCGTTATGCCGTGCCATTGCGAATGTGCCAGCGGGGCGTATTTATAGCTGTATGATCCCGGATAATTCACCAGTATCATCGCTGCAATAGTTAGCCCTCTGAAAACATCAATGCCGATTATTCGGTTCGAAGTGATCATTAATTCCTCTCATTAAATCGTTGCATAATCTCTTTCCAGTTGGTAATGATTATTCCCTCGTCTTTGAGGTATTTGATCACAACCGGATCAGCAAATAATTCGCCTTCCCACACTCGTTGCTGCCAGGTTCCGGTGATCGATTTTAAATTTTCGGACTTTGTTGCAGGGTGGAAAATAATTTCAGTTAAGCCGGCCTTCAATGATTTTACCAGGTTAAAGAAATTAGCTCGTTTTTCATTGTAAGTGTCGCCTGCACCCGTACTGGTAAAATTGTCCAATTTGGGCATGCTGTAGTCGCCCACCAGATTAATAACCTCGTCGTTAATTGGATAGCCAGCCTTTTTAAATTGATCGGCAACTTCAGGATCGGAGAGGTCAATTACATTTGCCGGGATATGATAATCTTCGGCGACTTTGAGAAATACTTTAACATATTCTGCTGATCCATATAATGTTCCCATGTGGGTGTCGATATGGCTTGGCTTAAAACCAAGAGAGAAGGCCTTATCAATCTGAGCGCGGATCTCTGTCTCAACTTCTTTTGCTGAAGCGTGCATCACAACATCCGGAACTTCGTGCCAGAATTTTCCCGTCGGATCCACCAGGCCCGGGATTTTTGAAGGATCGGATACAGGTCCCCAGCGGTATTCGCTCCACTCGCTGGTAAGGGTAAGGTGCATTCCGATATCAGCAGAAGGATGACCCTTTGCCCATTCAATAAATTCCTGAGCATTGATACAAGGCATCATTACGGCAGCAGAATGCAGAAAATTATTGCCGATATAATTTTCTGTTGCAGCATTCGCTTCAGGACACATTCCTGCATCGTCGATATGAAGCAGCAGCACTTTAGCGCCTTTGGGAAATCCAAGTTTTTCGGAGGATGTCATCCCTTTCTGCGAAGTATGTTTTGATGCAATAAGCAATTGAATACATGAGATCATCTCCTTTCTGAAGTCTGCCATTTTTGAATCACTGCACACAAAATCAAATACTTCGCGTGATAATCCAAATTTCATAGCCTGATAGCCGGGATCAACAAGGTTTGGTAAGCTGATATTAAATAAGTGTTCAATACTTTTACAGACAGATGCATCAGTGTTCAATTCCGGTTTAAGGTATTTTTTCAAAGCGGATAAAATCCGGTAATCCTCAATTCCCTCACGGACAGCTTCCCAACGGCGGCTGGTTATCGATTTTGTGACTCCGGGATAAACAAGGTTATATTCTAATTTTATCCGGCCCCAGGCATTTTCACTTGCTAGATTATAACACCAATAACCGATTCCGGTGGCACCATTTCTCATTGCAAGAAGTGCCGCTGTTCTGAATTCATAAATCAGATTAATATTTTTGATATTTGGACCAGCAGGTCGTGACGATCCGTAACCGCAATTATACGACCAAAGGAATTTTCCTTTCGTGCGCATAATATCCATCTCCGGAGTTTTGTCGGCTATCCCATCAATTGTAGGGCACCAGATATCCAGGTATTTCGACATTGCCTGAAACATTGGAAGTTCGCCTCCTCCATCCTGATACATCAGGACATCAGGGTTTATGTTATTTGCAATTTCACCATATTTAACTAGTTTATTTACTGCATTCCAGCCACTTCCGCCTGGTTCGTCAATCGGATATAACGCAAAGCGATCGGTGCCAGTCTGATAACCAGCCAAATGGGAAACGAGATCTTTCAGATAAATGCCAAACTGTTTTTTGTAGCTGTCGCTCGCGAATTCTTCCTTTATGCCGGCAAGTCCGTTCACTAAAAAGAATACATCTTTGTCTTTAAACTGAGTCAATACTTTATCGGTTTCGGTATAATCAAAACCGGTTAATTCATTTTTTGCATTGTAGTTGAAAACCGGATTTGGGAGGAGAAATACGTTATTCCCATGAGCGAGCAATCCCGGAACTTCAGGACCGGATGATGGTGACCAGGTACACAACCTGAATTCTGAATAGGAAGCCATTTTAAACTGAAGTACATCGAGGGTGATTTGCACTTTAGTCTCAGGTGGCAAAACAGCATGTGGATTTGTTGGAGCATCTAAAACTCCAGCGCCATTGAGCGCCTGTAACGTAACTTCAAGAGAATGTCTGCCCGGTTTTACATTCCCAACTTCGATATCCACCCATACTTCGCGGCTTGAGAGCGCCGGTATACTGATTACACCCGATTCATCCATCTGAGGCAGGGCATCCCACGACTCTTCACCTAAAGAGGTAGGAGTGCTGACAGCATGTAAAAGAGCAACATTTATGCCGCTATTTTGATTGCCGATTACAACCCTTGCATTTAAAAGATGATCAGTAACATTGAAAAGGACCAAAGGAACAGGGTGATGCTCTCCCGGAACCACGGTGTGATTTAATAAAACAGGATTCTCAACTTTAGACGGTAACTGTTTGTCAACATTGCGATTGTCCCATTTGTTTCCTTCAAACGCAATCAGACTAGTACCCTCACCCAGTTTTGCAGCCTTGCCGATAATAGCGCTGATGGATACTGCACGTTTTGCCCGCTCATTCAGCTTCGAAGTATTCCTGATTACTGATTGAACTGAAACAGCATCAACAACAGGAACTGTTTTCTGCTTCGATAAAACCGTATTTGCCGTTGCTTGAATTTCAGCTGCCTCTTTGCGAAGCGACAGGGCAGAAAGCGACAATACTGATTCAACTTTATCGGCCATGGTATTCAATATGCTGACAGAATTATTTGCCAGTGCACGGTCGTTTTCAAAAGCCTGCAAGGTTACTTCACGTGAAGATGCAAGTAATTCCTTCCCTTCAAAACTGGTTAAAGACCACGTTATTTTATAATTTCCCGGGAGGATAAAATCGACAGGCATCAAGAGCTGACCCTCCTTACCATAAATATTCGCAATGGCATAATTTTTTGCGCCATCAGGACTGATGCAAACGGCTGATGCTTTTACCGGATTTGGTCCGGGATTTGGATTATAAATATTAAATTGAATTCTCTCACTGACAAATATTTTATTCCAGGCCAGATTTTGAGGAACCATTCGCAATTCATCCGATTTGGTTAGTCCAAACCAGGTTCCGGTATTCTGGATATTTCCCCTGTAATTCGACCATTGCATCCTCGCGTTTTTAGAGGTGGATGCTTCGAAGCAATAAGCAAGACCTGCTTCGCCACCAGTGAGTATCAGGTCTGTCTTACCGGGATTGCCGGTGACATTTCCAAGTGAAGGGGTGACATTGATGGTTCGTGATTGAAGCTGACGGTCAAAAATCACCTCTCCATCATTATTCAATACATATAAATGGCCTTGCTGTGTTGATAAAATATACTCCGGTTTGCCATCATTATTGATATCCGCGATAGCTCCCGGAGCCAGACTGCGCCCTTGCATATTGATATTCCACAGTACATTTCCTTTTTCATCAAAACGATAAATTAGTCCCGAGTGAGTTACCAGAAAAATATCGGCTTGTCCGTCCTGATCAAAATCACCAATTGAAATGGTTGAAGATACCGGTACATTGGTCGGGAACTGCCATACTGCCTTTCCTTGAGCATCGAAGCAAAATATCTCGCCCGTACCCGATGCGGCAATTAAATAAGATTTACCATCAGAAGCGCCAAACATGACCGGAGCTGATGTCGACCATGACTCAGAAAAACCGCCAATTTTCACTCTCCAGATCACCGCCAGATCACTTCCTAAAACAGTAATTGATCCATCGTTGGTGGCGATCGCTATTTCAGATTTTCCGTCACCATTCAGGTCGCCTACAGAGGGACTTACAGGTTGACCGGCTATCGTCGTTTTTTTTATTATTTTGCCACTTAAGGCGTTAAATACCCAAACTGTTCCTTTTACATCTGTCTGAATCAACTCGTAATTTCCGTCTCCTTCGAGGTCTGCAACAACACTTGCCGACCATTCAGATCCTGCGTCTAAATCAGCTTGCCATACAATTTTACCTTTCCCATCGATACAGCTTAGGCGGCCACTGTTATCAGCTGCATAGATCAATGCAACTTCCCCTTTGCGCTTTAGCACTGTTGGATAAGTCATAAAACGACCTCGGGTTCTCCATCGCCATAAGCTGGCGCCATTTTTTCCTACTGCAATCAGTTCTTCCTGTGAAGTTATTAAAGCTTCGTCGGTTCCATTGTTATCTATATCGGCAACAGTAGCCGCACTTTCTATGAAACATTTCTGATTACTGGCCCATTTTAATTCCAGATTTAATCTCTGAGCAGAAAGCTGTTCCGGGAATATGAATAGTACAATCAACAGAGCAGTTAATCCAACCTGGATTAACTGCCGGCGAAATGATTGACTGCTAAATAAATTATTGGTTATTTGAATCATGATGTGCACCATTTTTAAAAGTTAAGTTTTTAGTTGGGTTGATTTTCTGTCAACTCAAATAATATTTGCAATCAAGCTTGCAGTTCAGTTATTTGGTAATTTTTTTGGGATCGATAACCACATGTTTAATCGATTTTTTCCCTTCTCCCATTGCATAAGAATAAGAGATATTTAAAAGTCCGTTATTGGTCTGTATAACGCAAGGATATGAAAAACTTCCCTTTTTATCTGCTTCATATTCTATTAATTCTTTCCATTTCCAGGTAGAACCTTCGTCATCTGACAAGTAAATCGAAAGCTGATAACGGCCGTCATTAATGTCGTTTCCAACGAATGCCCATTTGCCATCTTTCAATACACAAATCTCCACACTTGCTTCGTTGGGGATATCTGTTTTTTTTGCGAAACTCCACGACTCGCCATTGTCTGTCGAGGAACTGATTTGCACCCGGGTAGGGTCATCGCCACTGTCGCGCATAAAAGCAACGATCGATCCGTCTTTTTTGACTGCCAGTGCAGGTTGAATAGGACCACGACCTACAATCGGAAGACTTGGACGCCATGTTGTACCGTCGTCATCTGAAATAGCGATCATTGAAAAGTTAAAACCGTCATTATAGAGTGGTAAAAGAATTCTCCCGTTTGCGAGGGTTATCGGATGTATCCGTCCCATCCAGCCAAAGCTCCGTTTGGCCACATCTTTGCTCGCTTCTTTGATCATGTTGTCGTAGATTGGTGCAAATGCCGCCCATCCTGCATGACTTTCAGGCATCTCCTTAAACTTTTTCTCTACTTCTTTTGCAAAACTTTCATCAGGCTTGAGCAAGATGTCATCCTGCCATTCCCAAACTGGCGCCCCGTTACCGCTATAGTTTGATGTAGTCCGGAATCTCAATATGGCATCCTCCCATTTATTGGCCTGTACGGCAACCCAAAACAGAAATAACTTCCCGTTTCGATTAAGGAAAAGTACAGGATTACAATCGGGAATACCCTTGGTATCTGCCATTAAAAATGGAACGCTCCATGAGTTCATCCCTTTTTTTTGTCTTGCTCCCATGATACGGACATCATCGGCTGTACGTTCTCCGCTTCCCTGAAACCAGACAGCCAGCAGATCACCGTCCGGCAGTTGCACAATACTGCTTCCATGCACGTGTTCATTCTGAAAAGGAAACATAAATTCTTCACTTACAATCGCTTTCTTTGAATTTCTGATTTGTGAGAATCCACCGAAAGCTGTAAAAAGAAATAAAACCAGAAAAAGTTTGATTGCTCTCATTATCACGGTTTTTTAAGTAGTTGTAACTGGATTATTATTCTTCAGGCCAAAGACCGTTTATGATATTCCTCGTTTTGAGATTGGCTGGATTGAGTACAACGTGTCTGATCAATTTACGGTGCCAGGTATAGGTGATATGGATCAACCCATCTTTGGTTTGAATTACGGCCGGATAGGAGTATTCAGCTCTCGGATCTGCATCATTTTCTAAGAGAACAGCGGCATTCCAATTAATGCCATCAGCAGAAATTGATACTGTCAGGATATTGCGTCCCCTTGTAATCGGGCTATATACAACCAGTTGCCTTCCGTCTGATAAGGTGACCGCATCGATTCCTGAATTGTTATTCGGTAATTGTGAAGGTGCCAAAGGAGTCCACGTCAAACCATTATCTTTTGACCACGATTCGTTGATGTTTTTATTTTTGCTGCGGCAAAGCAATTGCAACCTTCCGTCTTTATGAAATAAGATAGAAGGTTGAATAGAATTAAGATTGTTGTTGTCGATTGTGATTTTCTTCCAGTTTTTCAAATGCTGATCTGAGGTTTCAAGATAGATATTCCATGTCTGTCCGGATTCAAAACTGGTAGGATACAATAGTTTTCCATCGGATAATCTGACCGGCTTATTTTTAATGGGACCGAGCAGATTATCAGGGATTTTGGATGCAGCTGACCATGACTTCCCGTTGTCCTTTGAAGTTTTGAACAAACCCCACCAACTACTTGGACTGGGGCCTACCTTGTAATAGAGTATTATTTCGCCATTATCCTTGGTGAAAAGTACCGGATTCCAGCATGGATACCTTTTATCATGATCGACGCCATCTGCTGCCATGACAGGAATACTCCATTTCCCATTGACATTTGATGAGGTGTAAATGCAAACATCAGGTGCTCTCTCTTCTGTTCCGCCAAACCAGGCTGCAATTAAACCGTTTGCAGTTTCTGTTACAGTTGAGGCGTGACAGCTGGGAAACGGAACATCCTGCTGTTGATAGATATATTCAGAAGTGACGATAGCGCTGGCCCCTTTAAATGGATCACCGGCATATAAAGAAGTTGAAAGCAGTACAATTAAAACAAGATTGACAAGTCTTTTCATGTCGTTTTTTTTAGTTAAGTGAGCGTTTGTCAGTTTTTATGTTTTGAAAATATTTTTCATGATTAGAAATCCGACCAGAGACATTGCAATTGTTTCAAATGCAATTGTTAAGTTGCTAAGAAATGAACCCCTGAAAGCAAGTAAATTACCTTCAGTACATACTCCCGAGTCCGCAATAGCGCGGAACAAAAAATTTCACTGCTAAAATTGCAACCGGAATTGACAGGCTAAAAACAAAAGCGTTCCAATTCGATATATATGCTTTACCAGGTAAAGTCAGGAAACTAATGCTGCTGACAAAAGTTACGAAAATCGACATTCCGACAACCCAGGCCGGCAATTTGCCACCTCCTGAAATTAATTGATAATTCCTTTAAACCCGGCAACGTATTGTTCTATTTTCCTTTTATCCTCTCCTTCAAATCTGGAAAGTGGAAAGGCAGCATAATCGTTACAAATACCCATCGCGGATAAGGTGCATTTAATCCCCTTTATATATTTGGAACTGGTGGAGGCAACCGCATAAATAGTATTGTAGAGCTGGATATTTAATTCCCGAAGAACAGCTATTCTTTCGAAATCATGTGCTAAGGAAGCTTCATATAATTCGACAAATAATTTTGGATATATATTGGCTCCTCCGGCAATAGCTCCGTGGCCGCCTTGCATAATCGTTTCAGGAATAAATAGTTCTGTTCCGGTGATGATTGCGAATTCCGGCGTTTTTTTAAATGCTTCGATTAAATTAGTCTGATAGAACATATCACCTGAACTATCTTTAATACCGATAGCTCCTAATGCCTGCCCTATCTTCACCGTCTCTAAATCCATGTGAAGCTTGGTGTGACTCGGCATATTGTAAAGCAACACCGGTAAAGTCAGTTTTGGGATGAGGTTTTCGAGGTGGAATATCAATTCTGATTGTGAAATCGGCATATAGTAAGGAGGAGCAATTACCACGGCATCTGCACCAACACTTTTTGAATATTCAGCAATTTCAAGCGATCCGTCAAAGGAAGTATCTGTAATTCCAACCATGACCGGAATTCTGTGATTTGTTAACTCACAAGTCCTTTTAATGAACTCCTTGCGTAGTTTATAGCTCAAGCTTGGTGCTTCACCGGTTGTCCCTAAGATAAACAAACCATGTACGCCGCCGGTAACAAGATGTTCAACCAGTCTTTCAAGTCCTTGTACATCAAGCGTGTTATTGTCGAGAAGTGGTGTAATAACAGGAGGGATAATTCCTTTTAACGGTAATTCCATAATAATTTGAATATAAATGTATTTTGTTCGAACCGTTCATCACGCCAAATTAGGATAACTGGCAACGTTGAATCGAGATCATTTCTACAAATTAAGAGATTCCTCTTCTTTTTTACTTCTATAATCTTGTTCTATTTACATTGTTTTTTAACTGTTATCTGATTATAATCGGTTATATTTGTCCTTTGAAGTTAAAATTGACTAACACGGAAAACGATGGAAATAATCTATGAAAAAATATTTGTTTCCCATAACTATTCATTCATTACAAGAAAATTGCAGTTGGCTTCAAATCTTACGAAGATACACTCGCACCGGAATTTTGAATTGAATTATATCCTATCCGGATCAGGAAAAAGAATTGTGGGAAATAGCATTTCAGGATACACCGATGGAGATCTGGTGCTTTTAGGTCCTAATATTCCGCATTGCTGGGATAATCAGCATGCCGATCAGGAAACTGTTTCTGAATGTATTGTCACGCATTTCAACGAAAATATCATTAGTTCCGATTTTTTTAATATCCCTGAGCTTGAACAAGTCGTATCTTTATTGAAAAATGCCAATAACGGAATTTGGTTTAAAGGAAAGAAAACTGAAAAAGTCGGCCTTGCGCTGAGGAAAATGGTCGCATTAAAAGGATTGGAGCGCTATATCGAATTGTTAAAAGTTTTTCATCTCCTCCTTCAGATTGACGAACGTGAGAATCTGGCGCTTCCTTCATCACCTCCTAATTCCTTCGATACAGACCAGGATCAGATCAACAAAATATATGAATATGTATTTAATAATATCCAGACCGGCATTAAATTAAAAGAAGCCTCCGCCCTCGTCTTTAAAGAACCGGGTTCTTTTTGCAGATATTTCAAGAAAAAAACCAATCAGACTTTCATGGATTATGTGAAGAATGTTCGTATTGGACTGGCTGCAAAATTACTTGCAGAAACTGATAAGCAAATAACGCAGATATGCTATGAATGCGGCTATAATAATCTGGCAAACTTTAATCATTATTTCAGGGTTATTATGCAGAAAACACCATCAGAATACCGCAAGGATTTTAAGTAATAGTCATGAAAAATGCGATTTTCTACTATATCTTTAATTTTCAGCTTAATCTTAGGGTTTATTAGTCCGGACAATTGTCCGGCAAGTACTGTTTCCCCATCTAAATTTGTGAAAATGCTGGTTGAATATGCTGAAAATCCTATCAGTATCGATCAGCCGAATCCTGAATTTTCATGGATTATATCATCCGGCAAGCGTAACCAGTTCCAATCGGCCTATCGGATTATGGTCGCCTCTTCTTCTCAATATTTATCAGAAGGTAAGCCTGATATGTGGGATTCCGGTAAAATTATATCCGGAGAAACGATCCATCATGAATATGGAAATACTAACCTTATGTCAGGTAAATCCTATTTTTGGAAGGTTATTTTCTGGGATAGCGGGGAAAATGCCCATGAGAGTGGCATAGCAAGATTTGAGACTGCCTTGCTGTCGGATAAAGACTGGCAAGCCCATTGGATTGGGAATGGATCATCGCTGGAAAAGTTACCTCCTCAGGGTTTCTATAAAGATAAAAAAGAGCAATTTAAAGGGAAAGATTCAATTGTTCATGATGGTAATTCATTATTATTAAGGCATGTAGAAAAATTTTCAAAGAAAATTAAATCAGCAAGAGCCTATGTTACCGGATTAGGCTTTTATGAATTTTTCATCAACGGAACACGGGTTGGGGATCATGTGCTGGCTCCGGCAAAGACCCCTTATCATAAATTAATCCTTTACGATACCTACGATGTTACTTCTCTTTTAAAACAAGGGGCGAATGCATTTGGAATTCATTTGGGAAATGGGTGGTATAATCCATATAAAAAATGGTGGAACGAATACCGGATGCAATGGTTCGGTTCAAAAAAAGCGATTGCACAATTTCAGGTCACGTATGCCGATGGAAGCTCTCAAATAATAACGACAGATAAAAATTGGGTCTGGTCACATGGTCCGGTAACGTATAATTGCATCTATGATGGCGAAGTGTACGATGCCAACCTCGATCATAATGGATGGACGCGACCGGATTATGATGATTCGTCGTGGAATCCAGTAACCCTCTTCGACAAGCCTAATGCCCGCTTAATGGCTCACCGGATGCCGGCTGTGAAAATTAAGGAATCCTTTCATCCTAAAGAGCTTAAGGTTTCAAAATCCGGAGTAAAAGTTTTCGATATGGGACAAAATTTTGCCGGATGGGTACGTTTAACCACTCAAGGGGTGAAAAATACAGTACTGAAAATTCGTTTTGCAGAGGATATCAAAGAGGATGGCTCGCTCGATATTACAAGTAATGAAAATGCCGGAGCGACAGCCGAATATATTCTAAAAGGTGATGGCATTGAAACTTACGAAACACACTTTTCGTATTTTGGGTTTAAATATGCAGAGGTGTCAGCTAAAAACGGGTCGCTTAATTTAATCAGTATTGAAGGACGGGCACTTTACTCTGACAATCCGAAAGCTGGTTATTTTGAATCAGATAACCGGCTCGTGAATAAAATACACAATGCCACTATCTGGTCCCAAAAGAGTAACATGATAGGCTATCCAATGGATTGTCCCCAACGTGACGAACGGCTTGGATGGTTTGGTGATGCACAGGTAACAGCCGAAGAAGCGATGTTTAATTTTAATATGGCTTTGTTTTACGAGAATTGGTTCGAAGGGATCAAAGAAAATCAGGATGAAAAAACCGGTGATCTTCCCATTATATCGCCCAGGCCCTATATTTACGATGTCGGGATAGAGTGGAGCAGCACTTATCTGATTATGCTGTGGCAGTATTATACTTTTTACGGCGATCATCGTATGCTGCTGCGTCATTATGCGACAATGAAAAGGTATATGAGTTTTTTAGATAGCATTTCGAACGATTATATTTTGCCGATGGGTTGGATTGGCGACTGGGGGAGTATGGTAAAAGGATGGAAAGAAGGCGAGCCAAAGTCTGTTCCTACAGCCTATTATTTTCTGAATGCCAAAATAATGTCAGATGTCGCACGGATTCTGGGAAATAACTCCGACCAGGAATATTTTAAGAATCTCTCTGCTAAAATCAAGGCAAAATACAATAGTACTTATCTCAATACTGAAACAGCCAATTACAATGATGGCAGCCAGATGGCGAATTCTTTTCCACTCTATCTCGGTCTTGTTCCTGAAGAACTTAAACAGAAGGTACTGGATAATTTAGTGAAAGATATAACTCTCAAAAATGATACGCACCTCACCACTGGTGTATTAGGCACAAAATATATGCCCGAAGCGCTTGCCCTGATGGGCAGGAGTGATATTGCCTGGGGGATAATTAATCAAAAAACTTCGCCAGGCTGGAACGATATGATGACCAAATACACCACAATGTGTGAATTCTGGACATTAAAACAGTCGAAAAACCATGTGATGATGGGTAGTATTGATGCCTGGTTTTACAAATATATGGCGGGCATAAGGCTCGATGAAAGTAATCCGGCATTTTCCATTTTTCAGGTTAAACCATTACTTTTGAGAAATCTGAATACGGCAAAAGGACGGATCGAAACAATTAGAGGTTTAATTTCTTCCGAATGGACTAGAATTCCCGGAAGGTTTACTTTAAAAGTGGAAGTTCCTTTTAACACAACAGCATTGGTTTATATTCCGGGAGATAAGGAAGCGAAAATCAGCGAAGGAGGATTACCTTTATCGCAGGTAAAGGGGATTGAGTACCTCGGTTATTCCGATAGTTGTCATTTGGTGAAGGTTCATTCAGGTTACTATGTCTTTACAACAGGTAAGAATTAGAAAATACTTTATATTCCATGGAAGCTTCTGAAAATCGTAAAAGCAAATTAGAATTGCTGGAATTTGAATGGATTAATCAGCCGGAGCTATTCAAACTGGAGAATGACAGTTTAACAATCATCACCGATCCGGAGACGGATTTCTGGCAACGTACTTATTATGGTTTCAAAAATGACAATGGACATACTTTCGTAACACAAGTTGAAGGTGACTTTACCTTTGAGGTGAAAGCTGAATATCTGGCTGTTAATCAATATGATCAATGTGGAATTATTCTTTATCAAGACAGCGAAAACTGGATGAAGGCATCCGTAGAGTATGAAAATAAACAATTTGCACGCCTTGGTTCGGTAGTCACAAATCTGGGTTTTTCGGATTGGGCATCTACCGATATTCCAACCAAGGTGACAGTTATGTGGTACCGGCTGAGCCGTCGGGGACAGGATTTCTGCATCTCGGATTCATCTGATGGCATAACCTATCAGCAAATGAGGATTTTTCATATGCACCATCCGGTTAATGTTGCAAGGATAGGCGTTTATGCCTGCAGCCCGCTGAAGTCGAGCTTTAAAGCTGTTTTTTCAGATTTTGATTTAGGAAAGTGTAGCTGGAGAGCTCATTCTGATAATTACTGAATTATTAAAAACTTAATTATTGCATTGTGTATTGATAACATACTGAAAAACAAATTATCTGCGGGGGAATGTGAACGGACACTTAACTTATAAATTATGATAAATTTGAAATATTGCGTATCCAAGGCTCACCTTTTGATTTACGGGAGCCTTATCTCATTGGGTTTAAATTCATGTATGGATGTGCCCCAAAAGAAGGAGTTAAAACAAGAGACACCTGCTTGTCAGGATACCCTGTTTATTCAGGAATCTCATGATGGCTATAAAATCAGTGATGAAAAGACCGATAACGAAGTAAGGAGTATTGCCGTTGATAAAGAAGCAAATGTGTGGATTGCCACTGCTTCAGGAGTTTTTTGCAAAAAATACGGAGTCCGGAATTGGGAACCTGTTATTTCCGGACAGAACCGGGGTCCCGCGTATGCAGTGTCAGTGAATGACAATGGTGATGTTTTGCTTGGGACATGGGATGGCATTTACAGGTATAGTAACCATCAGCTTAAAAAAGAAGAGGGTGTTAAGCCACCGATCTCTGAAATATGTAAGGATGGAAACGGAAATTATGCCTTGGGTCCTTATGGAATCTGGCGTTTCAAGGCCAATGTATGGGAACAGCAGGAGTACAAAATTTCACGCACTGTTCGGGATGCTGTCACCGATACGGAAGGAAATCTGTGGGTTGCAACAGATGTTGGACTCTATCTTTGCAAGAATGGCACAACAAAGCTATATCAGGATGTTTCCGATTTAATGAGTTGTTATGTCCATGCTATCTCTTTCGACCCTGAGGGTAATATTTGGGCAGGAGTCTTAGGTGGCGTAACGGTCAGAGAGAAAGATCGTTTAATCAAAAACCTGACGCCCAGCGACGGTATTCCTTCTGCTCATGTAAATTGTATTCGCAAGTCACCCGATGGGGTGATGTGGGTGGGAACCGATGTTGGTGTAGTTCGTTTTGCAAAAGACGGAACGCACTCACTGCGATTCAGCAAAAGATGGTTGACAAACAACAAAGTTACAGATATCGCTTTTGATGCTGACGGAAATGCTTGGATTGCAACACTTAACGGAGTGAGTGAGATTAAGCGGCAGCTAATGACTTTGGCGGATAAAGAGAAAAATTTTTATGGCCAGCTGATGAAGAAGCATATGCGTGATCCCTGGACTTGCGGAATTCTGAAGCTTGAGATTCCGGGAGATACCGCTTCGTGGCGTAATTCTGATGATGATAACGACGGCGAATATACCAGCGGCTATCTGGCCATGGAGAGTTTCAGGTATGCAGTCACGAAAGATGAAGATGCGAAATTAAAGGCACGTAAAGCCTTCGAATTTTTGAAATATTTGCAAACAGTAACGGGAACGGAAGGTTTTTTTGCCAGATCAATTGTCCCGGTTTCCTGGAAACAGGTGAATGATCCCAATAAAACCTATTCTAAAAAAGAACTTGCTGATGAATTGGTGACCGACCCCCGCTTTAAACCGGTAGAGGAACGATGGCACAAGTCCGCAGATGGCAAATGGCTGTGGAAGGGCGATACCAGCAGCGACGAAATGGACGGGCACATGATGGGCTATTTCTTTTATTATGAACTGGCTGCCGGCGAAGAAGAGAAAATTCTGATCCGGAATCATGTGAAGAAAATTATAGACCAGCTGATCATTACCCGCTACAACCTCATTGATGTCGACGGAACTCATACCCGTTGGTCTGTTTGGTCAC
>JBAXOA010000087.1:0-18414 GCA_037133495.1 Mariniphaga sp. | reverse complement strand
GAAGAAGTGAAAAAGGGAACCGATTAGGAGTGGAAAATTTTCGGATATGCATATTTTTAAGGTCATCCGTCAACAGGCTAAAATCATAATCTTGCACAGGCTGAGCTCTGAAAGAGCGAAAATCTCAATAACCGTGGGTGTCAACCCACGGTAAATGGACCGCTCATTTTTTAGCCCCGAAGGGGTTGAATTACCGTATAACGGTGTCAACCCACGGAAAATAGACCGCACGTTTTTATAATCTCCAGCCGATTTTTTATCTGTAAAACCCGAATTAATATTCAACCACTCCGTGGCTGGCATTTAGCTTACCTGATTGACCCCCGGTTACGCAAGCTTCACCGGGGGTTATTGAAATTCAGCCACGCCGTGGCTAAAAATGTTGAATATTACGTTGCGGTGCTCTGCACCTTAAGAATCGTACTCAATAGAAATATTTCTACAAATATTTCGCAGCTCTGCTGCTTTCCTGTTTTTTTAAGGTGCAGAGCACCGCGATATTTGTAGAAGATTAATCGTTTTAGACCAAAAGGTGCAAAGCACCGAAATATTTATTTAATAATTCAGTGATTACCAGAGATCATTTTCAAATAAAAATAAAAGTCAAAAAAGACGGCAATAAATCTTTGCGATTACTTAAGTACTCACCTGCTATTTTAACTTTTCATCTGCTCAGAAGAAGGAATGGCTCTGTCTTTTTTTGTATTGATTGGGAGTACGCCTCCCATTTCGCCCATCACATTAACAAGGTCGGAACCCGTAGGGACAACAATTTTTGAATTATCTTTCAACGAAGTCTCCATGGCTTGAATTCTCCGCAAAAGCTGAGCATTTCCAACAAAATATTTCTCTGCAGCTTCGTTTACCAGTTGAATAGCCTGAGCCTCGCCTTCAGCACGTAAAATAGCACCTTGTTTTATCCCTTCAGCACGTCTGATTTCGGCACGTTTCTCACCATCAGCCTTGGTTTCAGTAGCTGTCGCAAAATCTATGGCAGCAATCTTTTCATTTTCAGCTTTCACGATCTTGTTCATCGTCTCCTGCACATCCTTTGGAGGGTCAATCTCCTTAAGTTCGGTACGGACAATTTCAATTCCCCAGTTCATCGTTTCATCAAGAAGTGTGGCATGAAGTTCCTTGTTAATTTTACCACGTTCGCTGTTTGCCGACTTCAGCGTCATTGTCCCGATAATATTCCTTAGCGTAGTTCTTGCAAGGTTTACAATTTGATATTCAATACTATTAACATTGTATTGTGAATTTTTTACGCTCTCTTCATCTGCCTTTATCTTGAAGTAAACCTGAGCATCAACCTTTGCATTAAGGTTATCGTTTGTGATAATTTCTTGGGGCTCTGCATTAATCATCTGCTCTGTAATATTGATCTTATACATCTTATCGATGCCCGGTATGATCCAGTTGAATCCATATCCGGCAAAATGATGGTATTTTCCAAACCGCTCAACCAAGGCACGATTAGTGGGTCTTACAATACGGACTCCGGCGATGAATAACAAAATTAAGACAATGCTCAATAAAGGGATAAGAGGTTCCATGATATAAATTTATTGGGTGAATAATAGGCTGGAAATCAGCCGAATATTTGCTATTAAACAAATATAATGAATTTCAAAGACAAATCCGTGATTCGGGCTTAAAAGTTGAAGCCTTTGTTTTTCCTGTTTTTAAAATGTATTGAATCACCCCACTCACCATATCCTATCTCGCTGTCGGTAAGTGCAATTCTGGCATCGAGGCAGCCTTTGCACTGAGCAGGTTCTTCGTCAGCACAAGGTTTATTTTCATACAAACTGTAATCGTTGCGATATAAACCCGGCGTAATATTGGGCATGATAATATTGGCTCCTGCCTTAATCCCTTTCTCCCGGCCAAGCGGATCGATTGCCTGAAGTGCGGTTGCCGCTGCAATATTAATATCTCGCATCAGGATTCGAAGAACTGCTATCATTCTCAGTGAAAGATTAAATCGTTCCTGAATCGGTAAAAGTTGATGACGAAGGGCATAAAGCGGGGTTTCAGAATGTTCAATATAAGGTCCCATCCCAACCATATCGATTCCGATCTTTTGGAAAAAGAGAAGATCATTTGCCAAATCACCAGTCTTTTGAAATGGCAAGCCAATCATCACTCCGGTACCGGTCTGATAGCCTAACGACTGCAGCGAATAAAGACATTCAAGCCGACGGTTAAAATCATGCAGCTCATCCTCCGGATGTAATTTATGATAAAGCGATTGATTGGTTGTTTCGATGCGCAGCAGATAACGATGAGCGCCCGCTTCGAACCAGCGCCGGTATACCTGTTCGGGATGCTCACCAACAGATAAAGTGATCCCCAGCCGGCCGTTGCTTAATTGCTTTATCCTCGTGACCAGATTTGAAATCCGTTGCGTGAAAGCGGGAGAACTGTTTTCACCGGATTGCAATACGAGAGAGCCAAACTTATTCTCATCGGCATAGCGAGCGGCATCAAGGATTTCATTATCTGATAGATTGTAGCGCCTGACCGAAGTATTCGACCGCCTGATCCCGCAATAATAGCAATCTTTATCACAAACATTCGAAAATTCTATTAGCCCTCTGAAATAAACCTTATTACCAACAAATGCGTTTTTAATCTCAGCAGCTGTTTTAAAAATCAGCAGTTTATCCTCCCCTTCACACATGAGGAGTTTTTCCAGATCGGAATGTGACAACGAAGATTGGACTAAAATTTGTGAGATCGTCTTTGTGCTCATCATTTTTTCAATGATCAAAGGTCAATAATCAATTGTTAATGATCAATATATTCATAAAGACCATAATATAAATGACTTAACAACTACAAATCCGGAGTTTTTAAGTCCTTGGCACTTTGATTCTATAACTCGTTGTTACCTGTCCTTTTGAGATATCAGCTAACTTTCCTTTAATAATTCTTTTTTTAAACGGAGAACAATAGTCAACAAACATAATTCCTTCAAGATGATCGTATTCGTGCTGCAAAACACGGGATGTAAATCCGGAATAGACCTCATCGTATTCTACCCAGTTCTGGTCGAAATACTTAATTCTGATAGTATCGAACCTAAGAACATCTTCGCGCATTCCAGGAATGCTCAGGCAACCTTCATCCATCAATACCTTTTCGCCTTCCTTTTGAATAATATACGGATTGATAAATGCCTTTCTGAAATCTTTCAGCAAAGGTTCATCCTCTCCAAGAGGCGAGAGATCGACCACAAAAATACGTGAAGTGAGACCAATCTGAGGAGCTGCCAAACCAATCCCTTCGGCATTATGCATTGTCTCAAACATATCTCCGACCAATTTATCCAGCTCAGCAAAATCAGGAGCAATATCGGTGGTTACTTTTCGAAGTACGGGGTCACCGTAAACTGTTATTGGATAAATCATGCTTTTTTACTTTAAAAATTTCTGTCCTTCAAGATACGACTGCAGGATTATTGTAGCACTAACACCATCAATAGTCGCTTTGTTCTGACGATCTTTCTTTTTTACACCTGCATCAATCATGGTTTGAAATGCCATCTTAGAAGTAAATCTCTCATCCATAAGCTCTAATGGCATATTCGGATATATTTTCTGAAATTTCTTCAGGAAAGGATTAATGTACCGGATAGCTTCAGATGGCTCGTTATTTAGTTGCTTTGGATAACCAACCAGTACCCGTTCAACATCCTCACGCGTAAAATAATCAGCCAAAAATGTCCACACCTCTTCTGCTGCAATAGTTGTCAACCTCGAAGCAATTATTTTCAGCGGATCAGTCACAGCCAATCCGACACGTTTATTCCCATAATCGATGGATAAAACTCGTCCCATCAAAGTTTATGTTGTTAAACCGCAAAGATAATTGAATTATTTGGTTTAAATTTGTTGTTACCCAACCTTAAGAAAGGAGTTAAAATCATGGCTGTTCCAACTTCAAGAACCAGGGAAAGAGCTGAAATCAAAATCGATCAGGCTAAATGCAACGGTTGTGGATTGTGCGTTACAGTCTGCAAGGATTTCGGCTATGAAATTATTAATATGAAGGTTGCACTAACCAGCAATCCCTTATTCGGCTGCGTCGGTTGTGGTCATTGTATGGCAATTTGTCCCACAGGTGCCATTGAGATTCACGGAAGGGAATTAACCCCGGATAATCTGTTCGATCTGCCGGAAAAGGAATCATCTGCCGGTTACGACCAATTGCTTAATCTGCTAAAACGAAGACGAAGTATCAGGGAGTTTACAGACGAGCCAGTTGAAAAGGAAATTGTCGAAAAAATCATTGCCGCAGCGCTTACAGCTCCAATGGGTATTCCGCCGTCGGATGTACATGTCATGATTTTGGATTCGAAGGAGAAGGTTCGGAATTTCTCGAAAGATTTTTGCGGGTTTTTAGAAAGTTTGAAATGGTTCGTTTCAGATTGGTTTCTGGCTGTGATGCGAATATTCTGGGGCAAATCGAATGACGAAATGTTTCGTAATTTCATTAAGCCCGTTTTTCATATTTATACTAACAGTATGAAAGCGGGCATTGATGTGGTCACTTACGATGCTCCGTTAGCGATGTATTTCTATAGCTCTCCTTTTACCGACCCTGCTGACTCGTTAATTTCAGCAACTTATGCGATGATTGCAGGAGAATCGCTCGGATTGGGAACTTGCATGGTGGGTGGAATTCACCCTTTTATCCAATATGGACAGAAATCAAGAAAGTTCAGGGAGAAATATGGGATTAAATACCAAAGCCGTGAGGGATTATTTGTAATATTTGGATATCCCAGGGTGAAATATTCAAAAGGGATAAAAAGAACCTTTGCGGCAGTCGATTATATAAAATAATTTCCCTCCTAATCACAGATCTAATGCGCTGTTTATATTCATAATAGAGTTGCATTAGACGCACTGGTTTAATAATAATCCCAGAGAAAACCAGTATTGGCAATTCGGATTGTTCCCCTTTCGAATTTTATCATAAATTTGTTAGATCAATAGCATCCGCTGTTGACTTCAAATCAGAATAAAAAAATGATTAGTTTAAAAAATATCCAGACCGAAATTGACGCAAGTTTTCTTTATAAAGTGCTTGCAGATCATGAGGAAGACCCAAATGTTGCGCATGTCTTTCGCCAGATGAGTGAAATTGAACAGGGACATGCCATTGCCTTTATGACGAAGAATAATTTAGATACTTCTAAATTACCAAGCCCATCTACCAGAGCACTAATACTGAACACAATAGGAAAAATATTGGGTTACGACTATGTTTTAGGAGTCCTTTTGGACACTGAAAAGAGTATTTCCTCTGCGCTGGTTAATTCAAGAAAAAATAATAACCTGGCAAGTTCAATTTCAGATACTGCGCACGTTACGATTCTAAAGAACATTTTGTACAACAATCCCAATGTATCTGGATCTAATCTGGCAAAATTCGAAAAGCGCCATCGGTCAATTGGAGGGAATGCCCTTAGAGCTGCCGTTTTGGGAGGGAATGATGGTCTGGTTTCGAATTTCAGTCTGGTGATGGGAATCGCCGGTGCAACAAATGGATCAAATACCTCAGTACTATTGACCGGAATAGCGGGATTATTAGCAGGCGCTTTATCGATGGCTTTGGGAGAATGGATCTCGGTAAAAAGCTCCAAAGAGCTCTATGAGAATCAAATGCAACTCGAAATGGAAGAATTGGAAAATAACCCTGAAGGTGAAGAGCTGGAATTGGCACTGATATACCAATCAAAAGGGATACCGGAAGAACAGGCAAAAAAAATGGCAAAAGAGATCATTTCAAATACAGAGCTCGCCCATGAAGTTTTGATAAAGGAAGAATTGGGAATTAACAAAGAAGATCTAAAAGGGTCGGCCATGGAAGCTGCAGTTACATCCTTCATTTTATTCGCGATAGGAGCTATAATTCCGGTTATCCCTTTTTTCTTTACCGGAGGAACTCAGGCAATCATTATCAGCACTGTTTTTAGTGGATTAGGATTATTTCTGATCGGCTCTTCAATCACCTTGTTTACCGGCAAAAGCGTTTGGTATTCAGGATTCAGACAAGTAATATTCGGTTTGATGGCAGCGGCTATTACCTTCGGAATTGGTAAGCTAATCGGAGTTTCTGTGATTGGATAATATCCCATAAAATAAATAGAGAAATATGGAATTATTGGAAGGATACCTCAGAATTGCGCTAAGCAGTCTGGCTGTTTATGCATTTATTATTGCAGCAATCAGATTGTTTGGAAAGAAGGAATTGGCACAGCTGTCGATTATTGATTTAGTTTTTATTTTACTAATCAGCAATGCAGTTCAAAATGCAATGGTCGGCTCCGATTCTTCATTAGCCGGAGGCCTGGTGGCTGCCTCCACCCTTTTTATTGCTAATTTCCTGTTGAAATATCTTTTGTTCAAATTCCCTGCATTGAATACGATGGTTCAAGGTGCCGAGATCCTACTTATCTATAAAGGGCAGCTGAACGAACCCAATATGAATCGTGCTCGTATTACCCGTGAAGAAATTTTGGAGGCAGTAAGAGAACACGGCGTATCTGAAATCCGTGAAGTCGATTTAGCTGTGCTTGAAACAGATGGCAATATAAGCATCATTTCGAATGAATATAAACACCGGACAATCAGAAAAAGAAAAGGAAGGAATAAAGTGATGAAAAATCAATAAGGCCAGTGTCCTATGAAGTTTAAGATCATAAAAAAAGGTGCCTCACAGCACCTTTTTTTATGATAAACGAATCGTTTGACCCTATTGTTTTTTGAGATTTGCCTGAGCAGCAGCCAATCTTGCGATTGGTACCCTGAAAGGAGAACAGCTCACATAATCAAGACCTACATGATCACAGAATTCGACGGAGCTAGGCTCTCCACCATGTTCACCGCAGATTCCCAATTTAATGTCCGGACGGGTAGACCGCCCTTTTGCAACTGCCATTTCGATCAGCTGGCCAACACCCTGACGATCCAGAACCTGGAAAGGATCTTGTTTAAGGATCCCTTTATCAAGATAGGCAGGCAAGAATTTTCCGGCATCATCGCGCGAAAATCCCATTGTCATCTGCGTAAGATCATTTGTTCCAAAAGAGAAGAACTGTGCTTCCTTGGCAATTCCATCTGCAGTTAAAGCAGCACGGGGAACTTCAATCATCGTTCCTACGAGATAGTCAATCCTGACGCCTCTCTCAGCGAAAACAGCTTCGGCAGTAGCGTTAATAATATCAGCCTGATTTTTATATTCAGCGACTGTACCAATCAGAGGAACCATAATTTCCGGACGTGCATCAATTCCTTTGGCTTTAAGATTCAGTGCGGCCTCAATGATTGCACGCGACTGCATCTCTGTAATTTCAGGATAAGTGATTCCCAAACGGCATCCACGGTGACCTAACATAGGGTTAAACTCCTCCAGTTCGGCAACTTTTATCCGAATCTGATCGATAGAAATACCCATCTCATCAGCCAGTTCTTTTTGGGTAGCTTGTTGATGAGGAACAAATTCGTGTAATGGCGGATCCAATAAACGAACTGTAACACCATATCCTGCCATTGCCTCAAATATACCTTCAAAGTCGGAGCGCTGATAAGGCAATAGTTTTGCCAATGCCAGCTTACGGCCCTTGATGTCGGATGCCAGGATCATTTCACGCATTGCTTTGATCCTTTCGCCTTCAAAGAACATATGCTCTGTGCGGCAAAGACCAATCCCCTTTGCTCCAAACTGCCTTGCTATCACGGCATCCTTAGGAGTATCTGCATTGGTCCTGACTTTCATACGGGAAAATTTGTCGGATAAGCTCATTAATTTCGCAAAATCTTCGCTTAAAGCCGCTTCCTGAGTTTTAACTTTTCCTTCATAAACCTCTCCTGTTGAGCCATTTAATGAAATCCAGTCGCCTTCCTTATATGATTTACCTCCTGATTCACAGGTTCTGGTTTTGTAGTCGATACGCATCGATCCGGCACCCGACACACAGCATTTACCCATTCCGCGGGCAACAACAGCTGCATGAGAAGTCATACCGCCACGTGCAGTAAGGATTCCCCTTGCAATAACCATCCCTTCAAGATCTTCAGGTGATGTTTCGATACGTACAAGGATAGAGTTTTCGAATTTTGCAGCTTCATCGGCAAAAAATACGATCTGACCCGTTGCAGCACCCGGAGACGCTGGCAAACCTTTGGCAATCACTTTTGCTGACAAAAGCGCTTCAGTATGAAAAACAGGGTGAAGCAATTCATCCAGTTTATTTGGCTCAACACGCATCAATGCAGTCTTCTCATCAATAAAACCTTCTTCAAGCATATCAACAGCCATTTTCACCATTGCAGCACCGGTGCGTTTGCCATTACGTGTCTGGAGTAACCAAAGTTTACCATTTTGAATCGTAAACTCAATATCCTGCATATCGTGGTAGTGGTTTTCGAGCTTCTGCTGAATCACCATCAGCTCAGCAAATGCAACCGGCATCGCTTCCTCGAGAGAAGGGAAATTGGCAGCACGTTCTTCTTCAGCTACATTCTGAAGAGCAGCCCAACGGTGTGATCCTTCAAGTGTAATTTCCTGAGGGGTACGAATACCGGCTACAACATCTTCGCCCTGAGCATTAATAAGGTATTCGCCGTTGAAAATATCTTCCCCTGTAGAAGCGTCGCGTGTAAATG
This sequence comes from Mariniphaga sp., assembly GCA_037133495.1. Taxonomy (GTDB): domain Bacteria; phylum Bacteroidota; class Bacteroidia; order Bacteroidales; family Prolixibacteraceae; genus JAAFHB01. The sequence goes on along the minus strand of JBAXOA010000087.1, from coordinate 9,733 downwards.
CAACACCAGTGGCAGAGTTATTTCCCATATTTCCGAAAACCATCGCCTGTACATTAACAGCAGTTCCCCATTCAACAGGAATATTATTCAATTTGCGGTAATAAATCGCTCTGTCGTTCATCCAGCTTTCGAATACAGCTCCAACAGAACCCCATAATTGTTCCCATGGATCGGAAGGAAATTCTTTACCTGTTTTTTCCAAAACTGCCTGTTTAAACCTAAGAACCAAAACCTTAAGATCGGCGACTGTAAAATCGGTATCTTGTTTGATTCCTAGTTCCTCCTTCATCGATTCAATAATCTCTTCGAAAGGATCAATATCTTCTTTACTGTGAGGTTTTAGACCTAATACGACATCACCGTACATCTGAACAAACCGGCGGTAAGAGTCCCAGGCAAATCTTTCATTACCTGATTTTTTAGCAATTCCTTCAACTGCAAGATCGTTTAGTCCAAGATTAAGGATGGTATCCATCATACCCGGCATCGATGCTCTTGCACCTGAGCGTACTGAAAGCAAACAAGGATTTTCCTTGGAACCAAATTGTGTTGCAGTCAGTTCTTCAACATAAGCTACGGCTTTTTGTACCTCTTCGCGGATCATTTCGAAAGCAGCAACCCTCCCTTTGTCAACAAAAGCCGTACAAACTTCGGTAGTAATAGTGAAACCCGGAGGAACAGGAACGCCAATAAGGTTCATCTCTGCGAGGTTGGCACCTTTTCCTCCAAGCAGGTTCTTCATCCCTGCTCCGCCTTCAGCTTGTCCGTTACCGAATGTATAAACGTACTTGGTCATAATTAAAGTATTAAATTGAGAATAATTTTAAATTTCTGTTTCGGGGAGCAAATTTAAGGTTATTTTTTAAATGTTTGAATGATGTAACGCAGTTGTTTCGATTTTATAGCTATTAAAAGATATTTTTGTAAAAAAATCGAATTGCATGAGGATTTGTTTGATCGGAGCCGGAAACCTTGCAACTCAGCTTGGAACGGCTCTTTCAGAAAAAGGGCATCATATTTTACAAGTTTGGTCTAGGACATCGAAAAACGCGGCTAAACTGGCATCTAAACTGAAGTGTCCTTTTACCACAGAATTAATGCTTTTGTCACCGGATCCGGATATTTACATCATCGCAGTGAATGACAATGCGATAGAAACAGTGTGCGCCCAACTTGCCGGTAAACAAGCATTGATCGTCCATACGGCCGGAAGTATTCCTATGAATATTCTTGCTCCATTCTGCACAAATTTTGGCGTTTTTTATCCTTTCCAGACCTTTACAGTCACAAAAAAAGTTGAATTCGATCTTATTCCCATCTGCATTGAAGCCAATACGCCCCAAAATCTGGAGATTTTAACTAATCTGGCGCAATCAGTCTCTCAGAATATTCAGCTGCTTGATTCCGGACAAAGACAACAGATCCATCTTGCAGCAGTTTTTGCCTGTAATTTTGTTAACCATTTCTACAATATAGGGAAGGAATTATTGGAAGAAAAAGGACTCGGTTTTGAAATTCTCAAACCACTAATCCTTGAAACTGCAATGAAAATTTTTAACCAATCACCCAAAGAATCACAAACGGGACCAGCTGTCCGAAATGATCATATGGTCATTGACAAGCACATTGCTATGCTTAAAAACCATCCTGATCTTCAGTTTATTTACTCAAAAATCAGTGAAAGAATTATTCAAACACACAAATAGTTACAATGGCATTTTTTAAAGAAGAATTGACGAAAGTTAAAGCATTTATTTTTGACGTGGATGGGGTTTTGTCTGCTACAACACAAGTACTCATCCCAGACGGAGAAACAATCAGGACATCCAATTTAAAAGATGGATTTGCTATGATGTATGCAATACGCATTGGATTTCCGGTATGTGTAATCACTGGTGGAAAAACAATTGAAGTGATAAAGCGATGTGAAAAGATAGGAATTAAAGATTTATATACCGGGTCATTGAAAAAATTGCCGAGTCTGTACGATTTTCTCAAAAAACACAATTTATCCGCTGATGATGTGATGTATATGGGTGACGATTTACCCGATTATCCTGCGATGAAGATTGTCGGAGTGCCGGTATGCCCCAATGATGCCGCGCCGGAGATCAAAGCCATTTCACATTACATTTCGGATAAAAACGGTGGTGAAGGATGTGTCCGCGATGTTCTTGAACAGGTACTGCGTTCACAGGGCAAATGGATTGATTGCGAAACGATGAACTGGGAGATGTTTTGATAAAAGCAAATTATGTTAACGGATAAAAAAATAATACTTGCCTCCAAATCGCCACGCCGGCGGGAGCTGCTCGCGGGGTTAAACATTCCGTTCGAAGTGATTATTCACGAGATTGACGAAGTTTTTCCCGACGGTTTATCGATGGAAGAAATCCCTGTTTATCTGGCAAAATTAAAGGCTGAACCTTTTGAAGAGGAACTTCGCAATGACACACTGGTGATTACTGCCGACACCATAGTATGGATCGACGGCACTGTTCTGGGTAAACCCAATGATTATGAACATGCTGCAGTTATGCTTCGGCAACTGTCGGGTAAAAAACACGTGGTCGTTACCGGAGTTTGTCTCACAACCAAGGAGAAGCAAGTTGCCTTCTCGGCCACCACAGACGTTTATTTTAAAGATTTATCCGACAGCGAGATTGACTATTACCTTACCAATTACCAACCTTATGATAAGGCCGGATCGTATGGCGTGCAGGAATGGATCGGTTACATTGCTATTGAAAGAATCGAAGGTTCCTATTTTAATGTGATGGGATTACCGGTACAACGGCTGTATGAAGAGTTATTAAAGTTCTGAACTATACCATTCTAAAATTTCACAAAATGCTGCGTCTATTTTTTATTTTTCTGATTTTCATCACGGTATCAACTGGTTTATTTGCCAAAGAGGGGATGTGGATTCCATCGTTACTTCAAAAGTACAACATTGAGGAAATGGCCAAAATGGGTTTTAAACTATCTGCTGAAGATGTTTATAGTGTCAATCATGCAAGTATGAAGGATGCGGTTGTTCTTTTTGGTGGTGGCTGCACTGGTGGAGTTATTTCTGCTGACGGTCTGTTGATCACGAATCACCATTGTGGATTTGGACAAATTCAGGAGCACAGCTCAGTTGAACACGACTACCTCACCAACGGTTTCTGGGCGATGAACAAATCTGAAGAGCTTACCAATCCTGGTTTGACTGTTCAGTTCCTGGTGAAAATGGAAGATGTCTCCGATAAAATGCTTAAAAACATTACCGATCCAATGAATCAGACTGCACGACGCGACACGCTGATCAAGAACAGTGAAAAAATCAAAAAAGCGTATCTGAGTGGAACCGGTTATTCAGCCGACATTAAGCCAATATTCAATGGCAATCAATACTTTATCTACGTATACGAAGTTTTTAAAGATATCCGTTTAGTGGGTGCACCACCTGTTGCCATTGGTAAATTTGGCGGAGATACCGACAACTGGGTCTGGCCGCGTCATACAGGCGACTTCTCTCTCTTCAGAATATATGCCGGCAAAGACAATAAACCTGCCAATTACTCTGCTAACAATGTACCTTACAAACCCAGGAAATTTTTTCCCATCAGTCTGAAGGGGGTGAAAGAAGGAGACTTTACTATGGTTTTTGGATATCCGGGTACAACCCAGCGCTATATTCCATCACAGGCGGTGAATTTAATTATGAATCAGAGTGATCCTGCGAAAGTGTCAATACGCACTGCAAAACTAACTATCTGGGCAGAAAGAATGAAAACTGATCCCAAAATCAGGATTCAATATGCCGGCAAATATGTTTCCGCTGCCAATGCATGGAAAAAATGGCAGGGCGAAGTCAAAGGATTGGAGCGTTTGGATGCCTTTAATGTAAAAAAAGAGGGTGAAGCCGAATTTGACAAATGGGTCGCATCTGATCCGCAGAAAGTGTTAAAATATGGAAGTGTACTTTCCGATTTCAGCAAGCTTTACGTAAAATACCTCCCCTATCAGGCTGCATTTGACTATTACACAGAATGTATTCAACGTGGTTCCGATATCTTTACCCTCGCTGCCAGATTTGAACTGCTTGAGACCATCACCGACAAAGAGCTGCTCAATAAAGAAGTCCGAAGGCTTAAAGAATCTCTTGCCGTTTATTTCAAAAATTATGATCAAACAACAGACGAACGGGTTTGGTCGGCTCTTTTGAAAATTTATGTTGAAAAGACCGATCCCAAATTCATACCGGAGCAGCTTGGCAAGCTGGCTTCTGCGATCGGCAATGATCATTATACAGCAATTACCTACCGAAAATCATTCCTGACAGACAGTGTGAATATCAATAAATTGCTGGATGGTTTCAATGCAAAATCGATCAAAAAATTACAAAAAGATCCAATTTATGCCCTTTTTAAAATAATCAGACAACATTATCAGGCTACAGTTGATCAAAACTATAAAATCATAACAGCAGATATTGAGGCTGTTCAGAAAAGATACACAGCGGCGATATTGGAAATGAATTCCGGGAAACGGATGATGGTGGATGCCAATCTGACATTGCGTGTTGCTTATGGACAAATAGAAGGATACAAACCTGCTGATGGAGTTGTATTTAACCATTTCACGACTTTAAAAGGCATTATCGAAAAAAATAATCCGGAGATCTATGATTATAGGGTGCCGGCATCACTAAGTAAATTGTATCAGACGAAGGATTTTGGACAGTACGCCAATGAATCCGGAGATGTTGCCGTTGGATTTTGTGCTTCAAACCACACTACCGGAGGGAATTCGGGTAGCCCGGTGGTGAATGCCAACGGTGAATTGATCGGTTTAAATTTTGACCGTTGCTGGGAAGGTACGATGAGTGACATTGCTTATGATCCGGATCAATGCCGGAATATCGCGCTCGATATGCACTATGCCCTCTTTATCATTGATAAGTTTGCCGGTGCGGGTTATTTACTCAAAGAGATGGAGATTGTGAAATAAGGAGTGGAATTTTAGTAAATATAAAATTGGCATTGGGATCGACTGGATTTGATGGAAGCAAAAATGATGATTTTGCCATTTTTTTGTTCAATGTCTTGAATAAAGAATCTGGAAAGATTAATAAGGCGATTTATTCTCATAAGTAATTGATTTTAAATTACTTGAATACAATAAATACCCGCTGAATTACGAAGGAGCAATGAATATATTTATCTGATTGTCAAATATTTGAGCGGTATTTTTATACAATTTTGTATGTCCCCAAATGTGACGAAGAACCAGCTTAGTCCGGAATATTCAGATAATTATTGAATTAATAAATTGAATGACAAGCTTAATTTGGAAAGTCCTCCCGTTTCGTGCCCCAGGTTGCCGATGGTTTCTCTCCCATATAGAGTACCAGCTCCCCTCCTTTTGTAATATCGGTGTGCCTGATAAACGACTTTGTATAGGGCTGACCGTTGAGCGTTGCCTTTTGAACATAGGTGTTTTTATTACTAAACGCCTCTGCCCTCACGGTAAAATGTTTTCCACTTATTAGCGAAATCTCACTTTTTTTGGCCAGTGGTGTGCCAATCACATATTCACCATTCGCCGGATTCAACGGATAAAAACCAAGCGCGCTCCAGATATACCATGCGCTGGTTTGCCCGCAATCGTCGTTTCCACACAAGCCTTTGGGCTTATTGTAGTAGAATGCGCAGATCTGCTTTACTCTTTCCGCTGTCTTCCATGGCATTCCGACATAGTTGTACAGATATGGAATATGGTGACATGGTTCATTTCCATGCCAAACCAACCCGATATATCCGTCATATTGCCAGATAGACATGCTTTTAGGCGGCTTTAAAGTAAACAAGGAATCAAGCTTTTCAGCAAATCGCTGATTGGTGCCAAACTTCCTGATCAATCCATATACATCCTGCGGAACATACCAGGTGTATTGCCACGCATTTCCTTCGGCAAACGCCCTTTTCTTATTGAACACTTCGCTATAAGGATCAAAAGGTGTTATCCATTTGCCATCCGCATCTTTGGGTCTTACAAATAAAAGGGAAGTATCAAAGACATTTTCCCAGTTACTGCTGCGTTTCATAAAGATGGTGTAGTCCTCCGTTTTTCCGAGCATTTTGGCTACCTGGGCAATGCACCAGTCATCGTAAGCATATTCCAATGTAGAGGTCACGCTTCCGTCGTCTTTCTCGAATGGAACGTACCCCAGCTTGCGGTACCAGTCGGTTCCGCGAATATCCTGGTTGGCACTTGCCTTCATCGCCACATAAGCTTCCTCGTAATCGAAGCCCTTAAAACCCTTCAGCATTGCATCAGCCACAACAGGTACTGCATGATAACCTTTCATGGCATTCGTTTCTGAAAAATACAAATCCCAAACAGGAAGCAGACCGTACTGTCGATAAAACTCAAGTAATGAATTAATTATATCCGGAATGCGATTCTCCTGTGTAAGGGTAAACAAAGGATTCGCCGCCCGATAAGTGTCCCAAAGTGAATGAATGGTATAGATATTCTTGCCGTCCCTGATCGTCTGCTTGTCGATGCCCCTGTACTTTCCAAAAGCATCGTCGATAAGAATAGGGGAAAGATAACTATGGTAAAGTGCGGTATAAAAAACAGCTTTAAAATCTTCGTCATCTGAAGTAATTTTAATCTTTCCGAGTTCCTGTTCCCAAATATTGGCAGCTTCTTTCTTTGTTGCTTCGAAGTTCCAACCTTTAATTTCTTTAAGTCCTTCCGTTGCCCCTTCGATGTTAGCCGTACTTAGTCCAACCTTAAGCAGCACCTGTTCACCTTTTTTAGTCGAAAACATCAAACAGGCCTTCACATCGGTTCCGGTGGCTTCGTCAGCAGAATTTAGTATAGTGCTATCCCGAAAAAGCACAAATCCGGTAACCGGCTTACTTATTTCGACTGCAAAATAAATGCGCTGGTCTTTCGTAAACGATGATTTAGAGATACGATATCCTACGAATGTGGTGGCATTTAATTTTTTAAACTGACAATCGACCGTAGCATCATCTCCTGCACCATAGGCCAGATCGAAACGAATCATTGATTTCGGACTTTCAGGAAAGGTGTACCGGTGAAAACCACACCGTTGGGTAGCGGTCAGCTCGGCCATAATGCCAAAACTCTTCAACATTACTGAATAATATCCGGATTCACATAATTGGTCAGCTGTGGCTGTTTTGCATTGGCTGCCAAAACAAAAAATAGTAATGCAAAAAATAAAAAAGATTTTTTCATTATAATTCATTTTAACTGATAAAAGATCCTGCTCCTTTTACTTTAAAGTTTATTCTCTGTTCGTCATATCGTTTTTTGTTTCCATTGTCAGCAATTAGTTTGTCAATATTTTCAGGAACAAAAAATGTAGTTCTGTCGGCAAGATGCTTTTTATATTCATTCAGATAAATTCCAATTCCCGAAAAGTCAAAGTCTCCAAAGTGCAAATAGTTGTTGGGAACAGATTGCAGCCATTTTATTAAGTCCTTACCTATCGTCGCTCGTTGTATACACCAAGTTCTGCAATTGTAGGATTAGCCGTGAAGCTATCGAACAGAACCCTCACCTTGCTTCCCCAAACCCGTTCGAACCGGTGAATCTTTACAGTATGCAGGCTTGTTCCCTCAATAATTGTTTTCCACTCTTCCTTTGCAAAATACTGAATGCGATACTTCTGAACCCCTTTCCTTGCTTCAGTAATTGTAATAAGATTAAACGGTTTTTCAATCCCTAAATCAACTTCATACCTGGGATCTTTAATGTGCACATTGGATTCCCAGCAGGTTTTAAAATTATCATCGTTCCCAAAATCCGAAATTTGCATATCCCAGCTCCACGAAGAATCAGCCGGTTTGTGTTTTGCGATATTTGAGGAAATTACCGGAGATACACTCATGGGCAATCGGGCTACAGGTCCTTCATTTTTCCATAACGAACCGATCTCTTTCAAAAGCTGAAGTGCATTGTCGTCTATCAACCCTTGCTGATTAGGTGCTACATTCAAAATGAAATTGCAAAATGCCTTGTTTAATGGAATGATATTGTCGTTTACTATAAATCCGGCATCTTTAACTGAACCCGTCGGAAAATCTTTTTTCCAAAACCATTGTTTATTGATTGGCAGACAAGACATTGAGGCCAATTGATTATTCTCCTTGTCCATTTTCTCACCTGCATTTTGCTCGTAAGATTTTATGTCACTGTAAAATAAGGCTGATGAAGGATATTTTGCGGCGTTTAAATCCATAATTAAACAATTTGGCTGCAACGATTTGATAAGCAGATAAATATCTTCAAAGGGAATTTCATCATAATTGATGCGTGCCCACGGAGACTCCCATCCGTCGATAAAAAGAGCTGTTATTTCGCCATAGTTGCTAAATAATTCGTGAATTTGCTCTTTCACCATTTCTATATGTTTCTGCGTGATATGTCCGGGACGAAGATTGTGATGAGTATCCAGAATCGAATAATAGAGCATAACCTTCAAGCCTTTGGCGCGGAAAGCATCAACATATTCTCTTACGACATCGCGTTTTACCGGACTGTTCATTACATTATAGGTGGTGGATTTGGTATCCCATAAGCAGAAGCCGCTATGATGCTTGGTTGTAAGACAGCCATAACTCATATTTGCTGATTTAGCTGCCGCCGCCCATTGATTACAATCTAATTTTGTTGGGTTAAATGCTGAAACAGGTGTATTTGGATCAGGCCAGTCGTCGGTTGAGAAGGTTGGAATATTGAAATGAATAAACATTCCAAATCTTAAGTCCGCAAATTCCTGCTGCACAGTATTCAAAGATTTTTGCGCTGACAAACTTAAGCAGAGAAAACATGGAAAAAGAAAGGCTAATACTTTTCTCATAACTTCAAATATTTATAATTCAGATTGTTGGTAAACCTTAACCCAGTCAACTTCCATCTGAAGCGGAAGCTCTTTGGGGTCTATCTTTCCTGCCCAACCACCAAGAGCCTGATTCAGAATAATATAATACGGCTTATCAAAAGTCCATTGGCCTGGCTTATCGGTTACAATTTTTGGATATGACAAGGTGCACTTCCCGTTAATTGTAAGATCCAACCGGTCGGCGTACCACTCCAGTCCATACACGTTAAATTTACCAACTCTATAGGGTGCTTTGGCAGAATGGGGTGGATTATCCCTAAAACCGAGTTTCAAAGTGTAGTGGGAATGAATGGTCTGATAAAAGAGCGAATCGTGGTTTAAATGTTCCATAATATCAATTTCACCATATAAAGGCTGGTCTTTTTCAGGAAGCAGCCAAATGGCCGGCCATGAACCTTTTCCCGCGCCTAATTTTGCACGCACTTCAATTTTCCCATATAAAAATGAGTACTTTCCACGTGTTTGTATGCCACCTGTCGTATAAAGGGTCGTATCCTGAATATCGGTATTTACGGCTGCCCTCAGAATTAATTTGCCGTGACTGACATAGCTGTCTTTATTCGAATTGGTCATATACCGGTAACAACCTCCTGACTTTTTGATATATGACCATTTTGCAGAATCGGGATCGCCATCGTGGTTGAAATTTTCAGCCCAGACTAATTTCCAGGTTTTGCCTTTTTTATTTCCACTGGCTGAAGACCAAAAAGCGAAGCTCAGTATGACAAGTGTAATGGTTAAAATTTTCCTTTTCATCAGAAGATAATTTGTTTTTTAATTGCCTGATGGAACACCTGTGTTATC
>JBAXOA010000086.1:0-18477 GCA_037133495.1 Mariniphaga sp. | reverse complement strand
ACTCGCGACCCTCAGCTTGGGAAGCTGATGCTCTACCAACTGAGCTACTTCCGCGTTTTTATTCGTGACGCAAAAGTAGAATATTTTTTCAGAAATTAATGAAACTAAAATCTGGTTTTACCTAATAATTTAAAAAGTTGTAATTTAGAGCATCAACCGACAAAATATCATAGCGGCTCAAAAGACGCATATCACTAATTATGAGCTCATAATACCCACAGAAGACAAGTTGCGTTGAGTTTCCTTCTCCTCCTCAGCTATTTGAATCGGGAAAAGCTTCCTCACCTTTCGCAAGATCTTAGATGCTTAAAATTCTGCCCGCTGAATAACCGGAGACCGAAGTGTTTGTTGGTATCCATAATCCCATTGATTGTTTTGAAGCACTTTTTGTACATTGATTTCAAATAACTTCCGAACAATTAACCGGGTTATGTCCGGATAATTAACGGTTACTTTACTGTCTGAATCAAGCCATTCGCTGATTTTCGGATATTGCTTCTTTTTAAAATTATGAATTACAGGTACTCCCATCAGTTCAAGGGCAGCAGCATTGCATTGCTGTTCATACTGCCCTTTCATTGGAATGACCATTAGCTTCTTATTCAAAAACAGTGCCTCGGCAGGAGTTTCAAAACCTGCACCGCATAAAACGCCTTTCGATTTAGCCATATCTGCCACAAAATCGTCATTCGTTATGGGTTTGACAATAACATTTTCAATCTGATAAGCCGTTTTGGCATGCTTGGAAAATACGTGCCAGTTAGAAGTTTTAAAATAAGAAAGTTTCTTCACTAAACGTTCATCATCATAGGCAGGCAAATAAACTGTATAATAATCAAGCTCTTCAATTATACTCATCCTCACCTGCTTTCTGATTACCGGAGTATAAATATTTTCATCATACGACTGAAAATGGAATCCAAGACACTGAGAAACAGGTGCATAATTTCTTAAAATGTAACTGCCAAAATAATCTGTTTTTTTTGGCAGCGGAACTTTTTTACTCAATAATGATCCCTGATGACTCAAACTTATGCAAGGTACTTTCTTTCTGGCACAAGCCCAGGCTGATACAGGTTCAAAATCATTGATCACAAAATCGTAATCCTCAACTCTAAGTTCTGCTATTTCGCGTCTTAAATTAGGAAGGCTGGAATTCATGGTCGTGTTCCACATATCGATTCCTCCATTTTTGCCAAACACAAAACTCAAACCTTTAAACCGATACTTTACCGGAACATCCAGTTCAATATCGCACTGTGTGCCACTTATCAGGATATCGCACTGACAATAATCCTGAAGATGAGGAATAATCTCACGCGCTCTGCTGATGTGACCGTTTCCGGTACCCTGAATTGCATATAAAACTTTCATTTTCTGTTATTCAGCTAATTATGAAACTCAACCAACATATTATTAAACAAGTCTTTCACTTTAAAATCGACCAGTTTTTCGTGTTCAGCAATGACCATGTCAGGTTGCTCGACATAATCATTTCTGTAGTTAAAAATTTTCCAGTTACCTTCATTGTATTCCAATGAAGTGAGATTTTCGATCCAGTCGCCTGAATTGAGATAATCAACCTTCTCGTGCCCAACTTTAATAGTTCTCATTTCGGGTTTATGAATGTGTCCGCAAATGACAGTATCAGCACCTTTTCTGATTGCCGCGGCCGATACAGTATCTTCAAAAGCATTGATATACTTCACCGCTCCTTTCACAGATTCCTTGATTTTCTTTGAAAATGAAACTGGTTTAAAATTTAAATCCAGCATTCGAAGCATCCAATTTACCATGGTGTTCAGCGAGACGAGCGAATCGTATCCAATAGCGCCCAATTTAGAAAGCCATTTTGAATGCTGCATCACCACATCGAATACATCCCCATGAAAAACCCAAACCGTTTTACCGTCCAGTTCCAATTTCAAATCATTAAGAATTTTCAGCTTACCAATCCTCATTCCTGTAAACCGGCGAAACATCTCATCATGATTACCGGTAATATAGTAAACGGTGCACCGGTCAGACGACAGGCCGATGAGGTGTTTAATAACTTTCAGATGAGATTTAGGGAAATAGCGCTTCTTAAATTGCCAGATATCAATAATATCGCCATTTAAGATGAGTGTCTTTGGCTTTATGCTTTTTAGATATTTTAATAATTCAACAGCTTGGCATCCAGATGTTCCAAGGTGAATATCGGAAAGAACCACCAACTCCACATTTCGTTTATTGTCCATTTGGGTATGATTATTTAATCTCTGCCAAGAAACGCTAATGGAATTACGAAGGTGTTACAAAAAAAATAAATAATAGTGACGATTAAAATGGTCAATGGGGAAATGGACAATGATCAATGGTTAAAAAACAAGCTGATTCCATTCATCTTCCTATTCCATAAGTCATCGGAAAGGTTTATTGCCTTGGCACTAATTCACTGTAATACTGAACATCTACAATAAAGATCATTTATACACCAGCTGTCGGAGAACATTATGAATTGACAATTACATAATTGGAACTCTTTCACTTTAGCGTGAGAGAAAATCACTAAACCATAATCCGGAATCCTTTACGGTTCGTTGCTGAGTATTAAAATCGTTGTAAACAATTCCAAATCTTGGTCTGAATCCTTCATCCCACTCAAAATTATCGATAAAAGTCCATGCGAAATATCCTGTTACATTGGCTCCATCATTTTTGGCCTTCAGTACGTTGTGCAGGTATTGCTTGAAATAACTGATTCGTTGCTGATCGTGAATCTGACCATCCACCAGTTTATCCGGGAATGCCGCACCATTTTCGGTTACAATAATTTCCTTTATCGGATATTTAGCAAATTGCATGATAATATTATAGATTCCTTCAGGAGAAACCTCCCAGCCCATTTCTGTCACCTCGGCCTTATCATCTGGTTTAACGCGGTTAGCCCAGATAAAAGGGATTAAGGAGGGCTTACTGATCACCCTGAAATAATTCTGTACCCCAATAAAATCAAACTCAAATTTTAAATTTTCAACATCCTGAGGTAAAATAAATTTATCAATCTTTCGTATAAAAGGAAGTTCACCATATGGATAACCCATTCCCAAAGAAGGCTCGATGAACAATCGGTTTAACATTACATCCAACCTTTGTGAGGCACGCTGATGGCTTGGTAATTCCTTGTGAGGTTCTGTAAATGCGCACGAAAAAGTAGTTCCAACATGGCTGTTTTTTATATTATTACGAATAATACGCCCTCCTTCTGCCTGACAAAGACACGCATGGTGGACCGAAGCCAGAAATTTATTAATATTATGATATTGAGGCGCATGCATACCGGAAAGATAGCCTAATGTTGTAAAACTGGCCGGTTCATTGAGCACCATCCAATGTTGAATTCTGTCGCCGAACCTTCGCGTGCACAGGTCGCTATATTCTGAAAACCAACCCACTATATCCCGATTCGTCCATCCTCCCTTCTCACTTAGTTTTTGAGGTAAGTCCCAATGATAAAGCATTGCCCAGGGTTCGATTCCAAGCTCAAGACAATGATCGATCATCCGGTTATAAAAGTCAATTCCCATATCATTAATTTTTCCTGTCCCGTCGGGCAAAATCCTGGGCCACGAAAATGAGAACCTAAAATTTTTAAAATTCAGATTCTTTAATAATTTTAAATCACTTTCATAACGATTATAAAAATCTGTAGCATCGTTACCATTGGTCTTGTCCTTTACATTGCCAGCTTTATTTGTGAACCTATCCCATATTGATTCACCTTTCCCTTCTGAATCCCACGCTCCTTCAATTTGATAGGCTGCGGTAGCTACTCCCCATGAGAAATCGACTCCGAAGTCTTTCCTGTTTATTTCACTAGTCTCTAATACAGTTTTATAAATCAGATTTTTATGTCTGACAGAAGATGAAGAAGTGAGGTACCGCAAAAATTTAAGCTTGTTCATTGCCATGTTATCCAAAAAATTCAAGTGGCAAAAGTATTATTTTAAAACAGAGTTACTAAATATAATTATGCAAGATACTGATTGTACTGTTCGAAAATCTTCGGCAGCCTGTTTTATACAACAATCTTGAAATAGGAATTCGATACAGATGTAACATTATTTAACCAGACTGTAACAGAAGTGTAACATTGATATGAAATCTTTGCATTGTTAAATAAAGAACAATAAAAAATCTTAAAAAAAATGAAAAGACTTAATTCGATTTTGTGCCTGTTAGTAATGCTGATTGCGCTTAACATTAAAGCTCAGGAACCAACAGCGACCGAGAAAATCTCGGAATTGAACGAAAAAGTAAATGGTTTACTCGAAAGAGTAGCAACAGACGAGGCAGATCTCTCGAAACTGACGAAAATCAAAGTTTCGGGATACATTCAGGCTCAATACCAAAATTTTGAAAGCCCCGCACTTCTTTCTTCTTCTCAGAATTATTTCTCCCTTAGAAGAGTGAGGGTTAAATTCACTTATGAGGCGCTAGATGGAGTTAAATTTGTTTTACAACCAGATTTTGCACCGGGAGCTCTTTCTTTGAAAGATGCTTACGTTGTAGCAAACGACCATTGGTCAAAAGCATTTAGTTTATGGGCTGGTAAATTCAATCGCCCTAACTACGAAGTTGAGTATTCATCAAGTCAGCGCGAATTAACCGAACGTTCTGCAGTTATCAGGGCGATTTATCCGGGCGAACGTGCGATTGGTGCTAAATTGGAATTCAATCCAATTAATGTTCCACTTCACATGCAACTGGCTGTATTCAATGGTGCTGATGGCCTTTCAATCAAGAATAATGCCGGAACGGAACTTAACAGCAACGAAAACAAAGACTATGACAATTTCAAAGATGTGATGGCTCGTGTAACCTATAACGTTAAGCTTGGTAACTTTGGTGGTCTTGATTTAGGTGCACACGGCTACTTCGGAGCTCTTAAATCATTTGCGACTACTACTTACTTAAGTGACTACACCACCGTAAAGACAGCTAATATTGGCGATGCAATCTCAAGAAATTGGCTTGGCGGTGAGTTCCAGTTGTTTGCCGATGTATTAGGTGGATTGTCTGTTAAAGGTGAGTACATTGCGGGTACGAACGCATCAATTGGTTATGCTCCTACAACAGCAATACCACTGGGTGTTGCCAACTACCAAAATAAATTTGCCGGTTACTACCTCTACTTTATCAAAAATCTGGGTAAAAAGAATCAGTTTGCCTTCCGCTACGATTATTATGATCCCAATACCAACATCACAGGAAAAGATGTTACCATTATGGGATATGCTGCTACGGCTTCAACCGCGAAAAAATTCAGTGGCAAATCGGATTTAGCTACCACAACTTACGGTTTTGCACTTCACCACTATTTTGATGACAACATCAGAATGACATTCTGCTATGAAATCGTTAATAACGAAAAAGTTGGAACTGTTGGCAAAGTGGTTGACAATTATACAGACGCACATGGAAATGCAGGTACATTAGACTGGAGCAATCATATTAATCAAAACGTTTTAACGTTAAGACTCCAGGCTAAATTTTAGGAACAAGGCGCTTGGTGTTGGCTGGAGGTCAATTTCAGTTAATCAAATTTGAAGTCAAAAATTAAACAGATAAAATAGAAAACAATGAAAAAATTCAATTTATTAAAGTCCGCAATCATAGCAGTTTTGCTTGGTGTTGTTTGCTTTTCTTTCACTGCAGCTCCTGAAAGGATAACAGTTAAAGGTTCTGATACCATGGTTATTTTGGCACAAAAATGGGCCGAAGTGTATATGAAAACCAATAGTGGAGCAAACATCCAGGTAACAGGTGGGGGATCTGGTGTTGGAATCTCAGCGCTGATCAATGGTACTACCGATATCGCGAATGCAAGCCGCAAGATGAAGAGTACCGAAAAAGACAAACTCAAACAAAGATACAATTCTCTTGGGGTTGAAATTGCATGTGCAAAGGACGGAATTACAATCTACCTGAATGCGGCAAGCAAAGTAAAAGAATTATCCATCAAACAATTAGGACAAATTTTCAGAGGTGAGATCACGAACTGGAAAGAACTAGGCGGAGCTAATGAAAACATCAAATTATACGGAAGAGAAAACAGTTCAGGAACCTACGTATTCTTCCAGGAAAATGTGGTAAAAGGTGACTACGCTTCAAGTTGTCAGACACTTCCCGGAACTGCTGCTGTTGTAAATGCAGTTAAGAAAGATGTTTACGGAATTGGTTACGGAGGTGCAGCATATGCTGAAGGAATTGCGATCTGTAAAGTAAAGAAAGATGATAACAGTCCGGCTTTTGTACCAACTGCTGAGACAATTAAAACCGGTGAATACCCTATCACCCGATATCTTTTCATGTACTTACGCAACAGACCAACAGGCGAAACCAAGAAATATATCGACTGGATCTTAAGCGCTGAAGGACAAAAGTTAGTTGTTGATATGGGTTATTTCCCCGTAAAATAAATGAAAGAGTACTCGCGTAACTGCTTAAAAAGATAATAATGAGCGAATAATTTCTTAACAGAAATTATTCGCTTGACTTGTTATTACTGATTGAATGATCAGAGAATTGTAACAATTTTAAAATGACCAAGAAACCTTTAAAAAAGAAAAATTCCGGTAGTTCGGCTGCTGGGAATACCGAACATACCGGTATTGATATCACACGAAAAAAGTTTCGACTCGGAGATTATCTTGCAGAGAAAGTGATCAAGGGAGTTGCCTTTCTTTCAATTACGATTATCATCCTTATCTTCTTTTTTGTTTTTCGTGAAGCTTTTCCTATTTTCAGTAGTTCAAAAGAGGTAAAGCCTACTACAGAAAAAGTAGTTCAGCAAGTGCAGGAAACTTATGGTGCCGTTACTGATCAGCCAGTAAAAGAAAAGACCCAGGAAACTTACGGAGCTGTGACCGATAGTTCAGAAGTCCAGGAACAATATGGAGTTCAAACAAATAATACAGCATCTTCAAAAGATTCTGCGGATAAAACCTACACTGTCAGTGCGGGAAGTGGATTCGACGATAATCAATCGGCCATAAAGACACTTTTAACTAAAGACTGGGTCCCAGTGTCTGATAAACCACGCTACGGAATTCTGGCGTTAATCATAGGAACGTTTAAAATCACCCTCATCTCGTTGCTTTTTGCAGCGCCGATCGCAATTCTTGCAGCGTTGTATACTGCAGTCTTCGCGAACAAAAAGATGAAGGAGATCATCAAACCAACCATCGAACTATTGGCAGGCTTTCCTTCGGTAGTAATCGGTTTTTTTGCATTGATGGTAATGGCCACCTTCCTGCAGGAGATTTTCCATTACGAAACCAGGCTCAACTCGTTTGTGGGGGGAATCGCAATGGGAATTGCTGCCATTCCGATTATTTTCACTATCACCGAAGATGCTCTGACAGCAGTCCCGAAATCATTTTTTGAAGCGAGCCTGGCTATTGGCGCATCAAAATGGCAAACAGCCTTTTTCGTGATCTTGCCCGCGGCTACCCCTGGCATATTCGCAGCAATATTGCTTGGTGTGGGAAGGGTATTTGGAGAGACAATGATCGCACTCATGGCAACCGGAAATGCCGCACAGATGGATCTGAATCCATTTTCTTCTGTACGAACACTTGCCGCCACAATCGGAGCCGAGATGGCCGAAGTTGTATTTGGTGATACCCATTATAACGTGCTGTTTCTGATCGGATCGTTGCTGTTTATTTTCACATTTATCCTCAATGCGGTTGCTGAATTCTATGTGAAAGGGAAACTAATGAAAAGAATACAGGGAAAATGATAAAAAGTTTCAAGAAAAATATAAAAGGCATTGTAATCGAAGGGATTACTCTTGCCTCAGCATTGCTGATTATCGCGATTGTAATCATTATGATCACCGTGATTTTCATTGGTGGTAAAGATCAGCTGTCGTGGAAATTCATCAGTAGCTTTCCTACCGACGGAATGACCAAAGGAGGTATCTTTCCGGCGATTTACGGCACTGCGCTGCTTGTGATTATCATGTCAATAGCGGCAGTTCCATTTGGTACAATTACTGCGATTTACCTCACTGAATATGCCAAAGAAAATTCTATCATTGCAAAAACCATCCGCTTTGCAGTACGCACTTTAGCGGTAATTCCATCAATTATTTACGGTCTTTTCGGACTTGGCTTCTTTATTAAGTTCGTCGGCACACATATCGACGGTGCATTTTACGGCGGTGAATTAAGGTGGGGTCAGCCTAATTTGCTTTGGGCAAGTCTTACAATGTCATTATTAACACTTCCTGTGGTGATTGTATCTGTTGAGGAAGCTTTAAAAACGGTTCCTCAGGATCTGCGGGCAGCAAGTCTGGCGTTAGGAGCAACGAAATGGCAAACCATCCGCAAAGTTGTGATTCCCGGATCACTTTCAGGAATTATGACCGGAACTATTCTTGCAGTAAGCCGCGGAGCCGGTGAAGTTGCGCCTATTCTGTTTACCGGAGCGGCTTATTACCTTGCAACCTTACCGGGATTAGGTGACCAGTTTATGGTTCTGGGTTATCATATTTATGTATTGACGACTCAATCAGCCAATGTCGATCAGACTTTGCCCATTCAATTTGGTACAACTTGTGTACTGCTTCTATTAACGTTTATTCTGAATATGACAGCAGTTATTTTAAGATACAGAATCAGAAAAAAGAAAACAAATTAATCATGATACTTGATAAAATCTTTACCGAGAATATGTTCCTCTATTACAGCGGCAAAATGGCGCTGAACAATATCTCGATTAAAATTCCCGAAAAAAAAGTTACTGCTTTCATTGGTCCTTCAGGTTGCGGAAAATCAACCTTTCTGCGTAGTCTGAACCGTATGAATGACCTCATTGATGGCGTTAAGATCGAAGGCAACGTAATTATTGACAACGTTAATATCTACGATAAAAATATCGATGTGGTCAATTTACGAAAAAAAGTGGGCATGGTATTTCAAAAATCAAACCCCTTTGCCAAATCAATTTGGGAAAATGTCGCTTATGGACCAAAGATTAATGGATTAAACGATAAAAAGCAATTAGATGAAATAATAGAAACTGCGTTGAAAAATGCTGCGATCTGGGATGAGGTAAAAGACAGACTGGGAGATTCGGCAATGGGACTTTCCGGAGGACAACAGCAAAGACTCTGCATAGCCCGAACATTGGCAGTAAATCCTGAAATTGTTCTGATGGACGAGCCAGCAAGTGCGCTTGATCCATTATCAACAGCCAAAATAGAGGAACTTATCGTTCAATTAAAAGAGCATTACACAATTGTTATTGTCACACATAATATGCAGCAAGCAGCTCGTATCAGCGACAATACGGCTTTTTTCTATTTAGGAGAGCTGATTGAATATGATAAAACAAGAAAAATCTTTACTAACCCTGATAAAAAACAGACCGAAGACTATATTACCGGCCGTTTTGGTTGATGTTTATTTATTTTATACATTTATAACATGGAAAATTACAGAATATTTGACTCTGAACTTGAAAGACTGGCACATAAAGTAATCCAAATGTGTTCGCAGGTTAATCAACAGTTGATTGATGTCGTTAGTGCCTTGAAAACAGCGGATTTGAAACTGGCAAAAAAAGTGATTAACAACGATGAATTCATTAATAATCTCGATGTTAAAATTGATAAATTGTGTCAGAAAATTTTTGCTCTTCAGCAACCGGTAGCCTCTGATTTACGATATATTATATCCGCCTTAAAGATTAACAACGATTTGGAGCGCATTGGCGACCATGCAGTCAGTATTGCCAAAAGAATCGAACCGCTACAGGATTACTACCCGCTTGTTCAAGAGCTGAGGATTGATAAGATTGGTGAAAAAATAACAACTCTGTTTTCTGATGTTGTTGAATTGGTAAAGACTCACGACCTTGCATTCGCGGAAGAGATTACCCGAAAAGCGGAGGAAATCAAAGAGGAGTGCGAGACGATAGGGACCCGTATCCTGGGCGAGATGATGCATCAGTCAGAAGTGGTGGTAGTTGCAGCTAATATATTAATTATAAACAATTTACTCGAACGAATAGCCAGTTATTCTACGAATATTGCGGAATCAATCACCTTTGTGGTGAATGGCGAGATTGTGAAGCACAGAAAGCATAATTAGGGAATGTGCTGAATATCTGTTTTTTTATCATTGATAATTGAACCATACTAATTGACAATTACTTAAAGGAATAATATCATGACAATTATTCTTTAAATTCATTTTATAATGATTGAGAAATATCGGGTGCTTGTAGTTGAAGATGAGGAGGATCTTAATGAGATTTTGCAATTCAACCTCGAAAGTGAAGGTTACATTGTTGACACCTCTTTTTCTGCTGAGGAGGCATTAAAAAGAGACCTTTCCGGATACGATCTGATGATTCTTGATGTGATGATGGGGAAAATATCAGGATTCAGTCTGGCTCAAAGAATTAGAAAAGAGATGAAACTTGAGGTTCCTATTATTTTTCTTACCGCAAGAGACACCGAAAATGATCTTCTCACCGGATTTAATCTCGGTGCCGACGACTACATCATAAAGCCATTCTCAATTAAGGAGTTACAGGCCCGTGTTAAAGCAGTTTTGAAGAGAACCAAAATTTCTCCGTCAGAGGTGGCTTCAACATTACTAAGCTTGGGTGCCATCGTTATTGATTTTGAAACCAAAAGAATATTGCTTGGGGATAAAAAAATTGAGCTGACCCGTAAAGAATATGAGATTATTTTACTTCTGGCAAAAACGCCCGGAAGAATATTCTCACGCGAAGAGATACTTCGCAGGATCTGGGAAAGCGATGTCATCGTAACAGAAAGGACAGTTGACGTAAATATGACCCGGTTGCGTAGAAAAATGGAAGAATATGGGAGTTATATCCGAAATAAGCCCGGATTCGGATATTATTTTGAAATTTAAAAAAAAATCTGTCCGATCATGCTTTTCGACCACAAAACAATCAGATGGAAATTATTCATCTACTATTTACTTCTTTTCGGCATTTTCACTTTATCGATATTTCTTTACCAAAGTCAGCGTGAGCGACATTTTCGGATTGGCCAGCTTGAAACAACAATGAATGAATACACCGATCTGACAAACCGTTATATCGAACATTATTCTCTTTTCAAAGAAAAAACATTTTCTAAACTCGACAGCTTAAAATCGCTGATTCCTGCCGGTAAAGCCAGAATAACAGTCATTGGCAAAGACGGCAAAGTGCTTTACGACAATACCATATCTGATTTCCAGCACATGGAAAATCACAAAGAACGTCCGGAATTTCAAAAAGCTTTATCCGGTGATTTCGGCGAAAATATCAGACACTCCACAACGACAAATGAAACTTATTTATATTATGCAAAATCGTACAATAATTATATAATCAGGGCAGCTGTTGTGTATGACACTCAATTAAAAGCATTTTTAAGTTCCGACAGGGTTTTTATCCCATTTTTCATCTTTTTATTTGTGGTTTTTGGATTCCTACTGCGTTATATTGCAAATCATATTGGTGACTCTATCGCAAAATTAAAAGACTTTGCAGTGAAAATCAGGCGGAATGAAACAATTAATTCCAATGAAGACACGCAGTTTTCCAACGATGAACTCGGATTTATCAGTCGTGAAATTATTCAGCTCTACCAAAAGCTGCGAAAAACAAAAACTGAACTAATCCTCCAAAAGGAAAAATTAATCAGCCATCTTTTCGCACTCAATGAGGGTATTGCCTTTTTTTCATCCGAAAAGAAAGCGATATTGAACAACAGTCATTTCATTTTTTATATCAATATAATTTCTGAAGAGACAACAGTTGCAATAGAAAATATTTTTCTTGCTGAAGCTTTTCAGGTTGTAAATAATTTCATTGAAAAAACGGTTGCTGAGGACACTGTTTTTCAGCCTAATGAGCTTCCACGAATAGAATACTCAGTTCAGAAAGACAAATATCACTTTAATGTTCAATGTATTATATTCCCGGATAAAAGTTTTGAGATACTCATCTCCGACCAAACCCAGCTGATGCGACGAAGTATAATGAAACAACAAATCACCTCTAATATCTCACACGAATTAAAGACACCGATCTCATCAGTGAAAGGTTACCTCGAAACGGTTTTAAATAACCCTAAGCTGGAACAAAGCAAACAGCATTATTTCATCCAAAAGGCCTATCATCAAACGGAAAGACTTACCCAGCTGGTTAATGATATCTCGCTGCTTAATAAGATTGAAGAGTACTCAGAACTCTATATCCGTGAGAAGGTTCAGGTAAAAAAGGCAATTAACGAGGCCATTGAAAGCTTTAGTGATCAAATCGCGCTAAAGAAAATTCAGGTGGAATGTTCTGTCGCTGAGGATCTGGTTATCGAAGCAAATTACTCGCTGATCTTCTCAATTTTCAGAAATCTAATGGAGAACTCGGTTAATTATGCCGGTGAAAAAATAACGATTTCAATCAACAAGTACCACGAGGACAACGCATTCAATTATTTCTCTTTTTCAGATAATGGACCTGGTGTCGATGAAGAGCATCTGTCGCGCCTTTTCGAACGTTTTTACAGGGTCGATTCCGGCCGGTCACGCAAACAGGGAGGAACCGGTTTAGGTCTGGCAATTGTCAAAAATGCTATCATTAGTTTTAAAGGTGAAATCTCGGCCCGCAAAAGGAAAGATGGTGGACTTGAATTCTTGTTTTCACTGCCAAGATAAGGAAATGTGCTAATTTGCTGATGTGCTAATGTGCTAATGCGATAATGTGCTTATGTGAAGATTTGAAAATTTGATCCGTTAGTTGAAATAGAAAATGAAGGCACTTCGACTTCGCTCAGTGACCTTCAACCCTGCAAAGTAACCTCAACCCTAATTCGTAATTCTTCATTCATAATTCGTAATTCGTAATTCTCTTCCGGCTTTCGTTAGCAAATTTTAAGTTATTTTTGTGGAAGTATAATTATTCAATAAATATATGAAAGATCGAATTGAAGTACTCAATCAAAAATACAAAAATGCAAGTGCAGAAGAGCTATTGCATGGCTTTCTGAGCGAATATACAGGCAAAATCGCATTATCCAGCAGTCTTGGCATCGAAGATCAGGTGCTAACACATCTTGTTTGTAAAATCGATAAAAGCACAAAAATATTTACCCTTGACACGGGACGTTTATTTGCTGACACCTATGATTTGATACACAGAACCAATCATAAGTACGGCATCAAATTAAGTGTCTACTTTCCTGAATCACAGCGAGTCGAAGAAATGGTTAATACCCTGGGAATCAACCTGTTCTTTGAAAGTGTCGAAAATCGAAAACTTTGCTGTAACATCAGAAAAATCGAACCATTAAAACGGGCCTTCTCCGGGCTGGACGTGTGGATTTGCGGATTGCGCCGTGAGCAGTCAGTCACCCGGCAGGATATGCAAAAAATTGAATGGGATGCTGCCAATGGGATTATTAAACTGAATCCCTTAATTGACTGGACAGAAGATGAAGTTCGTGATTTTATAAAAACGCACGGCATACCTTATAATCCTTTGCACGACAAAGGATTCCCGAGCATTGGATGCCAGCCGTGTACAAGAGCCATCTTTCCAGGCGAAGATATCAGAGCAGGCCGATGGTGGTGGGAGAACCCCGACACCAAAGAGTGTGGTCTGCATAAAAGATAAAAAAAAGCGCTTCACAGCGCTTTTTTTTATCTTTTTAGTCGAACTTGTGACCAGGTTCCTCGTCCTCGCAACCTCGGTTATATTGTTCCATAGCGCTGAAAGACATCCCCATTGACGAAAATCCTCCATCGTGGAAAAGATTCTGCATCGTCACCTTTTTGGTAAGGTCAGAAAACATAACTATGCAATAATCGGCACATTCATCAGCAGTAGCATTTCCCAGAGGCGACATCCGTTCCGAGAAATCAAGCAAATTAGCAAACATCTTTATCCCGTTACCGGCAGTAGTTGGTGTTGGTGACTGTGAGATGGTGTTAATCCTCACTTTACGCTCCATGCCGTAAATATATCCAAAGCTTCGGCCTATCGATTCAAGCAATGATTTGGCATCTGCCATGTCGTTGTAACCATAAAATGTACGTTGTGCAGCTACATAAGATAGTGCAAGTACGGAGCCCCATTCATTGATCGCATCGAGTTTGCGGGCCGATTGCAACACCTTATGAAACGAGACAGCTGAAATATCCAATGTTTTTGTGAGCAGGTCGTAGTCCAGATCACTATAGTGCCTTCCCTTTCTAACATTAGGAGACATTCCAATTGAATGCAGGATAAAATCGAGCTTGCCACCAAGAAATTCCATAGACTTAACAATCAACGCTTCCAGGTCTTCAACACTGGAAGCATCGGCAGGAATAACGATTGTATCGCATTTGTCCGCTAAAATCTGGGTATCACCCATTCTGATCGCAATCGGTACGTTGGTCAGAGTAAAGACTGCGCCTTCCTCTTTGGCTCTCTCTGCCACTTTCCAGGCGATCGAATGTTCATTCAATGCACCGAAAATAATTCCCTTTTTACCCTTTAATAAATTATAAGCCATTTAATTACAAATTATGAAAACACCTAAGTTTTCAATTAATAAATAGAACTCAAATCCAGCGATTATCTGGCAAGCTCATGTCTTTACAGAACATCTAAAGGTATTAACCCACAATGCCCCATAATTGTTTTGATCTGTTGATAAATACTACTTTAAAAGTTCTTCGGCGTTCATAACAGCTGCTGCGGTGATGTTCTCTCCACTAAGCATCTTAGCCAATTCTTCGATCCTTTCAATTTTTGACAGCAGTTTCAGGCGGGTAGTTGTTTCTTGCGCTGAATCTTCTTTGTAAACCAGGTAATGATGATCGCCTTTTGCCGCAATCTGTGGAAGATGGGTAATATTAATAACCTGCATATCAGCCGATATATCCTTAAGAATAAGCCCCATTCGCTCGGCAATTTCGCCCGAAACTCCGGAGTCAATCTCGTCAAAAATAATAGTAGGCAGCGCTTTTGATTTCGAGATCAAAGCCTTCACGGCAAGCATTACTCTTGACATTTCGCCACCCGAAGCCACTTTGGATATTTCGCAAAGAACTCCGTTTTTATTGGCTGTGAAAAGGAAACTGACAAGGTCATGTCCGGAAGGTCCAACTGATTTCAACGGAGTTATTTCTACCTTAAACTTTGAATTAGGCATGCCCAAAAGAAAAAGCTGCCGCAGCACCCTTGCTTCAATTTCATCTGCTACCAACTGACGTTGAACAGATAATTGTTTTGCCAGCACTTCAACCTCTGTTTTCTTTTGATTCTTTAATTCTGTCAGACGACGAATTTCCTCTTCATTGGATGAAACAGTTTTAATTTTGGAATCAAAGGAATTTCGTATTTCTATCAGCTCTTCTACCGATTTTACATGATGTTTTTGCAATAGAGAATAGAGAAGATCAAGCCGCTCATTGATCGATCTGATTCTTTCAGGATCGTACTCCACCTTCTCCCCAATAGCTGCTGCATCTTGAGCAACATCCTTTAATTCAACGTATAAACTTTCGAGTCGGGATGAAAGTCCTCTGGCATCGGGCAGAAAATTATTCATCCTCGAAATCAATCCAATAACAGTTTTTGTCTGATTTAAAACTGAAGTATGCTCTCCGTTCAACAATTCTGTTACATTGAGCAATCCCGCCTTAATCTCTTCGGAATGTGTAAGTAACACAAGCTCCTGTTCCACTTCTTCCTGTTCACCCGCAATAAGTGAAGCCTTATTTAATTGATCGAATTGAAACTGAAAATAATCAAGGTCAGCTTTGGCGCTTTCAGCCTTAGATTCTGCTTCGTCAAGTTGCGTGTTTAATTTTCGGAAATCCGCGTAACTGTGTTTATAGGTGAGTCGTAATTCATCATTTCCGGCGCAGCTGTCGACAACCATCAGTTGAAACGACTGACTGTTTAAATCCAGATTCTGATTTTGTGAATGAATATCAATCAGACGAATGCCGATCTCCTGCATGGTCTTCAGCATTACAGGAGAGTCGTTGATAAAAGCACGTGATTTTCCGGCAGGATTGATTTCCCTTCTGAAAATGGCCGAATTCTCATAGTCGAGGTCGTTGGAGGCAAAAAGTGCCTCAAGTCCTAATCCATCAACATTAAATATTGCTTCTACCACGCATTTTGCCGACTTATCGTTTAGAACCGAAGAATCAGCTCTTTGACCTAGAAGCAACGACAAAGCGCCAAGCAGAATGGATTTACCCGCACCAGTTTCACCGGTTATGATCGAAAACCCGGGGCGAAGCTCGACATCAAGTTCACGAATTAACGCGTAGTTTTGAATTTTTAATCGTGTTAACATTCTGTTCAGATAGGATTAAAAAGTCTTTTGATCCATAATTTTATCATACTTTCCGGCATTCGACGGATCACATTCGGTGAGAATTGTCAACACCCTTCCCTTTTCGTCGGTACTGCCTTTCGAAAAAACATTCACAAGCTCATCGGATTTGGCATCAAAAAAAATTCGATTGACGTAGGTATCTGGTTTAGACCTGTAAACGCGCTGCATATTTTTTAATCCGTCCGCAATCTCAGCTCTGCCAATATCAGGTTTATCGGCCATCACATCCAGACCCAGTCTATGGTAGCGGTATAGCAACTCCCGAAATGGTCCATATGCTTTATTGGTGAGATTTTCGATGAGCCAAAAACGGTTAAAATTTCCCTCAAAAGCTCTCCAGCCTTTTTCGCGGGCATTCTGTGAACGGTTAACAATGTCGCGGGCCTTTTGGAAATAGGCTGATCCACCTAGCGGAGAATAGGTATCATAATCAAATCCCAGAATTACATTGGCATAGTATGCTAAAATATTTGTCAGCGGATTTGTGTTGGAAGTCTCGTCAAATTCCATCGACTGAAACTCTACATACGTGAATTGCAGATCATTGTCTTTTATATTTAATAGTGGAGAACTATAGGAAGCGTTAAAAACCGGGCGATTTAATTGAACCTGAATTGTCCCCTTAAACTCATCGGCTGAAATTTGTTCGGTTATCTGAATAAAAATAGTACACTCAATTCTTTCGTCGGTATTAAAAACATTATCAGACCATTTACGATTATTCATAAACTCATAAATATCTGTCCGCATCGATTCGAAGACCTGCTTATAGGTTCCCTCAACCCTGGAACTGGATACACTCACATTACATCTGAATTCCTGCCCTGCAGCCTGCCCGAAAGTGCAATAAATCAATATGAACAGGAAAATTATTTTTGTCATAGTGTGATGTAATATTTCCTATAAAAATATAAAAAATCAGGATAATCCTAAAATGGTTTCTTCGATTTCGATCAGCTTGTTTACAATATCAACAGCAACTTCCATTTTTTGTTTTAATTCGAAGTTGAAAATTACTCCTGCTTTATCGAGAATCATTATTTTATTGGTATCGTGTTGAAAACCGGAACCGGAATCGTTAAGCGAATTAATCACAATAAAATCCAAATTTTTCTTTTTCAATTTTGCAAGGGCGTTTTGAACTTCGTCATTGGTCTCGAGAGCAAAGCCTGCAAGTACCTGGTTTTTTCGCTTTATTTCGCCCAAAGATGCCGCGATGTCGGGATTGGGACACAATTCAAGAAAATAATTAGCAGATGTTCGTTTAATTTTCTGACTATCAACAACAACCGGCGCATAATCGGCGACTGCAGCGACCATTACAGCTCCGTTGCAATCACCAAAATATTTCAGGCATTGCAGATGCATCTCCTTGGCTGATACGACATCAATCCGAATAATATTTTTATTTTTACAATGAAGTGTCACAGGACCGGCAATCAAAAAAACCTTCGCGCCCAATGAAGCCAATCTTTCAGCAATGGCAAAACCCATCTTGCCGGAAGAGTAATTCCCTATATAACGAACGGGATCAATTTTTTCATGAGTAGGACCAGCTGTAACGAGATAGGTTTTATTCAGCAGTTTTTTTTCCATTTAAGAAATCAACGATCAGATCAATAATAACTTCGGGTTCTTCCATTCGTCCTTTGCCGGAAAGACCGCTTGCCAATTCTCCGACTGCCGGATCGATTATGATATTGCCGTATGATTTAAGAAGTTCTAAATTCCGTTTTGTAGATGGATGCTGAAACATATCAAGATCCATTGCCGGAGCAATCATGACAGGACATTTGGATGACAAATAAGTGGTAACTAACAGATTATCGCAAATACCATTTGCCATTTTTCCTATTGTAGAAGCTGATGCAGGAGCAACAAGAAGAAGATCTGCCCATAGTCCCAAATCGACATGACTATTCCAATGACCATCGTTTCGGGTAAAAAAATCGCTTAATACAGGCTTCCCCGAAAGGGTCGACAGTGTAAGAGGTGAAATAAATTCTTTGGCGCATGGGGTCATTACTACCTGAACCTCAGCACCTTGTTTGATAAGTCCC
>JBAXOA010000085.1:0-18531 GCA_037133495.1 Mariniphaga sp. | reverse complement strand
ATTTTTTAACCAACTTCGATTCTACCACAATTTTGCACTATAAATATTTAATTAATAAACAATATATTTATTATAAAAGAATAAGAAACGCGAATAATTAGGTGTCTTATTTTATTTTTAAATTTTTGAGCACAAAAAATTAATTTTTTGCCACCATCCGTATCTGACGGAAAAACTCCAAATTACTTATTTCGTTGGTGTTGATTAACTCCTGATAATTTGTTTGGCTAATAATCTGGTGGCAATGGTAGAGAATGCCACTACCGTAACAGAGCTGACAGGCATCAGAACGGCGGCCACAACAGGCGATAAATTCCCTGACAAGGCGATAGAAAGTCCCGCAATATTATATAGAAATGAGATTGCAAAACTTATTTTTACAATAACCAGTGATTTCCGTGCAAAACGGATAAATTGAGTTAACTGCTGAAAATGAATTGCTTCTATAATGGCATCTCCGGCAGGTGAAAAATGGTAGATATCATCGGCGATAGAAAGGGCCACATCACTTTGCATAAATGCGCCGGAATCGTTTAATCCGTCACCTGTCATCATTACATTTCGCCCCTCATTGCGAAGGTGAGCTATAAACTCCATTTTATGCTGAGGCTGTTGGTTAAAGAAGATTTTACTTTTTTCAAAATAGCGTTCGAGATGTTCCCTTTCAGCATCATTATCTCCTGACAATAAATAGAGATCAAACTGCTTACCCAATTGTTGAATCACCTCACTGAATCCAGGCCGATACTGATTACTAATCTTAAAATAACCTTTATATTGCTGATTTATTGAGATATAAACACAGGAATCCTGCAGTTTAACAGCTGCATCGGTCTCACAAACAAAGACCTGTGAGCCTAACTTAACAGCAATGTCATCAACAGTTGCAAA
Organism: Mariniphaga sp.; assembly: GCA_037133495.1. GTDB lineage: Bacteria > Bacteroidota > Bacteroidia > Bacteroidales > Prolixibacteraceae > JAAFHB01. The sequence goes on along the minus strand of JBAXOA010000085.1, from coordinate 17,640 downwards.
AATCCCCTTACCAGACATTTCAATAAATCCTTGTGTGGTTAGCGGCTGAGCTGACGCAAAATGCCGGTCGAGTGCCTGACTCATTGGATGGGTCGATTGGGCTGCCAAAGATTTGATGGCTTGTATTTCCCAATCCGTCAATACTCCTCCCAAAAACTGTACGTTGTTTTCATCGGGTTTTGTGAGCGTACCGGTTTTGTCGAAAACCATGGTGTCAATTTTGCTCAGCTTCTCAATAACTCTGATATTCTTGAGATACATCCCTTTATTTCCAAGAATACGCATCGCTGTGCCCAACGTAAAAGGAAGCGACATCGCCAATGCACACGGACAGGCGACAATCAGTACTGAAGTCAGGACCATAATCGCGGTTCGGAAATCACCCCATATCAGCCACCCGGCAAAACCGGATAATGCAATAACGATAATAACAATCGTAAAGTAGACACTTATCGTGTCTATGAGACTGGTTAAGGAGCGATGGGTCTGCTTTCGTGGATCATTTTGGTTCCAGAGTTGTGTAAGGTGACTTTGGTTAACTTCCCGAACTACCTGAATGGTAATCGCGCCACCTGTCTGAATTCCCCCCGCATAAACAGAATCTCCCTGGATTTTAGTAACCGGAACCGATTCGCCTGTAACAAAACTATAATCAATTAAAGCAGCACCCTTCATTAATATGCCATCGGCGGGTATTAGTTCCTTACTCCGCAAAAGAAGCAAATCACCGGCAACAATATCCTCCAGTAAAGTACTGACGGGAATTCCGTCCTCGATTTTTGTAACAGCAACAGGGAAATACGATTTATAGTCCCGATCGAATGAAAGTGACTGATATGTTTTACTTTGATACCATTTTCCGATTAACAGAAAGAATAAAAATCCTGCAAGTGTATCTGAATAGCCGGGACCCCGACCGGAAAGGACTTCATAGCCGGTGACGAAAAACAGAGCCAGAATTCCCAGAGCGATGGGCAAATCGATGTTGACAATCCCTTTTTTCAGGTTCTTAAAAGCCGAAATAATGTAATCGCTGCCACTGTAAAAAACCAGTGGAAGGGTCAATATAAACCCGAGGTAATGGAGAAATGACCCCAGCGAATCGCCCAGCGGTTTACCGTTAAAATACTCAGGAAGACTGTATAACATTACATTACCAAAGATAAATCCTGCAACTCCAATTTTATACAATAATGTCCGGTCAACCGAATGAATGTCTCCCCGTTCCAGCGTTTTCAATGAAATATCTGGGATATAATGGATCGAGACGAGCAATTCGACTAGGGTACGCAAAGAAATTTCTGTGGTATTAAAACTAACTGTAACCTCTTTTTTAATGAAATTTACAGCGGATTGTTTAATGCCATTATTAAGCCGGGAGAGGTGTTCAAGGAGCCAAATACATGATATACAATGGATAGAAGGAATATAAAAAGTTACACGGGCCGTGTCGCCCTCGAAAAATTCATATATCTTTTTCTTAACCTCTTCCTTATCCAGGAAAGAGTACTTGCCATCGTGATCAAAGTTTTCGATTCTGACACCGGGAGAATTCTCAAGCGTATAATACTGGTTAAGTTGATTTTCATTGAGTAACTGAAAAACCTGTTTGCAACCTGAACAGCAAAATTTTTGAAGGTTGTAAAGGATCGGAGCTTTACCGCAATCAGCTCCACAATGAATACAGGCGTTATCGGACATGAACAATTAATTATGAATTACGAATTATGAATTATGTCCGTCAGCTGACGGAAGGAATTATTTTTTAATGGAATCGGGCTGGCAGCAGGCATGTTTGATCGCCTGAGCTGGCCCCGCCGGCGAAGTACTGTGCATTTGAGCAGCAGGGGTCATTTTCTCAGCAGGAGGACTTAGAAAAGGAATTCCGAGTGTTAGTCCACGCAGGATAAACAGGATACCGATCAACACAATCAGGGATGGAATCACCTTATTGATCTTGTTTCTAAGTGCGATGCTGAACATATTTCCAAGCCACGAAATTGCCAGCATCATCGGGAGGGTGCCTAATCCAAAGACAACCATAAAGCCAATCGACAAGGGTAAACTTCCTGTGCCGATGGCTCCGGCGATCGCCAGATAAACCAATCCGCAGGGGAGCAATCCGTTCAGTACTCCAATCATAAACAGCCCTTTATAGGAACGAGTCTGAAACAACCGCTGGATAGCGCTCCGGAGAGGCCGTGTAAATGAGGTGAAGTTACCTGAGTAACGATTTTTAAAAAGAGAGGGCAGCAATACGGATAAAACCATAAGTCCGCCCATGCTTACTGATATCCATTGCTGAAAACCAAGCAGGTGAAAGCCCTGGCCGATGAGTCCAAAAAATGCACCCATCAGACCATAGGTTATTGTCCGGCCAATATTATAAAGCAGTCCTCCGGCAGTTTTTTCCCACACGTCATCTCCCCGTAAAGGAAGACTCAAGGCTATAGGACCACACATCCCGATACAATGGAAACTGCCCATCAGACCCAAAATCAAAGCTGGTATAAGAATTTCCATGGCTATTCAATAAAAAATTCCTTTTCAATCTGATAGCTTTTCAGATTATCAATCCATCCAATTTTAACGAGGTACCGACCGTTGAAGAGGCTATCTTTTGAAATAATTATAGAATCGGAAGTTAGCCGGCGCCGAATGTTATAGTCTAACCTTTTATCCGAAGGCCGGTAAAAAAAGACCAGTATCGTGTCGGTCATCTGATGGATAGCAGGTGCAAACCGCACGATTACGTTTGCATCTTGATTAACTACCTGAATGCTGTCCTTAAAAATAGCCGATCGATCTGTTATTTCCATCTGATGGGTATAGTCGGCTCCCTGCTGGTAATAATCCGCTGTCACCAGATCATTGCTTTTACTGAAAGAAAAAATCATAAAGGAAATCCCTAATGCGACAAAAATGATCAAAAACAAGAATATACTGTTTCCCCAATTTAACTTCATTATAAAATACTTAAGTAATTGTCAATTAATAATTGAGCATTAATTATTGAACATTAATCCGGATATTCCGGTATTCCATTAAACCACGATCGGCTTCGATTCCAAATCGACCTGAGACAGGCAGCTTGAACGCCTCTTCGAGTATTTCTCCGTTGCAGGTGCATCGGGCGATGTTATCCTTAACGACAACCTCAATTTTGTTCCAATCCTGCGCCTTGTATTTCTTAAGTTCCTTGTAGGGTCCTGCCACGAGATAATCACGGCATTGCAATTGTTTTCCTCTGAGAAAAATACCACTATCGGCATTTACAGACGCTCTGAATTCAATTGTCAGGCTGAAATCTCCGGAATATTCCTGTTTAGTCCAAAGGTTGATCCAATGCGGGCCTTTTGCTTCGACCCAGGGATTTATCGCGAGAATACCGTCCTTGCCGGTATAGCGGCCATCGGATGATTCGTTCTTTCCATCGAATGATTCAAAAACAATTGCATCCTTATTACCAGTAAGATAGCCCCAGCCCGTTAAATCTTTTCCGTTGAAAGGATTCGAAAAATCAGCAATACTTTCTCCGGGAAGTGTTCGAAGAACGGCTGCTGTTTCGCCTGGAAAATCAGATGGAACCGGGAAATCAACCGGTCGTTTTGCAAGCCATTGCAATGCGCGCACCATGAGGGTCTGGAAACCGGCACACCGCATTCCTGAAGGATTAACTTCGTTCGCCCACACGTGACCCAGAGTTGAATTGTACACGTGACCTTTCCCGAATGAAACGGTCCATTCAACCGGCCACCGCGTTTGTGTACCCGGATCTTCAGCCCATGAAAGAACATCCAGATTTTTGGCAGGACCGCGAGGATAGGTGTACACTTCAATCATTGCAGCCATCCATGACATTGGCAAACCAGCGTGAATAGGATGATTTTTAAGCTGATGTACAAACCGGTCGGTGCGTGGACCATGAGAAGTGGACTTTCCTTCACCGGCGGGAATTCGTTGGACAGTGCCGTCGGAGCCAATAGTAATTGCCGGGAATTTTGTATCGCGCCATCCCATTCCAATGATTCGGTTGTATTCATCCCAATCGGAAAAGGAATTATTCGCTGAGTGAAAGATATAAACTCCGCCACCTTTACGGATGTATTTCACGAAATCCTGACACACTGCCTCAGGCCATTGTCCTCCATTTCCAAGGTTGTTGCAATTTTGAATGATGACATCGTACTTGTCAAATTGAGGGCGAAAAGTTGCAAACCCAGGTTCAGAAGGTTTAGCCGGGCATGTAGCTACATCGATATCGAAACGTCCGGTTTCCTCCAAAATTCCGCGAATGAGCCTTGTTGTGTGTGCCCAATCATGATTATTGAATCCATCTATTATCAGTACCTTAATATGAGCATCAGGCACCGCGGATTTAACAGCAAAACCAAGGTTGGAAACCAAAGTCAATAATGAAATAATGAAAATATGAAGCACAACCCGTGCATTATTCCAGGCACAACTATACGGGTGTCTGTGAGGGATCAGTGAGATGATTTTTTGTGGCACTTGATGAGTATTTTAATTTAGTAATTCCAGCGAAGCAGATCTGAAATAAGCAATTTACAATTAATAATATTCATTGATCCGTCAGCTGACGGAGAACATTATTCAGCTACCGGCCCTAAAAAATTGGTAGAATATACTTTAAGAAGGGTCTCTCCTTCATAAATACCCAACTTGACAGGAGTACTTTTACCTGTTAGGGTGTTACGATTAAGATTGATAATCAGCACACTTTCGAGAACCCCTTGAGCTTTTATGTTTGTTTGTCCGTTAGCCAACTGAAATGTCCCTGACCGGGGAGTAATCAATTTTAATTTCAGCTCTTTATCTGATTGTGTTTTATTGATAATCTTTACCAGATAAAGGTTTGAATAGGTAACTGAATCGACTTTCTGGTAAATGGAACCTGATATTCGCAGCATGGTCATTTCAATCGGTTTGCGGTTTGCAACCGTAAATGACAGAATAATAAACAGAGCAAGCAATACAGCAGAATAAGCGTAAGTCCGTGCATTTAAAATCGATCGTTTGCCATTTTCAATACCATGAACTGAATCAAAGCGGATTAAATTTTCTGGCTTATTGATCTTTTTCATCACAATGTTGCACTCGTCAATACAAGCGGTACAGTTGATGCATTCGAGCTGGCTGCCGTTTTTTATATCAATACCTGTTGGACAAACCGAGATACATTGGTGACAATCGATACAATCACCGGTATTTTTTGGTCCTCGGGGTTCACCTCTTTTATAGTCATAAATTACTGCAATTGAACGGGAATCGAGCAAAACACCCTGAAGGCGTCCGTAAGGGCAGATCATTGTGCAAACTTGTTCTCTGAAAAATGCGTAAATCCAATAATAAAAGAGTGAAATCCCCATCATAATTGAAAATCCCAAATAATTTTCACGCACAGGAGCCGTAATAATTTTAATCAACCGTTCAGGTCCAATAAACCAATTCAAAAATATATTGGTAATAAGAACAGCCACGAACAAAAAAACAGCATGTTTAGCAATCTTTTTAAAAAAGACGCTGACTGACATACTTTGTTGTTTACGTCCTTTGCGGTAATTTCCTTCAAAAAGGTATTCGATGCGACGGAAAATCATCTCCAGGAAAACCGTCTGCGGACAAGCCCATCCACACCACAAACGGCCGTATATTACGGTAAAAAGAACAATACCGACTACAGTTACAACCATGATCAAGGCTAAAAGGAAGGAATCCTGCGCCCAAATAAGCTGACCAAAAATTGAAAATTGCCGGTCAGCAATATTGAAAAGCATCAAGGGATTTCCGTTTATCTTAATAAATGGTGCAAAAACCAAAAATGCAATTGCCAGCCAGGCAACTGCAGTTCGGCGCTTATACCACTTCCCGACCGGTTGTTTTGCATAAATCCAGTTTCGCTGACCGCTTTCATTAATATTTATAGGACGATCCCGGAATGTGGAAGATTCTTGTAATTCCATAATAACTAGTCATTTAAGGCATAACGCCCAATGATCAAGGTTTACACTCTACTCCTTGGGGTGCTTTTGCATTCGGCGGATTAGTTCCCACTAATCCTTTCATTATATACAAAGATACATTTTTAATCTCCTCTTGAGTCATCATGGTTTTAAACGGCGTCATCCCTTTTTCCGGTTTGCCTTCAGCAATCATCTTTATCAGACTCTCCTGAGAACATCCATTGATCCAGAAGTTATCTGTCAGATTAGGCCCGATCATGTTGCCTTCGCCTTTCAATCCATGACAAGCGATGCAGCCCTTTTGGGTGAACAGTTTTGCACCTTCGGCCAACATCTGCTCCTGGCCCATTGTAGCTCCGCCACTTGCTGCTTCTTGATTTTGCTTCCTTGCTTTATCGAAATCGGCAGATTTTTGCTGATATTCGCTGATCTGATCTTTCCCGTTGTCAGGATACCCAAAATAACGGATTGCATAGAAAATCGAAAACCCGATAGTAATTAAAAATACAAGGATAATCCAGTTCGGAGCGGGGTTATTCAACTCCTTAATCCCATCAAAATCGTCTTCTCCATGTGCACTTTCACCTGGGGCACTTATGTTTCCAGTCTTAATTATTTTTGCCATAACAAATACGGTTATTGTTATTTAATTTGTTTTTAACTCGTCGTTTTCAAAGATGGACGTTTTAAACTCCTCTATGTCCTGCCTTGGCATTCTTACTATCCGGTAAAACAACACCCCAAAAAGCGACATAAAAATCAATAATCCAATAATATAAAAGTATTGAATACCATCAACTTTACCGAGAACATCTCCAACGAAACTCATAGCAGAGGTAGTTAATGATCAATTATTTTTGATTGGCAGGAGAAATATCTCTTCCCAATTTGTGCAAATAGGCAATTACAGCCACTATCTCTTTATCGGGAGCTACTGTTACTCCAGCGGCTTTTAACTCATCCACAATTTTTTGGGCCTGTACCTGATAATCGTCCACTGATTTTGACGCATAACCTTCAGCATAAGGAACGCCAAGTACCTGCATCACTTTTATTTTGGCCGGAATCTGAGTTAGGTCCACTGCATTGACAGCCAGCCACGGATAAGCAGGCATTATGGTTTGCGGATTTATCTCAAGTGGCTTGGTGAAGTGATTGTAGTGCCAGATAGCCGTTTTATACGTTGAACTTCCCACATAACCGGCGCGTGCCAGATCGGGTCCGGTACGTCGGGAGCCCCATTGAAAAGGATGATCGTAAACGAACTCCCCAATTTTTGAGTATTCACCGTAACGATCTGTCTCATAACGCAATGGCCTTACCTGTTGAGAATGGCAATTATAGCATCCATTGCTGATGTAAACATCACGTCCGGCTAATTCGAGCGGAGTATAAGGGGTAACGGATGCAATTTTAGGGATATTAGATTCGATCTTCATCATCGGTATAATTTCGACGACTCCGCCAATGGCCAGAGCCAGAAAGACCAGCACTGCAAATACCACACCTTTTCTTTCAATCAGGCGATGAATGGTTTCACCGTATTTGCGAGCCGACGAATCGGTAAGAACGGGAGCTTCAGCTGCTTCATTGTCAACTAAGCTTCCGGCTCCAATAGTTTTAAAAATGTTGTAAAAGAATATTAAGAAGCCCACCAGAAAAAGAAGACCGCCCAAAATCCGGAAATGGTACATTGGAATGATCTGGACTGTAGTTTCGAGAAAATTAGGATAAGTCAACAGTCCGTTCGGATTGTATTGGCGCAACATCAGCCATTGAGTGATGCCGGCCCAATAAAGTGGAATAGCAAACATAAGGATTCCAAGAGTAGCAATCCAAAAATGGGTATTGGCAAGTTTTTTCGAATAGAGTGGTGTTCTGAAAATCTTTGGAACTAACCAGTAGAGCATTCCAAATATCATTCCGCCATTCCATCCCATCCCGGCAATATGTGTGTGCGCAATGGTCCAGTCGGAAAAGTGACTGATCGCATTGACACTTTTAAGCGACATCATCGGCCCCTCGAAAGTAGCCATCCCATAGGCAGTTAAAGCCACTACCATGAACTTCAAATCAGCATTGTCGCGAACTTTATCCCATGCTCCCCTCAGGGTTAATAAGCCATTGATCATTCCGCCCCATGAAGGTGCAATCAGCATAATCGAGAATGTAACTCCCAAAGCCTGAACCCAGTCAGGAAGTGCCTGATACAACAAATGGTGAGGTCCGGACCACATATAAAGGAAAATAAGCGTCCAGAAATGGACTATCGAAAGCTGGTAAGAATAAATAGGCCGATTGGCCGATTTTGGGAGGTAATAGTACATCAATCCCAGCCATGGTGTGGTGAGGAAAAATGCGACCGCATTATGACCATACCACCACTGAACTACCGCATCCTGAGCACCGGCATAAATCGGATAACTTTTCCACAATGATACAGGAATCTCGATACTGTTAACAATATGTAAAACTGCAACACCAAGGAAAGTTGCCAGGTACCACCAGACAGAAGCGTAGATATGCTTAACTCTGCGCGTCAAAATGGTTCCTATCATGTTTGCACCAAAAGCAACCCATATCAGAGCGATTAAAATATCGATTGGCCATTCAAGTTCGGCGTATTCTTTACCGGTTGTAAACCCTGATAAAAGAGTGAGTGCTGCCAGAAGAATGATCAATTGCCATCCCCAGAAATGGATTTTACTTAAGAGATCATTGAAAAGCCTGGCTTTCAAAACACGCTGCAACGAATAATAAATACCTGCAAACATGGCATTCCCAATAAAAGCAAAAATAACTGCATTGGTATGCAATGGGCGGGTACGACCGAAAGATGTGTATTCAAATCCCAGATTAAACGCTGGAAACGCTAATTGTAAAGCGATCAATAACCCTACTACAAGAGCTACTGCTCCCCAGATCATAGTAGCAATTATAAAATACTTTACAATTTTGTTGTCATAATTAAACTTTTGTATTTCCATAATGATTCTGTTTGGTTGATTTAATATTCTCCGTCAGCTGACGGATCAATGTTCAATGTTAAATGTTCAATGTTTAATTATTTGAAATTTTGATTGTTAATGAATTCAAATGATTAATTGTCGAAATATTATTTTACTAAAGCACTAAATATTAACAATAAAGACCATTGATAATTGACCATTATTCATTGATCTTTAATGGCCTCTTTTCGGGCTCGGGTGTTGCCACCGGGTCATCGTCGAACAGCACCCTCACCGAAGGGGTAAAAGTATCGTCGTACTGTCCGCTTTTGACTGCCCAGATAAAGAGGAACAGGAACACCATAGCTGCAAGCAGACTGACTCCAATTAGCAAAAACATAATATTCATCTTCGCTGATTTAGATTTGCAAACCCAAGATTATACTATTCATCAGAAGCTAATTTGTTTTTTAATTGCATGATGGAACATCTGTGTTATCTTCATTCGTATTTACGACGCGAAGAATCATCGGCGTTTCATCTTTAGAGCAACAAAAATGCTAATAGAAAATAACTATTGACAGTATTGAAAATACAAAAATAAAATTCTTGTTAAATATTCCTCCGAAATCAAACTGATCTTCTTGAAATTTAGAACGATTCCAAATAGCCCGAAACTACTCATGCATAACATAATACTTGTTATGGGAACTATTTTCGTTCCCCTATTTTCACCATCACAACGCCATGCGCCGGCACCTTTGCGCTGAATTTATTGTTTAATTCACCCAGTTCCTTCTTCCGCCAAAGATCACGAACGATTTGTTTTCCTGTTATTTGCAATTCATCCCAATTAACAGTTACTTCTGCACTGTTTTTCCCGCGGTTGAATAATCCCACTGCTTTCGAGCCGTCTTCAAGATTTTTCACCATTAAAAAGCAATCAGGATCATGCTTAATCACCAATCCGCATTCGCCCAATGGATCCTGATTGACCTCAATCACATCCGCGTTGCACAGTACGCTGATCGTGAGCGGATCGAGTTTTGACATATCACCACTATAGATTAAAGGTGATGCCATCAGGCACCATAACGACATATAGGCATATTGCATCTCAGCCGGCATTGAAGTTAGTTCCGGAACACCCATTTTTCCGGCATTTCCGATCCATCCAATCTGAATATAATCAGGATCATTCCATTGGCCGGGTTTCGAATATTCCCTGAATCCACTGTTTCGCAAAGCCACCTCATAAATCTTGTCGAGTTCAAAACCAAGATCACCGGAAGTACGCCAGCAATGTGCATCCACTTCTCCGCCCCATTTCCATACATCCCCCATTCCATACTGGCAGAGGTTGTAAACAATATCGCGGTCAAGTGATTTCAGGATGGTTCCCATTTTCCGATAAGGTCTTTGGAATGCCTCAAGGCTTTTATCATTTCCGGCGATATTGCCATAGGAGCACCAGTCGTACTTCAGAAAATCGAATCCCCACGAAGCAAATTGACGGGCATCCTGTTCCTCGTGCTGCCAGGTTCCTGAAAATCCTCCGCATGTCAATGGGCCGGGCGAAGTATAAATCCCAGCTTTTAAACCTTTTTCGTGAATATAGCTTGTCAGTCCTTTCATATCCGGAAAATGCTTGTTCGGAACAATATTACCCTGTTCATCTCTTAAAGGTCCTACGCGCAGGGGATCATTGTTTTTGGGAGCATTCATCCAGCAATCGTCGATGTTAACATATTGATATCCAACATCTGCCATGCCACTGCTGATCATCACATCTGCAGCCTCCCGCATCATCTTGTCAGTAATCCGGTCGTAATGTGCATACCAGTGGTTCCATCCCATTGGAGGTGTGAGCGCCAATTGATCACCGGCAACAATCCGTAGCTTACGGGTGTCCTTCCCTTTCGGATTTTTTGCTTCAATCAACAGATCATAAGCACCTTGGGTGGGAGTATTCCCTGTAATAATACCAGTCGACCGATCAAGTTTGAGCTCTTTAGGCAAACCTTTTATAGAAAAACTGATCGGCCTGAGGCCCTGACAAGGAATGCGGTAAAGAAAAGGATGTCCGGGCCGGGCGCCATAAACCAGCGGTCCATTGATCCGGGGCTCAGGTTTTGGAGCTGGGGTGATGATTTCGGATGTACCCGCGGCAGCATGATCCGGCTTAACAGTCGCGATTGACACGAAGGGAATGAAAATCAGCAAAAAGGCAGCAGGTAAAATTCCGGTCTTTAAAAATTTTCTCATGGTAATTTGTTCTAATTGAAGATTTGCGCGTTTATTTCAACGGTCGGATTAAATGCCGTACCGGCCATATATCTTTTCAGGCTGTAAAGTAATTGCTGAGCCTCCGGACGGGAAACTGCATCGGTCAGCAAATCAATTCCTGACACAATGATCTTCCCTTTGCCAACTTTGGCTTCAATAATTAATGCCAGCGGGCGATTGGTAAACCAGTCATCGATAACCCTAACGATCGGTTTAATCCCGGATGGCAGCGTATTTAATTTAATGGCACCCGAATGGCTCATCGCATCCCACCACTGCCAGTTACTATGAAATTCAGTGGGAAACCAGGCCAGAGCAGGATGTTTTGGACTGCACAAAATTCCCAGCGTATTCGGAGCCTGACCTCTCGTCCAGGCGGTATTCCAGAAGATACTCGAGAAACCAATCTTAACATCACCGCCCATCTCTTTACTGAGTGTTCCTTTTTTAAGACTAAGCAAAACGGAACCACCATTTTGGAGAAATTGAGCAGTCGCGGCATCTATTTTGTTCACTATCCGGATATTTTCTTCCCCGTTTATAGATTCATTCTTTGCAGGATAGACCCAGAAATCCCAGCTGTTGCTAAAGCTATTCACCTTCACGTCAAGGGTTAATTTAATTGGTGAAGTAACTGCAGATAACGGAAGTGCAACTTTCCCGAGTTGGAATCCATTTCCAACAGAAATAGTTGTATTGGAAAATTTGCCCGACTGAATCAACAGCCCCTTTGAATCAGATATTTTCCATTCAGGAGTGCAGTTTACGATAGGGGCATCTCCAAAATGAGCTACTTCAACAGACGCTTCAAAAGTTTCGTTGCTTGTGAAAATACATTTTTTCATACGTGCAAGTGGCACGGTACTGTTACAAAAACGCTTATATCCCGCTGGTGAAATATAACCCTTTTCGCCCCAGAATGCATCCAAAACGCCAACCAGCGCACTTCCCTGACCGGGAAAATCATGAAGATCGAGGAGTTGGAATCCTCCAAACTGAGGTGTTCGCAAGGCTGCCTCAATCTCAGCTTTGTAACAAAGGGCCTGCAATTTACCTGAAGCCAGCAAAAAGCTGTCGGCGAATTGTTTCATCCCATGTTCTTTCAGTGTTTCCTGAAAAATTTCGAAATTACGAGCCCGCATCACTCCATTATATTTAGCGATCTCCTTAAAATTAGGGTAAACGCACCATTGACCAATTTCATGACTTACAATTGGTTGTGTATATTTAGCGTTAATTTCTGACCAATCGTAATCAGTGCGGGGTGCAGAGCCGTTAATATTGCTTTTTAATTCGCCGCCCCAGGCTTGAAGTCGTGGTTCGGGAGAACTCAGAAAATCGCTGACCGGAAGTGCAGGCCACCCGGCTCCTGCAGTATATATTCGTCGGTTGTCTTTGGCTTTCCAGTAAGTAACAAATTCGGTCAGAAAAGGGATTTGATTTTTCCCAGCCGGTTCGTTACCATAAACCATCATGCAAAAGGATGGATGATTGCCATATTGTTCAACCATCCGCTGACTCTCTTCGTAAAGGTATTTATCAAATGGTTTGCCATCGCCAATGGTCGTAGATTGATTGGCCCATGACGAACATTCGACGTGCAGGTAAAATCCGGTTTGGTCGGCAGCCCGGAAGGCAGCTTCCGGCGGGCACCACGAGTGGAAACGCATATTATTCAGTCCGTGAGCCCTGCAAACATTAAAAATCCGCAACCATTCTTTGAGATCTGTTGCAGGATAGCCTGTTTTTGGAAAAATAGCGCATTCAAGGGTACCCCGCAAAAATGTTGGCTGACCATTGATTTGCAGCTGTTTGCCTGCCGCTTTAAATTCACGCATGCCGAAAGAGGTGGTTCGAACATCTGTTTTGCCGGATGTTTTGTCTTTTAAACTTGCGTTCAGCGAATAAATGTCCGGATGGAATTCATTCCACAACTTCACATCCGCTCCCATCGACAGGGGCATCTCCAACTCATTTTCTCCATTTTTCAGATCAAAACTGCCGGATTCATTTTTGGCAATTCCTGATCCTGTTACCGACAAGTTAATATTCACAGAAACCGGTTTCCCGGTCGGATTACGAACTTTAAGTTTTACGGTGATTTTCTTCTGTTGAATATCAGGATAGACCTGAAGATTAGCAATGTTCACCGGGGGGCGGGCTTCGAGGTACATCTGACCGATTATGCCATTCCAGTTCGTTTGGGTATGATCCGAAATACTGTGCGAATTCACTCCCGGATCAATTTCTTTGGTTCTGTTGTCGATGCAAACGGTAAGCCGATGACGACCCGGGGTAAGTAATTGGCTTAAATCGTACTGATGAGGTGTACCAAGCGAATTTTGCATCCCCGCGATCCTGTCGTCGATCCAAACGCGACTCTCCCAATGAAGGCGCTCGAGGAATAACCCAATAAACTGTCCGTTCCAATTCTTCGGAATGGTAACCTCTTTCTGGTACCAGACAGCACCCTTGTAATATTTTAATGGCTGAAGCCAAAACGGAATTTTGATATTTCCAGGTTTGCGATATTTGGCATATTCAGCGTTTTTATAGTAGGAACTATCGACAATCTGACCGGTCCAGGGTGTTGTGAGCGTTATCTCATCACCTTTCCCGTTTGAAGTCAAAGAGCCGGGGAGCCTGAGGCTATCCTTTAACATTTGCTTAAACCATCCTTCCGAAATTCCTTTGTCGGAAGGATCCATCGCATAGTACCATGTGCCGGACAGATCGATTTTTTGCGCGGCTGTCTGCTTTGGGAAGACTACTAAAGTCAGCAGTAAAATTCCCAATAATCCGAAATTCTGTTTCATTTTTTTAGTCCTGTTAGTGAATATAATATTTTTTTTCTGGCCTAATAAGTAACCGGAATAACTAATTGCCGTAATCCGATTTGATAATATACTGAATATCAATCATAAAGATCATTATTAATTGATAATTAGTTACTTACTGGGGTGATTAATGCAATCCAACCACCACCCCGGGCCAGCCTGAGTGTTAATTTGTCTCCGGCGGTGATCTCCTGATCAGATTTTATATAGTCTTCAGCTCTGGTATTGGCATTTAATCCGTCACTAATTGTTTCAATGTGGTACTTGCCAGGCTTCAGAAAAGCGGTTGACAAATCCAGCGTTCGCTCCTCCTGATTGGTTATTGCACCGATGTACCACGCTTCGCCTGCACGTCGGGCCAGGACGGTAAATTTGCTGATCTTACCATCCAACAAAAGGGTTTCGTCCCATTCGACCGGAATTTTTGCCAGAAAACCGGTACACTCTTTTTCGCGGTAATAATCCGAAGGTGAATCGGGAAGCATTTCCATTGGGCTGCTCAGGATAACAAAAAGTGCCATCGCATGGGCTCTGGTTCCCTGCCCCATTGGGTAATCGCCAATCGGTCGGAAATTGGCTTTGGTGGAATTGCGCATGGTGGCAGGAATATAATCCATCGGGCCGGTAAACATCCTGATATAAGGTAAAAGATTATGATGTTCGGGGCTATCCCAGTTATTTCCACCATTGTATTCAAATTCGATAAGCGCCTCGCGTGTAAGCACATTGGGATATTTTCGGCTTAATCCGCAAGGTTTATAGGCTCCGTGAAAATCAACCACCATTTTCATTTCAGCACTCTTCCGGGCTACGGCTTCATAAAACTCAACCATCTGCTGATCGTCTCTGTTCATAAAATCCATCTTGATCCCTTTGATTCCCCATCTTTCAAATTGAGTGTAGGCTTGATCCCATTGTTTTTGAAGTGAACTCCACATCACCCAAAGCATAATTTCGACCCCTTTTGTTTTGGCATAGGCAGTAACTTCCGCCATGTTCAATCCCGGAATTTCATGGAGCAGATCTTCTTTGGGACACCAGCCATCATCGAAAAGGAAATAGCGAAAGCCATATTTAGCACAGAAATCAATGTAATATTTGGCTGTTTCGGTGTTGATTCCGGCCTTAAAGCCGACACCGTAAATATTGTTTTTTCCCCACCAATCGAACATTACTACTCCCGGTTTAATCCATGAAACATCTTTGATCTGGCTTGGTGATGCGAGCAGATAGACCATATTATTTGAGATCAGACCATCTTCGTGACTGGTGATGCCGAAAAGCCGCCATGGGAAAGTTCTTGTTCCCTGCACTTTAGCTATATAATCATTGGGTTCTGCCACCTGACCGTGTTCGTAGATATTTCCATGGGAAACCAGTTTTTTAGGGAATGGAGGATGGATTGCATCCAGTTCCGGTTTTCCTGTTCCTTTCACCCATAATCCTGGGAAATTGTACAAATCCGACTCAGTAAACATCACAAAAGTCCCGTTCTGTTTTTCAATAAGAACAGGAAGATTACAAAGCTTGCCAACTTCAAGTTCGTTTAACTTTTTAAATTCATACGGCGTTTCATAAGACGAATTAAATGTTTTAGAAGCTTGAAAACGCACTGAATCGCCATCTTGAAATTGAATATTCAGGTTCTCATTCAGGATAGTCAGGCTATCCTTGACTGAAGTTGAAATCCTGTAAGCCAGCCCTTCGTTAAATAACCGGAAGGTAAGTGAATGCCCCGACTTAAAATCGATGATCAATTCGTTGTAGCAATTTTTGTAGATCTTGCTTTTTTCGCGGATCGCAGGAGTTATCTCCTCCTCAACATATTTGCGACGGGTCGTTTTTACCTGATGATTTAAAAACGGCTGATTTTGATTTGCAGTTTCAAGGTTGAGACCGTTGAGCGTGAATAAAGTAGCTCCTTCTTTTAAAACATTTAACGTAACAATTTGATTGACAGAAATGTCTGCAGATAGTTTTTTATCCGGAGAAACCAGCAGGTACTGTTTTGCACTCGCACAAATAACCTGAATGAACAGTAACGTGATAATGAAAATCTTTCTCATGCGGCAGTTGGTTTAGTGCATTAATTTTTTCTCAATTTCCTCCAGTGATTTTCCCTTGGTTTCGGGTAATTTTTTAAGAATAAAAAGAAAGCCGGAAAAGCAAATCAATCCATACAACCAGAACGTTCCGCTTGCATGGAGCATTTTATTCAGCCAAGGGAATGTGTAAGTAAGAACGAAGCATGCCATCCAAAGTGAAGTAGTTGCAATAGCCATTGCCGTTCCTCTGATCCTGTTTGGAAATATTTCGGACAGAATCACCCATGTAATTGGAGCCAGAGTTAAACCGTAAGTGGCAATCGCGAACATCACCAGCGCTAAAACAGCAAACCCTTTCACTTCGAAAAAATAACTTGTTCCTAACATAAAGTAAATGACAGCCAAGCCGATAGAGCCCAGCAGCATTAGTTTCCGGCGGCCCCAGCTGTCAACCATTCGTATGGCTAAAATGGTGAATACCAGATTGACTGTACCGGTAATGACAATATTGAAGAGCATATCGCCAACAGAATAACCTGCTGAAGTAAAAACTTCTTCGGCATAATTAAAAATCACGTTGATACCGCACCACTGCTGAAACACCGCCAAAACAACACCCAAAATCAAGACGGGCCGGACTCTTTTTGAGCCCAGAAGATTCCAGTCAATCTTTGAATCTGATCCTTGCAAAGTTTCAGCTATTTCTTGCCGTGCCTCAATGGCATACTGAGCGCCACCTATCCGGACCAAGGTTGCCTCCGCACCCTTCCAGTTGCCGGATTTTGCCTGAAAACGAGGACTTTCAGGGATGAAAAAAGAGAAAATAAAAAAGAATACAGCAGGGACGGTTCCGGCCCAGAACATCCACCTCCAACCGGTTTGCCCATTCCACGATTGCAGAATCATACTATCAGTGGCTCCTTCCGGAATTTTTTCGGCAATCAGGTAATTAATGATTTGAGCTGCCAGAATACCAATCACGATAGTTAGCTGATTTACAGAAACCAACCTGCCTCGCAAATGTGCCGGTGAGATTTCGGCAATATACATAGGCGAAATGGCTGAGGCAAGTCCAATACCAAGGCCGCCAATGAGCCGGTAACCGATAAAAGGCAGCAGATGGTCTGCCGTGCCGGTACCAATAGCAGCGATGGTGAATAAAGCAGCAGCAGCGATAAGAGGTCGTTTCCGGCCAAAGCGATCGGTAAGATATCCGGAGGCCATTGCCCCAATGAGGCATCCGACAAGAGCGCTGCTCATGGTCCATCCCTGCAGATTTGGCGAAGCAGTAATATCGAAAAAACGTTCATAAAAAGGTTTCGCACCGCCAATTACTACCCAGTCGTAGCCAAAAAGCAGGCCGCCCATAGCTGAAACCAGCGTGATACTCAAAATAAATGGTTTGTTGAAGATTTGTTTTTCCACAAGATGGTTAGTTAGTGATACTGTAGGGCTCTAAAGAATTAATTGTCAATCTGGTTATTTTTTTCTTGTTCGTTCGAAACTTAATGCCACTGTAATAGCAATGATGATTGGAATA
>JBAXOA010000084.1:0-18950 GCA_037133495.1 Mariniphaga sp. | reverse complement strand
TTTCAAATAAAATGAAAATCAAAAATGCGACATTAAATCTTTCCGATTACTTAATTTCTTAATACACACAATACGCGAATGCTATTTGTAAATCAACTGTAAAACTCTTAAATATCTAAAACATAATGTTCCATCAGGCAATTAAAAACAAATTATCCACTGATGAAACAATCCGCTTCATCTAATTTAAATTACATCTTTTGTCTGCTGAAAAGTCGGATTTTTGAATTACCTTCGTATCTGTTCTAATTTTTCATATTCCAAATCATAAATATTTAAAAAAATGAAAAAAATTATTACCGTCGCGATTTGCTTGTTTGCTATCATATGCTTAACGCAATCAGCACAAGCACAAAAGTACCTTACTTTTGAATCAAAGTCTTTTAGTGTATTGTTGAAATGTTCTCCTGATTACACCAAAGTACTGGAGATATCATTCTCCGAAAAAGGTGCTTGGGTTCCATATAAATTTGTGAAGACGCTCCCACTGGACAATAAAACAGCAATGGGAAATGTTTATGTCGTTGAAGATGTTAAAACCCTAAAATATTCGGTTGAATACATGTTTGAAAAAGACAAAGAAATTTTAAAGTCAGCCTCTTGTTCGGTGGTAAACCAAAATACCCGAATCAGAACGACACTTCAAAGAAAAAAGTAAAACCGGCATATCCTGTTTTGCTGTAACTGTCGTATTTCATTAGTAAACCCACGGTTGGGATGAGTTGTTGCATCAAGGTAATCAAACACCATAACACTGGAAAATATACTTAACAATGAAAATTTATTGAATATGCAATTTGATGGTCTCGATCGCCTGATGCCCCACTTTGAGAACTAAATCTTTGCCGCTTCCCTGAATTGATTTTCCCTCCTCTTCGATTATGTTGGTCAGCTCCGCTTTCTGAAACGGTTTATATACAGATATTTTCGCCTCTGAATCTTTCCCTTCCATTTCATAACATCGCACGATCACCTGATTGTCGTCGTCACACTTTTTGATGGTACTCAGAACAAGGTTCTTATTCTCAACTGATATAAAACTCATTGTTTCAGGCATAACTCCGTTATCGATTTCAGGCTTAACTGTTATCGCCTTCAAGGGTTGGTTCGATTGGGTTCCAAGCCTATAACCATTCTTCCAGTCACCGGCGTGTGAATAAATCGAAAAATTGTAACTGTGGTCGCCCGGTTGCAGGTAATAATTCCCTTCCGAATGGCAACTTTTACGACTGGCAAGTAATACCGGCTGAAGAATCGTGTATCCTGCAGGACTTGACGTCGGATCAATCCAGTCGAAAACAGCGACATCTGAACTTATTGTGATACCCGTTTTCCCATCGGATGCCGAGAACCAATCCTGCACCTCGCGCGGATGAACCTGTGCACAAGGGGTACTATAAATTTGCGATTGTTTGGAAAAACCTGCAGCTCCTGCTATTTCATCCTGCCCGATCCGCACCACGCCCATCGGCACCTCATAGGCAACTTCCGATTTAGCCTGATTCACAGGAAAAGCCAGCCTGAACTCCCGGTAACGCTCTCCATCAAAGCCCTTTAACTCAATATGTAAATCAATCCGTTTGATCGTTTTATACAGAATCACCTGTTGTTCAACTGTTACATGATTGATTTCTTTGGTGAATTTATAAACATCACGGATCGGTCCGCTGGAAACAAGCGCCCATGGCTGACGATAACTGCTCAATTTTTCGAAACCCTCCATCGTTGGTTGCTGAACATCGGTAAATTCGCCTGCTCCATTGCCAACCGATTGCATTGTAAACAGTTCTGCACCTAAGAACTTATCTGTTTTCAGCAAACTCGTTGATAACTCTTTGTCAAATAACGATTTGATACCGCCATCGGCAAATTCCACCCTATAAAAGGAGTTCTCATATCCGTTGGAGGAAATTGCAGATGTATTGGAATAAGTTGCAGGTTTACCTTTCTCGATGTAATAGGTTTTATAACCGACAGACGGAACGTTTCCGGCAACAAACAAAAAGGTAACCACTTCGTCCTTATTACCTGCAACCTGGTGTTCATCAACCAACTGGTAAGGCATTTCAGTCCCCTTTTCATCGATAAGTCTGAACGTATTTTTCTCATTGCCCTCAACATCAAGTGTGAATTTTACAAGATCAGTTCGTTCCCACGACAATGGATTAAACACGATCACAGGAATGGCAGCTTTCGAAAAATGAATCCGTGAAGCAATATTGGTCATTGACTTACTCAGGACATCGGAAGCGATGGATCGCGCTTTTTCGAAAGAAGTCCGGAAAGCCCGGTCTGTCAAATCTCCGTGCTTTCCTCCCCAGCCATGATCAGGATAG
The DNA here is from genome assembly GCA_037133495.1 of Mariniphaga sp. Lineage (GTDB taxonomy): Bacteria > Bacteroidota > Bacteroidia > Bacteroidales > Prolixibacteraceae > JAAFHB01. Next base: position 16,614 of record JBAXOA010000084.1, on the reverse strand, counting down.
ATCGCATTTTCCCAGGCAGTGGTAAAAGATGCCTGTGGATAGTTGTCGAATGAACCTTTTTGAAGCGCGTCAAATGTTGCAAACTTTTCAGCAGCAACGAGTAAACGCGAACCCTCCCTTGATGCCTTGAGTGCCTTCTGGTGTGAAGGTCCGTGTATATAAAGCCAGACATCAGGCCGTTCTCCGGAAATTTTATCAAAATTTGGCTTCCCTTTGGTAGCTTCGTCCATCCATTCTGTAGCTGTTGAATATTTTATGGCAGGTCGTTTCAGCAAAACCGATTTTGAATTCCAATCCTTAAAAAAAGCGTCATAATCGGGTGGCGTAGCAAAATCGTGAGAATAGAGAAACGGAAACTCGGGATTAATTTTTCTTGTTTTGAAATAAGTGTTCCAGTCTGCCAGGAATATTGAGAATGCTTTCGAAAGTGAATCGATATTTGTATTGGCTTTCCGAACAGGAATACCCGCCTCGTCATACTGACCTGGTGTAAAGCAGGTAATATAGCTGCCATCGGGACTAACCCACTTGTAAATTCCGGGCTGATGACGGCTAAACTGCATATATGGAATACCAGCCTTCGATAGTATCTGTGCCATTTGCAACGATCGGCCGGGAACATCCTCGTTCCAGTAAGTTTTAAAGTCGCAACCCGGCAAGGTTTTTTTCAGCCATTTGCGTCCGAGATAAGTTTGACGAATCAGTGCTTCACCATCATACATCGATTCGTAGGGTTGCTTGTAAGTTGCTCCCCATTCAAGACGTCCTTCACGGGTATATTTCAATATCTCATCAATCGATTCGGGATGGCGGTGAAGATATTCCCTTAGGCTCAGCCCGTCTTCAACCGAAAACTTAAACTGGGCATTCTCCTTCAGTCTTTTCAAAACAGGCGTTATCATCTGCACATCACGAAACTCAATGCACTTGCCAATACTGTCCATCCATGCAATGTCCTGGTGAGAAGATGGGATAACACTGATGGTTCCACCTTTGAAATAGGAATAATCACTGCTTTTTGGTATTGTATTAGATTGGCCTGCAACAGATAAAGCACCACTAAACAACGAACTGACTGAAAAGAAAAGGAAACGAACCTTAGACGAAATAGAACTGAATGTTTTCATTTTGTGATAGTTTTAATATTGACTTTGAATATTTACAGGGGAAAGCCGACTTACACTCACCAAACAACATCAAGTGTTACAAAACCCATCGCCGGAACCAGAACATCCTGCTGAACTTTCTCTTTGCCTGATTCATCACCTGAATTGCTGATATACATAGCTAATGGTTTTCTTCCAAGCCAGTTTAGTTTTACAAATTCATCTTTCTCAGAAACAGAACGGAGCCTCAACTGGAGAGCTTTCCCATCATTATTTGTTTTGAAGATCGATACAATAACGTCAGGGCTTCCTGTGATATTAAAAAGTGGTTTTTCTTTAAAATCACTTTTAACGGGTGCTGCAAGGAGCGGGTGAGTCTGTTCAAGTCCAAAACGGTTGGCTGATCCAGCGTTATATTTCGTATTATGCGGAAGAATCCTGTACCGGAATTGAATTTTCCCTTCCTGGCTAAAAGGGAAATTAGTATGCCAATGGTTGTTCAGTGCCCAGGAATAAACAGTAGCGCTCGGCTGTATTTTTCGAATCCATTTCGGAGAATTGGTTGCTGCACCTAAAATGTTGGCAGTCATGTCACCCGTTTCAAAAACAGGTGCATCCAAAGAGCACCAGGTAATACCCCGTTCATTATTCGAAATATCGAGCCATCGCTGAAAAGCAATCCAATTCCGGTTAGCGGCAGAAAGCTGGTCTTTTTCAAGTTCCATAATTCCCCATGGAATATCAACCCTGGTTATTGGTTCCGGGATATTAAATGCAAATCCAAAGTGAATCCCTTCCTTTTTTAAAATTGCCTGCTTATCTACAATGTTTTTGATTTCAATCTGTGGCTGCCCGGCAGTGATGGTGATCTCACGGGAAAGGCTGTTGCATCCTTCCGCGTCGGACGTTACCAGAAGTGAAGCCACCAAAGGACCATTTTCCTTTATTGAAATTTTAACATTTTGTGTTCCGGATGCTTTATCCGGACGATCATCACCATACAGGTACCGGAAACTGTTCAGCGCACTTGTCGCCTGGTGATCCACAAAATCATAGGCTTCATTTGTTAAACTTGAAATATCTCCGGTCCGGGGATCAATCGTAATCCGAACAAACCCATTATCAAGTGTATTGCCCTGTGCAAGCTGGCCAGCTGTCTTTATTTTTTTCTTCTTTAAAAAATAATTTTTTGAACCCAGTGAGGGTATATCACTTGCAGTAAAAACCAGTTCACCAGTTGAAAGCCGCTGTGATAAAATAGTTTTCCCTTTCTCATCACAAACACTGTTAAACAGTTTGCTTTGTCCTTCAGAAACCGTAACCAGGCCACTTCTCACCCACGAAAGCGTATTAAATACTCCTGCAATTGAACTGCTGCTATCCGTAGCCTCTGACAATGCCGAGGTTAGCAAAGCTTTGCTGCGGTCTTCAGCCTGCTGGAAAAAATCAAATTTAACCTTAAGAATGTCATTCGTGATCGGCTGTTTCGATGGATCCATATAACACCAGGTGTGCTCAGTTCCCATAATCACGTTTCTCCAGGCTTCATCAAAGTCGGAGCGCGGTGCAGCCTCACCGGGATGAAGCATCGTCCAAAGCGTTTCTGTCTGAATAAGGCGTTCTTTTGAGTTTCTGTTCATGCCTGTTTGTTTTGCAGCCGTTCCCAGACCATCGGTCCAATATTCTGTAAAATCTCCTTTCAAAACCGGTAACTGATTTCCGTATTTTTCTTCAAAAGTGCGCATGATATCGGTAGCACTTGCGATAATCAAATGCGGAAACGCATAATCTTCATTCCAGCTTTTAACGGCTTCAGGCAAATCGGCATCAATTGGAGTATTGTCGGCCATTGCCCACGACATTGCGAAAATATCGTATGGATAATAATCTGAATTTTCCAACTCGGGTAATTTATCAGCCAGGTATTTATCAATGAAATGATCGCGTGGATGATCTGTCTTCACAATTTGAATTAACTTGGAAGGATCCGTTTGACCTGCCATAAGCGGCCAATAAGCGAACCCCTTTGCATTCGCTCCCGGCGTATAACTTCCTGGTTGCAGAAATAAGATTTTTGATTTTCCATCCTGCCCAAGCCACCAGAATGGTTGAAAGCTAAGGTCGGTAGAGAGTCCTACCCGGTCAGACCCGTTGTTCATTGCAAAACAGTACTTAATTCCCAGCTTTGCTGCAACGGGAACAACGCCCCACGACATTCCGGGAACGTCTACCTGAACCAACGTTTCAATCTTTGTACCGGTCAATTTTCCCAGTTCACTGCACTGACGAAAGTATTCGAAAATCTCCTCATCAGCCGATGAACTGGTATTGGTATGTATGTACCCTGCATCCAGGTGAAGATATCCCTTTCGGACTGCATCAATTATATTCTCTCTTTCCTCAGATGTGGCCGTCTTCAAATATCTTTCAACCGGCCATAACACTTCAGGATTCCACAGATAGCGGGAATCCTTTGGATAGCCGGCAGTCTTTTTTGCAAGTTCTATGCCGTTAATTAAATTCCTTTTATGGATGATTTCAACATTGGCCTGCGTATTCGTATAGCCAATATCAACGTGTGAATGAGGATATATATAAACCGACCATTGTCGTTTTTCAGGGACAGTAAAAGTACATGATAGCTCGTGCCCAACACTCCGAAGCGTGATCTTTACCACGCATCCGGATTTTACTCCCGCACCTGCAGGAAGTAAAATTGAATAATGATCAATGCCCGTATTTTCATTCAATGGTATGATTTCCTTTTCTTCGGAGCATGCGACCTCAATGGATCCTTTTCCGGAAAACTTCGGACCCTTAAAATTCAACGTGATTTCCCTTCCCGGTTGCCCATCGGGGCGATGACGGTAGAAAGGCTGAACAATGCAACCTAGCGAATCGGGGAATACCTTTATTAAAGCCGTTTTGGATCTTACCTCAGGGCTATACTTCGCATACGATAAGGAAGTATTCAGCACCATTAACAAAATCATTTCTGAAATAAGTGTAAAAAACTTTTTATTCATCATATCATTCATCTTTAACCATTCGTAAAAATACATTTGTTATCGGAAATTCCGCTCTGTTTCAATCATTGCTGCCTCCTTCTTCACGATCGGTGTTACGTTTAACCGCATATTGTTCTGTTCGATAGCAAAATAAAGTTTTTGTTTCAGCATTTGCTGACCGGGTTTAAAATCTTCGCCATCAATAATCATACTTTTGGGGCGTTCGACAAAGGTGTCGATTTTCTTTCGCAAAACACAGATGCTCCAACCTTCCATGTGGCACATTTGCGCATAAAAATTGAGCTGTAATGTGTCATTCAAAGGAATAAGCGTAATATAATGGTTCCAACTCAATTGTCGTGACACTGCAACGACAATCTGCCTACCATAGTCAGACTATTGATATTCAAGCGCCTCACTGCTAATCCGTTTGCCAATATGCGCAACTTGATAAATTAACAATAAAGACCAAATATAACGAGAAATACGAATTGTTTGGGCGGGATAAACGAAAAGAGATTGGCTGATGGGAATATGACCTATTGAACGGAAATCTCAAATAAAACCAAAATAAAAGCCAAACCAAATAATGCCTGCCACTCAATTTATTTATCCAAATGTAGTCACTAATCGAATACATTTTTTTTTGAAAAAAAGGCAATTTGGGATACAAGTCAGGGATACATTAAAAAATAAACCACTTAAGATCAAATACTTAAGTGGTCTAAACTGTAGCCTCACCGCGACTCGAACGCGAATCTAAAGTTTAGGAAACTTCCATTCTATCCCTTGAACTATGAGGCCGGAAATATATTTCAGTGCAAAAGTAATCTTTTCCTGATCGTGACCAAAAACCATTTTGGGAGGGAGCTTTCAGTTAATGGTTTAGGCGGACAGGTATACTTTTCAATTTTTTAGCCGTTTCTTCAAGCAGAGCGTCCGGTTTGGCAAAACATATCCGAATAACTTTATCTTTCGTCTTTTCATGATGAAAAGCCGAGAATGGCACTGTTGCCACTCCGTATTCGAGCACAACTCTAATCGCAAAATCAAGATCCGATTCGTCTGATATCTTGCTGTAATCCAATAGCTGGTAGAATGTAGAATGAGTTGGTATCAATTCAAAATTACTGCCGGCCAGCAACGAAATAAATAAGTCGCGTTTGTAATGGTAAGTCTTGCAGATAGCCTCAAAATTGGGACCATCCTCTAAAAATTCGGCTAAGGCAAATTGCGCAGGAGTATTAACACTGAGCCCCTGAATCTGCTGGATCTTCTTGAATTCATTCATTAATTTATCCTGCCCGATAATGTAACCTATCCCCCAACCCGTGATATTAAATGCAGGCCCAAAACTTGAAACAATTAAAGTCTTGGACAACAGCTCGGGAAATGAAGCAAGACTGTTGAATTCATGACCATCAAAAATTATATTGTCGAAGACTTCGTTGCTCAGAATTACCAGTTTAGTGCCGTTTGTCATTCTTTTAAGCTGATCGGCATCATCCTTACTAAACAATCTTCCTATAGGATTCTGCGGATTATTAATAATGATCATCTTTGTCTTCGATGTAACCAGCTTCTTTACCTCTTCCCAATCGATCCTGCAATCAGGCATTTTTAAATTAACAAAAATGGAACGGCCTCCATTTAATTCCACAAACGGCGCAAATGATTCCTGAACCGGCTCAAAAATAATCACTTCGTCTCCATCTTTCACAAATGTGCTGATGGCTGTTGTCATCGCTTGTGAAGGACCGGCATTTATAGTAATTTCGGTTTCAAAATTGTAAGATGTGCCATTTCTGCTGTTAACCAGATTAACGATTTGTTGCCTTAATTGGCTTACTCCCTCAGCCGGAGAATAATCATTATTACCAAGTCTCATATTCTTACTCACCAGGTCAATTAGTTTTTCCGGGCAGGCAAGATGAGTCATGGGATTTGCCAGATCGATAGCATGCGCTTCATCAGCAATCTCAAGAATTGTTGTAAAAACGTTTTTCTTCGACGTTGGAATTTTAGATGATACCATTCAAATAATAAAAAAATACTGATCGTAAAGGTAATATAATTTTTAATTGAACTATTCAGATTTTGTAATTCAATACATTTCTCGTCAATAAAATCAATAGATACATCCATAGTATATTGTTAATGAAGCACATCCGATAATATCTGAAGTGATTTTAAATTAAGCTTATTTCCCAGGTGAAGACCATAATAGTCGATGATCAATTTAAGCATAATCTTACGTAAACCTTGATCTGGTTTGAATTCTGCCGCATTTTGATAATTTATTCCAATTAACTGATAAAATAGTACACTTTCATCTTTTTGCAAAAACCAGGCGTGATCAGGTGGTGCCATAACGAAATTTCCACCTATCATATCAAAAAACTGATTTGAAACTGAATAATTGCCGGAGGGAGCAAATCCCAAAAACCGGGTCAGCTGAATAAGGAAGATCAGCGTAAAGTTATTGGTTCCATCTTCCATCAAATCCAGAATCTGGATGGACTGAAAAAGAAATTGAAACAAGTCGGGGCGCGCTTCCTCTTCGCGAAGAACTTTATACAGCAATTCAGCAAGAAACAGAGCCTGCGATGATTTTACTATTCCATAAGGTATGGAAGAAAAAGGGGAACAATTTTTCAGTTCTCTCACCCTTTGCAATTCCCTTCCTTGCTTAAAATCAACCTCCATTTCCAGCAGAAAAAGTTGCTTTAAAAGATTTCCTTTAACCGACGATTTTTTCCCGTGGATTCCCTGCATGATAAACGACATCCTCCCAAACGCCTCAGTATAAATGGTCGTAATCACTCCAGTCTCACCATATTTAAGACTATAAAGTACTATTCCGCGGGTTTTTTGCATCATATTTAATGTATGAAGAGTAGTTTTATTACACGCGACTGACTTCCGTCGCGGTTGGAACAAAAAATAAGGTAAACACCTGTGCCGGCGCGGACTCCATATCTGTTCTTTCCGTTCCATGTCGCCCTTCCACCATTTGAAATTGTTTTATACACCAAATTACCGGCTACATCGGTTATTTTCACCTCCGATTGTTCGGTAAGCCCATCAATGTAAATATCACCCAAATAGGTTTCTCTTACCGGATTAGGCCAGACATAAAGCTTTTGAAACGTACTTTTCCCTTCGGTAGCATCACCCATCCACGAGATCAGGCCATTTTCAGTCGCAAAAAATACCTCTCCGGTCTGCCCCATTACTGCAATACTGGTGACCCGATTCGAGAATAACGGCGAATTCTCGGTGTTGAAATGATGAATCAGCTTAGATCCGTCTTCGGAAAAAAGAAACACTCCGGAATTTGTCGTTCCAAACCATTTTCGGTTACCTCCATCAATTGCAATTGAGGTTACGTTGATATTTTCAAGCAGCGGATGAAAGACTCCGTCGCCAAGATCAACTGAAGGCTGAACACCGTAAAATTCTTTGTCTCCGAAAAGCGCTTCCGGAATGGTGTAAAGTACAACGCCGTTCTCAGTTCCAATCCAAAGGTAACCATCATGGTCTTCGGCGATACTATTTAATTGGTTAAATCCTTTGATAACTGTTGTCGTACTGTTGGAAAATTTACTCCGGACTGAAGTCTTCCGGTAAATGTCATCATTAGTATTCTCTATAGAAGATCCTGTGTGAAGAGCAAAAAGGTCTGTTTTGTTTACGATAATCCATTTTGTGTCTGTTTTTGAAATCAAAAGGTCACCTGCAGAAACAAACTGATTATCAATACCCGGATAACTAAAAGATTTCCACGTACCATCGGATTTTATAACATGAAGCTGGTTTTTAACCGATGAGTTGGTTATCCATAAATTACCGGTTTTGTCGAATGCTAACCCTGCTGTTTTACAAGCCCCGTTTGCCGATTGCAGTGGCGAATTTGTTGAATTATAGCATTTTACTGCTGATTGTCCTTCGAATTCAAGCAAACCGCCTTCACGGGTCGAAGCCCAGAAATGATCAGGACCTGAAGGCGAAGGAGCAACTCTCAAAATATCTTTCAGCCCCAATAATTTAGTATCGGAATAACTGTTAAAAGACGACCAGTGCTGCTCCATTAAACGGTGTATCTCTGCCGGAATTGCAGGATTCTCAGGATTATCTGATCCGGTTGCAGCATACAAGGCAGTTCCCGATGTTGTAAGCCAGTGCGAATTATTGTTAGCCGGACTGGATGGGACAACGGATAAAAATGAACCATCACCTGTCTTGTGAATCAGTCCAAACGTCCGGTCGCCAATCCACAATTCGCCGGAATTATCCATCAATGCATCCGAAGGGCTAATTGACGAACCCGATGGATTCAGGTTCCCATATGCCGAAATTTTCAGAGAGCTGCCGGCACTTATAATATCCATTTGACCGGCACCAATTAATACGATTGCATTTGGAAAAGCCTTTATTTTCTGGGTCCCTTTGATCCCGGCCAAAACCGTTTGCCACACTGTTCCATCAAAAAGACTGATATGACCGGCATTGTCACAAGTGTAAATTAAATTATTAAATACTGCAATTGACAAAAATTGATTTTGTGCAAACGGAAGCTGATCCTGCAAAATCCAACTGTGATAATCCTGAAGATTGGGATTGCTCCTGTCTGCCTTAAAGACCCCGGATTCGGTGGCTGCCCAGAAATAACGCTCATCAGCAGCGATCTCGTTAACTGCGATTTGCGCAGCCTGCGGGCCGATGATCCACGTTTCGGCAACTTCCCATTTTTTCAAATTGATTTTTACAATGCCGAAACTACAGCTCAGCCAGGCAAAATCGCCGTCGCAATAGATATTATTAATTGATCTCCGCGAAATTGAAGTTTTGAGCTTAATATCGGGCAGACTAACTATTCCATTCCCGGTGAGCATATCAAGGTTTCCGTTAGAATACCCGATTAATAAACCCTTTTTGATGTTGGTCCAGCTAATTGCAGAAATTCCAGTGTCCGAGAGCCCCTCTACCCGCGATCTGATTTCAAAATTTTTGTCGGAAAGGGCATACGAAAAGAGGCCATTTTCATTGGCTGCAAAAATTTTCTGATCTCCTTGTACAACTTTATTTATCTGATGATAAGACAGATGTGAGTGCCATTCATTGGCAAGAATCTCATTTAAAGAGAAGATTCCAGCTATGAAAAAAAATAGCATACTCAGTTTTAGGTTCATCACATGAATCGAAATTTAATGGATGATGCTTATATTAATTTCAAAAAGGCGATCACTTTATATTTTTCAAATAATTAACCAATTTCATTACTGCACGACCTCTGTGGCTGATTCTGTTTTTGTCTTCAGCCGGCATTTCAGCAAATGACTGATTAAAACCATCCGGCATAAAGACAGGATCGTATCCAAATCCGGCAGCACCCTGCTCCTTCAAAAGTATTTTACCCTCAACAATGCCCTCAAATTGTTTTTCAATTCCATCGATAACCAATGAGATCACACACTTGAAGCGTGCTTTTCGGTTTGATTCATTGTTCATTTTCTCCAAAACCTTCCTCATATTGGATGCTGCACTTCTCTCTTCGCCAGCATAACGGGCAGAATAAACGCCAGGCTCATTTCCGAGTGCTTCTATCTCAAGTCCGGTATCGTCGGCAAAGCAATCAATGGCATATTTATCCCAGATATAAAAAGCTTTCTGTGCCGCATTATCTTCAAGAGTAATGCCCGTTTCAGGAATATCATCGGAGCAGTTGATGTCACTCAGACTTAATAACTCGAATTCAGCCGATAAAATCTCTCTCAGCTCCCTCAGTTTATGATCATTATTTGTCGCAAATACGAGCTTTCTCATAGTGTATGGTGTGATTTGCTGCAAATTTAACCTAATTCAGATTTATAATTGCTTCTTATCATTCATTTAGAATGCAGAATATTAGCTCAAATGATGGACCTGCCTGCGTAAGGAATTTAAAATTTATTGCTTAGAATTTGCTTTTCTATACGTTTTGTTGTAACTTCTTCAACTTTAGATGATAACATAATTCCTACAGAGCAACACATTTCTAATAACTTAAAAAAACAAAATATGGATTATCCGGGCAGAGTAATAAAAATTGGAGAAGCAAACAGCGATATTGTCACCGCAATACAGCTTAGAATTAATGAGAGAGGATTTGAAACACTAGAAGTTAACGGCGAATTTAATGCAGACACTGAGAGTGCCGTGAAGCTATTTCAGTCACAGAGTTCTGACGCTCATGGCATTCCTCTTGTCGTCGACGGGCAGCTTGGGCCTATAAGCTGGGCCGCCCTTTTTGGTACAAGTATAAATCCGCCCACACCTCAACCTATAACAAATGAACTCTTTGCAAAAGTTCTTGAAGTGGCAGACTCGCAGATAGGAGTGCTCGAAGATCCCCCGGGTTCAAACAGAGGCGCCAAAGTGGAAGAATATCTGGCTAGTGCAGGATGTTCTCCCGGAGATCCATGGTGCGCATCATTTGTTTACTGGTGCTTCAGAGAAGCCGCTAAATCGCTGAACATCAATGATCCTCTTCTCAGAACCGGATCATGTATGTTCCATTGGGAGAATACAAAAGCTAAAAAAATTACAAGTCTTGATGCAACAAATAATCCTTTGCTAGTTCAGCCTGGATTTATTTTTATTATGGATCATGGCGGTGGCAAAGGTCATACTGGTATCGTGCAAAGTGTTGCAGACGGTTATATATCAACAGTTGAAGGAAATACAAATATCTCAGGCAGTCGTGAGGGGCTGGGTGTTGCCGCGTTGAAGAGAAAAATCAATACCATCACTGCCGGTTTTATTGACTATAGCAACCTGGGATAATAAGTCGTGCGGATTAGGAATAATCCCAATCCGGTGTGAATCTTATAATTTAAAATTATGAAGAAGCCATTATCGAATAGCGCTATCTCATTGCTGCTGTTGTTATTCGGACTAAGTAGTTGTGTCAGTCTGACACATGTTCATAACTATGCTTCATCATCGCTCGAAAGTATTAAAAAATTTGAAGTGATCAACTATAGCTTTGAGCAGTCTTGTCTTGAAAATTGCCAGGAAAAAAAGATCAATGAATTTATTCTGAGTTCACAGGATTGCAATTGTAAGGCAGAAGAAAGGGCAGATAGTGTAACTTTACTAATCTATAATGCTATCAGGGGCTATTTCGATGGTCTGGGTAATCTGTCAAACAATACTCTGACAAATTACAAAACCAACGCTTTGTCGAAGTCCATAACAGGACTTAACGTTACTTCTCTCCAAATTGATAAGGATCAGGCTGAGGCTTACTCCAATATTTCAAATATACTGCTAAGGGCTTTTTACGATAAATACCGTAAAAATAAAATACGGGAGTACCTGAAGGCGGCGAATGGGCCCATCCTTGTTCTGATCAAATTTCTGGACTTCAACTTGTCTGCAAATTTAACGGGTAAACTGAATGTGCAAAAGCTAGCTATTAAAGACTATTATTTTGATCTGACTAAAGATGGTACGCTTTCAACATTTGAAAAAAGAAAAGCCGTTGAGGAATATTATCAGCGAATTAACAAAATAGAAGCAAAGCAAAAAGAGCTGAAAATTTATGCAAAAGCGCTTAAGAAAATTGAAGAAGGACATCAGGAATTAGTTGACAATCTTGATAAGATTAATACTGATGAACTAAAAGAGCAGCTCACTCAGGATGCGAATGACATCAGGGACATTATTTCTGAATTTAACAAAATAGCAAAATAAAAAATGGGAAAGTTAACGTCGGAACAGGTAAATGAGCTTGCCGACTATTTTTTGGCAATGGCTCAGGCATTGGGAGATTACAGACATCAGAACGTCGATCATCTCTTAGAAACTAAAAATCAAGAAGTTAAAGAATTGCAGGCTGCTATCCGCAAATACGCCGATGATCTGTACACATTGTCCGCTTCTCTGGTGCTGGATGATGTACAGGGATCACTTGCCGCCATTGGGGAGATAACAAATCAAATAAAAAGCACCTATGCAGAACTTAAAGATGTTCAAAAGGCCATCAACATCGCCAATTCAGTCATCAATTTAGTTAAAGCGATAATTGAAAAAAATCCTACGATGATAGGACAAATATTAGCAGACCTTGCAAGGAATTAAAAGTACTATAACAACTAAAACCTCAAATACTATGTGGGAAAAATTGAAATCAGCTCTAACAAAGCAACTTACCTGGGAGCACACTCCAAGGTATTCACGTCTGGCAGGAGATATTCTTTGCTATGAACCACTTCTTCAAAAACGAATTATTGAAACCCAAAGTGAGCAGAAACAATGGGCTATACAATCGCTGGCTATGCTGGAACAAGCCAAGTTAAACCTTCAGGATAAGCGGATTGATGAAGGCTGGAAATGCTTTCATACCGCTAAAAGACTTGAGATGTACGGCATGGACGCGCCTGAACGCCTGGCATCGGCTAAATCGATTTGTAAAGAATCAGATAAACTAAATGAATGGCGAAAAGATGCTATCATCAGTTTATTAGCTTATAAGAATCATGATATTGCAGTGGCACCCGATCCTGGAATACTTGTTAACGCTGCAGAACTGAAAGACGAACATTATAATAATCAGTATTATATGAACCGACTTTCTCATAATCTGTTCTGGTTGCTATCCGGAATGCTGTTTCTGGTGTTATTGGCTATCGTTTTTTATTTTGTAAGTTATTCTGCTTTATATGGGAAAGAGCTGGAACAAAGCCTGAATCTATCGGAAATGATCGTTGGAGTGCTGCTCTTTGGATTGCTGGGCGCGTTAACAAGCGCGATTCTTTTTACCCGGAACCTCACAAAGTCATCCAGAATCAGGGAAATTAGCAGCAGCAAAGTAATGGCAATGAGTAAAATTTTTATTGGAGCCGGTTTCTCAATATTTATCTTCCTTCTCCTCCGATCATCAATTGCAGGTAGTCTTAAAATTTTTAGTTTCACTGTTTCCACACCATTCGATTATTTTGCAATTGCCTTTGTTTCAGGTTTTACCGAAAGACTGGCTCAGAAATCGATGGATATCATTGCCGGAAAAATAACTGTTGAAAAACCTTAACCAAAATGGAAACTACAGATTTTACAAATCATCCTGAAGTCATTCAGTTACTTGCGGGAATGAAAAAAGACAAGGTGAATGAAAAACAATTCTCCGATCTGATAGACAGTTCCGGCAATCAATATGTTGAACTGGTACAGGAAGGCGGAGGCGTTTTGGGAGTCGCACTGATAGGATATACCTATGTTCTTGAGCAGATGGGGATTCGCTTCTTTAGTCTTGCCGGAACTTCAGCCGGGTCAATAAACGCCATGTTACTGGCCGGACTGGGGGATGTATCAAAACCTAAATCAGAAAAAGTCATTGAGGTGATGGTTAACAAAAATCTCTACGATTTCGTGGATGGCGACAGTGATTCAAGAGATTTTATCAAAGCGCTGGTTGAAAAGGCAAGGCGCGTAAAACTAATCTGGAAAGGGTGGCAGGTTCTTGATGAAATATTTGATGATCTTGGACTAAATCCGGGATTGGACTTTCTGAATTGGTTGTCTAAATTCCTGAATGACAATGGCATTAAATCATTAGCCGACCTTAATAATCATTTTGTAAGGATTCCTTCCGATCTGATGATCCGAAATGGAATAGCCAAAACAACCGAAGGACTACAACCCAGACTTGCTATTATTTCTGCCGATCTGACCACCGAAACCAAGGTCGAATTTCCCCGGATGGCCGGCTTGTACTGGACGAATCCCAATGATGAAAATCCGGCATTGTACGTGAGAGCCTCAATGTCGATTCCATATTTTTTCAGTCCGCTGCGAATCGGGAGTATTCCACAGGGAGATGCAGCTAAAAAGAACTGGGAAGATACCGTCAGCTTTTTGGGCAATCCACCCGAAGAGTGTGTTTTTGTTGATGGCGGAATATTGTCCAACTTCCCAATCGATGTTTTCCATAAACGGAACTCGGTACCGCGATTACCAACTTTTGGCCTCAGGCTTGGTGATAATCGCGACAATGCAAACAAGATCACCAATCCGACCAATCTGTTTGGGGCCATGTTCAACTCCTTGCGACATCTTCATGATTACGATTTTATATTGAAGAATCCCGACTTCAAGATGCTTATCGAAAAGATTGATATTGGCGATCACGACTGGCTTAATTTCGGAATTAAGGATGATGCAAAACTTGATCTTTTTATACGTGGAGCACAGGCAGGTGAAAGATTTTTAAGAAAATTCGACTGGAAAACTTACAAGGAAGTCAGAGCCCAGCTGATGGTGGAAGATAGTTAAGAAGGTTAGGAACGGTTACGGGTACGAAGGGTACACAGAGGTACACAGGGTTACAAAAGGGTTACAGGTTACGATGGGTTACATGTAACTTGTAACCTTTTTTCACTTGTAACTTTTTTTAAGGGGTACACAGGGGAACACAGGGTTACAAATGGGTTACAGGTAACTTGTAACTTTTTTTACTCGTAACTTTTTTTACTTCTAACTTGTAACCTTTAAATATTGCCCTCAGGAAGTGTCAAAGAGTCAAAAAAAACTTATCTTGTCGTTTCTTTTTGATCAATGACAAAGAAATTATGGTAAAAAATATCGAAATTAAATGTGTGAATTCGGACAAGGATTGCGAATTTCCACTTGGAACAACATTGGGTGAGATCGCTCAACTGCTTTCGGTGGAGACAAAACAGCCCATCTTGGGAGCCTACGTGAATAACAGGGCAAAACCTTTGGATTATGAGATGGTTAAACCACGAAGGGTCGAGTTTATTGACTATTCATGTCGCGATGGCCAGCGAATGTACCTCCGGTCGCTCTCTTTTATACTTTATGCTGCAGCAAGAAATCTTTGGCCTCAGGCCAGACTTAAGATTGATCACGCTATTTCGAAAGGATATTATTGCGAGATGGAAGGACTGGAAAAGGCTTTTAACGACGACGATATTTGGATGCTCAGGGAAGAGATGAGTTCAATTATCCGTCAAAACATTCCCATCGAACGAAAGGTGGTTCTTACAGAAATAGCGATTGGATTACTCGAAAGTAATGGTTTGTACCGTAAGGCGGAACTCTACCGCAATTATGGACGGCTCTATGCTCCGGTTTTTTTGCTCGGTGATCATGTCAATTTCTTCTACGGCCATATGTTGACTTCGACAGGCTGTGTTAAGGATTTTGGAATTGAAAAATATTATGACGGGTTTTTACTCCGTTTTCCGGTGCCGGCCAACCCTTCCGAACTGGAACCCGCGATTAAGCAAGACAAGCTCTTTGGCATTTTCAGAGAACATAAAAAATGGGCTGAGATTCTTGGCGTAGAGGATATTCCCAGACTGAATGCCTTTAAAAGGGAAAACCGGCACAGCGATCTGATCAAAATATCGGAGGCTTTACACGAGAAAAAAATTGCTGAAATAGCTACCGCAATAAGCCAGGGAAGAGATAAAATAAATATCGTACTCATTGCAGGGCCATCCAGTTCCGGAAAGACAACATTCAGTCGCAGACTTGGCATTCAATTAGCAGTCAATGGATTACATGCCATAGAGGTTTCAATAGACAATTTTTTCGTTAACCGCAATGTTACGCCGCTGGACGAGGAAGGCAACCTGGATTTTGAAGCTCTGGAAGCCATTGATATCCCATATTTGAATGATTTTTTGCTGCGGCTCATAGCCGGAGAAGAGGTAGCAGTTCCCAGATTCGATTTTCATCTGGGCCAACGCCTCTTTAATGGGAAAAAGATGAAAATGGCGAAGGACAATATCCTGATTATTGAAGGTATCCATGGGTTAAATCCTGAACTCACTCCACTGATTGATCCTGAAAAAACCTATCGCATTTTTGTTTCGGCATTAACGCAAATTTCAATTGATGAACACACTTATATTCCCACTACCGATAACCGTTTGGTGCGAAGGATTATCCGCGACAGCAAATACCGGGGCTACGATGCTTACACAACAATACAGCGGTGGCCAAGCGTACGGCGTGGTGAAGAAAAGCACATCTTTCCCTATCAGGAAAATGCCGATATCATGTTTAATTCAGCACTGATATATGAATTGGCAGTACTCAAAAAACATGCAAGCCCATTGCTTAAACAGGTAAAGGAAAATACTCCCGAATATTCCGAAGCAGTTCGGCTATTGATCTTTATCTCCTATTTTGAAACAATCCCGGAAGAAGAAATCCCCCCGACATCGGTGCTAAGAGAGTTTCTTGGTGGAAGTAGTTTTGATTACTAAAACACAAACCTCCACGATGTTAATCATAGCGTCAGGAAATTGATTATTCAATAATAGGAACCGCATATTTTGTTGAAAATATTTTATCTTGCAGCCTTTTAAGTAATGAGAATAAATTGATGTCGCATTACTATTCGATCAATTTATTTGAATCCTATTCATTAGTAAATTAATGTCGTTTAGTTAAGCTTAAAACGGCATTTTAGTCCCTAAAAGGGGCAA
>JBAXOA010000083.1:0-19048 GCA_037133495.1 Mariniphaga sp. | reverse complement strand
GTGGCGGTAAGAATAACATTCCCGGCAGCAACATCATCAGAACTAGGAGAATAAGTAGGAGTAAGCGTATTTTGGGATGTGAAAGTTCCGGTCCCGTTTGTACTCCATACGATGGTGGCATTGTGGTGAGCTGTGGCATCATTGATGGTATAGCTGCCATTTTCGCAAACAGGTGCGTCGGCACCGGCGTACACATCAGCAACAGGATCAAGAGTTAGCACCATTGAAGAGCTTGCATCTGCCGGACATGGAGCTGCCGGTGTAGCTTTCAGCGTTAAAATTACGCTGCCAATGATATTGTCTGCCGCACTTGGAAAATAAGTTGGCGTTAATGTTGTGCCTGCAGTAAACGTTCCTGTTCCTGAAGTAGTCCAGGCTAACGAAGAATAATGTGTTGCCGTCGCTCCGCTGATGGTGTAAGTTGCATTTGCACAAATCGTTGCATTAACTCCTGCATATGCCGTTGAAATTGGAGTAATACTCAGTATGCGGGTATCGGAAACTGAACCGCTGCATGGTGATTTGCTTATCGCTTTAAGAGTAAGCGTTGCACCTCCGTTGGTAATATCAGCAGCACTTGGCGTATAGGTAGTAGAGAGCTGACTTGCATTTAAAAAAGTTCCTGTACCGCTTGAAGTCCAAAGGGTTGATGCTTCATTCGATACCACAGCCCCACTTGTGGAGAAAGTTCCGCCCTGACAAATGAGTCCAACAGGTCCTGCATCAACAACGGGAGCAGATTGAATAGTCAATGTTTGCTGACCCTGAACCGAATTAGAGCAGGGCGACGTACCTGCAGAAGAGAGTGTTAATACAACCGATCCTGAAATAATATCTGTGGCGCTTGGAGTATAAGTCGGTGTAAGCGTAGCCCCGTTTGCGAAAGACCCTGTCCCGGAAGTGGTCCAAATAATTGATGAATAGTGAGTTGCCGTTGCATCAGTGATTGGGTAAGATGTTCCTTCACAGATTGTATGAGGTGCCCCCGCATAAGCGGTTGGGAATGGAAGGATAGTCAGGGTCATGGCATCAGTTGCCGCGGTACCACAGGGTGAATTCGGACTTGCAGTGAGCGTAAGGGTTACTGTTCCCGCGGTAATATCGGCAATACTTGCTGAATAGATGGGTGTAATGGTACCGTTTCCTGAGAAGGTACCCGTTCCGCTTGTAGTCCAGTTAAGGGTACTAAAGGAATTGGCTGTGGCATTTGTAATGGTAAAACTTCCTTCGCAGATGGGTGCATCAGGTCCTGCATTGGCTGTAGGGGTGCGGACAATGGTTAACACAAAGGAATCGCTTTGAGTTCCTGTGCAAGGAGATACAGCATTGGACGAAAGGGTTAACGTCACATTTCCCTGATTGATATCGGCTGCACTTGGGGTATAAATCGGATTACGAAGACTGGTATTTGAGAATGATCCTGATCCGTTCGTTGACCAGCTGTAAATGGAAGAATATTGTACTGTTGCACTGTTGATAGAGATTTGACTACCCTCGCATATCGAGGTGTTATTTCCGGCAAAGACCACCGGTAAATGTGAAATGGTAAGCACCATGGCATCCGCTTTTGTTCCTGTGCAGGGATACTGGCTGTTTGAGGTCAAAGTAAGGTTTACCGTACCCGCTGCTATATCAGCAGTGCCGTGGGTATAAACCGGATTAACAATATTAACATTCGAGAAGTTTCCATCTCCGGATGTTGTCCAGGTAATTGATGAGTAGGAAGAAGCGGTAGCTGTAGTTATCGGATAATTGGAATTTTCGCAAATGGTGGCATCTGACCCGGCATTTGCAGCAGGTCCTGAGATAATAGTCAGGAGCAACTGGTCTTCTATAGCGTGGAGACAAGGAGCCGCACTGGTTCCTGTGATTTTAAGCGTTACAATTCCGGTCGCAATATCCTGACTGCTTGGGTAGTAGATAGGTAATAATGCAGTTGCATCTGAAAAAGTTCCGGTTCCTGAAGTCGTCCAGTGCAGGGTTGAAGCATGTAGCGATGTAGCGCTGATAATTGCGAAATTAGACACTTCACAAATTGTAGCATCTGGTCCGGCAACGATGATTGGATTGCGTTTAATCGTTAGCAACATCTGATCAGTAGCGTTAACTGAACAGGGAAGAATTCCATAGGTAGTCAGGGTAAGTGTCACGACACCGATCAGTTTGTCATTGGTACCCGGTGTATAATTTGGGTACAAGGTGTTCCCGCCGGTAAACGAGCCGTCTCCGTTAGTACTCCAGGCCATTGATGAAAGATGAGTCCCTGATGATCCTGAAATAGTGTGAACATCTCCTTCACAAATTGCAGCATCCGATCCGGCCGAAGCCGTTGGTAACGGAGTTAAGAATATGGTCATCACATCAACATCATCTACCAGACAAGGCGATTGTGCAATCGCAGTCATCGTAAGCGATACCGAACCAGCGGCAACATCCGCTGCCGAAGGGGTGTAGGTTGGGGACAACGATGTGGGATTCACAAGACTGCCGGTTCCCGCTGTAGTTGACCAAACGACAGCGTGGTAATGCAAGGCTGAAGCATTGTAAATGATATAACTTGTACCATCACAGATGCTTGCGTCTGTTCCGGCGTAAGCAACAGGATTAGAGTTAATGGTCAGAACCATCGAACTGGTCACCGGAGTGCAGGGAGGATGATCGGCAGTAAGGGTCAAAACAACAGCTCCGTTTGCGATATCAGCACCACTTGGCGTATAGGTTGGATTTTTGATACTTACATCATTGAATGAGCCTGTCCCGGAGGTACTCCATTTAATTGTAGCATATCCGGAAGCGGTTGCACTGGAAAGGGTGTAAGGACTTGATTGGCAAATTGTAGCGTTGCCTCCTGCGTTTGATTGAAGATCAATTACGGTATAAATTACATCGTCAGTTGCATTTACATTACACGGAGAAGCCGCGCTGGCAGTGAGTGTCAGTGTTACAGTTCCATTAATAATATCTGTGGAGCCAGGTATATAGATAGGACTCAGCAGATTTGCATTAATAAAATGACCATCCCCATGAGTTGTCCAGGTTAGTACTCCCTGATTAGCAGCACTCGCTCCTGTAATAGTAAATGGTCCGGTGCACAATGTTCCGTCAGCGCCGGCATTGACAGTTGGATTTTGATTAATGGTCAGGATAAACGAATCAGTTACATCGGTGCAGGGTGAATTTCCGGAAACAGTCAGCGTTAAGGTTACAGAACCAGTGGCTAAATCGGCGTCACTTGGAGTATAGGTCGGGGTAAGGGAATTAGGATTTATTAATGTACCCGTACCATTGTCGGTCCAATGTAGAGTGGTATAATTGGTAGCTGCTGAGCCACTAACAGTGTAAGGTGTTTTGCCGCAGATGGATACTGCGGGACCTGATTCGGCAGTTGGTTGAGCAGTAAGGGTAATCACCATTTGATCTGTGGCATCCGGGGTACATGGGGTAATCGACCTGGCTGTGAGGGTGAGGGTAACAGAACCGGTTTCACCTGATGCAGGAGTATAGGTTGGATTAAGAGTTGCTGAATTAACCAACGTACCGGTTCCTGAAGTAGTCCATAAATAAGACAACTGATTTGTCCCGTTCGCTCCGGTCACGGTGTAGGGAGTTCCCTGACAGATCTGGGCATCCGGACCTGCATCAGCTGTAGGAGGCGCCTGTATGGTCAGGTGAAGGTGATCCGAGGCTTGAGTTGAACAAGGTCCGTTTCCTGTAACAGTCAGAATAAGATCTACGAAACCGTTAGAGATGTCATTAGGCCCTGGCACATAGGTGAGGTTGTTAATCCATGTTGGCTGAATAAAGTGTCCATCTCCATTTATTGTGGTCCAGTTAACTGAAGTATAATTTAATGCGGATGCATCCGAAATTACATAATTATTTGATTTGCATATTGTTGCATCGGATCCTGCATTGGCTACCGGCATTGGGGTAACTGTTACAAAATAGGGATTTGAGACCGTTCCTGCTCCACAGGAATTAGTTCCCTGAACCGAAATATTTCCGCTTGCGGCACCGGTTGAAAAATCTACGGTGATACTGTTGGTATTATTTCCTGACACAATAACGGCACCGGTTGGCACTGTCCAGCTGTAACCTGTTACATTGATTATTGCCGGAATAGAATAGATAACACTATTTTGCCCCTGACAAACTGCGGAGGTACCCGTAATTCCAGCTGCTCCAGCTGGCAGGGGTGTAATCGTAACTGCATAGCTGGCTGAAACCGGACCATTCCCACAGATATTTGTACCCATCACAGTCAGGTTACCGGAGGTAGCATTTGCGGCAAAATTAATTGAAACATTGGCTGACGAAGGGTTGTTGATAGTTGCACCTGTACCAGAGTAAGACCAGGTATAACTTGTTGCATTCAGTATTGTGCCGACTGAATAGTTTACCGCATTAGAGCCTTGACAAACCGTTGCTGTTCCGGTAATCGATCCCGGCGCCACCGGAATAGGATTAACCGTGATAATAAAATCAGAAGAGACTGCCCCGTTTCCGCAAGAATTGACACCCAAAATAGTTAAATTGCCGGAAGTAGCATTGGGTGAGAAATTGATAGTGACGTTATTTGTAGTTCCGTTGATGATTGCACCGGTTCCGGAATAAGCCCAGATATAACTGGTAGCGCCCGGAATTGCTCCGACTGAATAAGCGACAGCACTCTGTCCCTGACATACAGCCGCAGTTCCGGAGATGGTCCCTGAAGTTGTTGGAACTGCATTGACTGTAATAGGATAATTGGTTGATATAATGCCATTGCCACATGCATTTGTTCCCATCACGGTCAGATTTCCAGAAGTTGCATTTGGCCCAAAATTGATGCTGACAGTGTTGGAAGTGGAATTGTTGATCGTTACGCCTGTTCCTGAATAGGACCAGGTATAACTGGTTGCATTGGTAATCGCATTTATACCAAAAGGAATCGCATTTTGTCCCTGACAAACAGTGGACGATCCTGTAATAGCGCCTGCTGCAACAGGCAACTGATTGACAGTAATAAGATAATTCGAGGAAACAGTTCCACTTCCGCATGGATTAGTTCCAACTACAGTAAGATTACCGGAAGAGGCATTGCTTGCGAAACTTATAGAGACGCTGTTTGTATTTGCATTGGTTATGGTTGCCCCTGTACCTGAAAAATCCCAGGTATAGCTTGTGGCATTTGTAATCACCGGCACGGTATACAATAAGGAATTTTGTCCCTGACACACAGATGTGGTGCCGCCGATAGTTCCTGCTGCTGCTGGTAAAGGACTGATATTGATTGAATAGCTGGTAGAGCTCGCTCCGCTTCCGCAACTATTGGTGCCCACGACAGAAATATTACCTGAAACAGCGATATTTGAAAATGATACGGTGATGGAGTTTGTATTCACACCCGCAGTTATCGTAGCGCCGGCAGGAAGAGTCCAGGCGTAACTGGTAGCATTGGTAACTGCTGGTAATGAGTAAATTACGCCTGATTGGTTTTGGCAAACGGTAGCTGTGCCGGTGATCGATCCTGCAGCATCCGGCAGGGGATCCACGGTGACAGAAACGGTTGAGGCAACTCCATTGCCACAACCGTTGGTGCCGTGAACTGAAATCGTACCTGATGCAGCAGTATTCGAAAAATTTATTACGATAGTTGGATTTGGCGTAGTTGATTGTGATGTAATGGTATATCCGGACGGAACGCTCCATACATAGGCTGTTGCTGTCTGAATGGTATTGATGGAATAAGTTTTGGAAACTGCTCCCTGACAAACTGTGGTTGGTCCTGTGATGGAACCGGCTGCTCCCGGTATGGGATTAACGGTAACCGTTGCACTCGAGGATACGCCATTTCCGCATGTGGCGTTATTGCCTTTCACAATGATGGTTCCACCGGATGCCGAGGTTGAGAAATTGGCAGTTATAGATCTTGTAAATTCACCGGTAATGATCGTTACGCCTGATGGGAGGGTCCAGAGGTATTGACTGGCATTTGCGATCACAGGCACAGAATACGATTTACCAACATCGCCCTGACAAACCGGAGTGGTAACGCTGATGATACCTGCAGCAACAGGTAATGGGTTCACAGTTAATATGGCTGTACTCCCCGCAACGCCATCGATCAAACAATGATATTGATATCCGCTCATCCCAAAGGTAACCGCGTTTAACGTCAAAGAAGCACCAGTTTGCCCGGCGATTGTACTCCAGTTGCTTCCAGTGTTAGTGCTAATCTCCCACTGATAGGTAGTGCCACCTGAGACGGTAAAAACAGGACTGGCTCCTTCACAAACGGTTTGGTCATTAGGTACAGGCAGCGGAGCCGAGAACAAATTCGCTGCTTCTTCATTCGCCGCCAGAGCTGATTTTAGTGAGCTATTTGAAATAGCTATAACAGAATTGGAAAAATTAACATTTCCGATAGAAACGGTATTTTCCGTTCGTGTAAACCCTTTGGATGGATTACCTAACAACAGCAAAACTGCCATTGTACTTACTTTACAAAGGGATAAAAATTTCTGAAGTGAATTTTTAAATATATTAATCACAGTTGCTTGTGTTGTTGTAAGTTCGTTTTCTTAAAATTTTAAATTATTCCTAAGTCCATTCTTGCTAAAAGGGAATGCTCAGAACTTAGAAAATGCCCTTCTAATTATAATTAACAGATAAAAAGTTAATTTTATAAATACAATAATAAATATATTAACAATATAAGTGAGAAAAATGTTCAAAGAAGGACAGAATTTGGAATGGAAATCCATCATCCAAAACCTTTTAAGAGGAACAAAGTTATAGAAGAAAATAGAATTTCCAATTATTTTACTGACTATTAAGGCATAATAGGCAAAAATTAACATTGATTGTAAAATATTATTACATTTTAAATTAGAATAATCATTCATTAATGATTAAATTATTGCAGAATGGCGACTGCTTTTAATTTTTTCAGAAACAAATTTTTACAGCTATCCTCCCAATGCTTTTAAAAAGGGCCCCCTGATTTGTAATCGCTTTTGAATGGTTCTGGCGTAATTGCATATTGCAAGCTCAATATCCGTGATTACAAATCGCAGAACCCATTTCCCGATAAAAACTCGCCAGACCCCTAAATGCGGTCTCTTTATCGCCTCATCCTGCTGCAGCTAAAAGGCACATGCGGAGGGAGGAAAAACAACATATTACCGATCAAAAAATTACCTATATTTGTGCACTTTTAAAAAAGGGAGCTTTTTAGCGCTATGAGTAACAAATTCAATGAATACAAGGGGTTTGACCTCGCGAAAATTAATCAGGATATCCTGAAATTCTGGCAAAAGAACGACACGTTCCATCAATCGATAGTTACGCGTGCCGGAGGGCCATCATTTGTATTTTATGAAGGTCCTCCTTCAGCTAATGGATTACCCGGTATTCATCATGTGGTTTCACGGGCCATCAAAGATATATTCTGCCGTTACAAAACGCAGCAGGGATTTTTAGTTAAACGAAAAGCCGGTTGGGATACTCACGGACTTCCTGTTGAACTGGCAGTAGAGAAGTTATTGGGCATCACAAAAGAGAACATAGGAAAGACCATTTCTGTAGCAGATTATAACGCAGCCTGCCGCAAAGAGGTCATGAAATATACCGATAAATGGGAAGATCTCACTCATCAGATGGGCTATTGGGTAAATATGGACGATCCTTATATTACTTATGACAGTCGTTATATCGAAACATTGTGGTGGCTATTAAAAGATCTGTATAAGAAGGACTTACTCTATAAAGGCTACTCAATCCAACCCTACTCACCTGCTGCCGGAACCGGATTAAGTTCTCACGAACTCAATCAGCCGGGCTGCTATCGGGATGTAAAAGATACTACATGCGTTGCACAGTTTAAAGTTGTAAAAAATGATCAGTCGGCATCGCTTTTTGGTGATGTTGAATCTGATCTTTTTATACTTGCCTGGACAACAACCCCCTGGACATTACCCTCGAATACCGCGTTAGCTGTTGGTTCCCATATTCGGTACGTAAAAGTAAGAACCTTCAATCCATATACCGCAGAGCCTGTTACTGTTATTTTGGCAAAAGATTTATGCCGGAATTATTTTTCTGAAAAAAATGAAGCAATCTCATTCGAAAGCTATAAAGGTGACGGTAAGAATATTCCTTTTCAGCTGCTCTCAGAATTTACTGGTCAGGAGCTGGTAGGGGTGAACTACGAACAATTGATTCCCTGGGTGAAGCCTTTGGGTGATGCTTTCCGTGTAATTGCCGGCGACTTTGTAACCACTGCGGATGGCACCGGTATCGTCCATATTGCACCGACCTTTGGTGCCGACGATGATCGCGTGGCAAAACAAAACGGAATTGTTCCCCTCATGCTGATTGATATCGAAGGTAAACAACAGCCAATGGTCGACCGTCAGGGACGATTTTTTCGTTTGAATGATCTTTCTGTTGATTTTATTGCGGAAAATATTAATAGCCGGCTTTATAGTGAATATGCCGGTCGCTTTGTGAAAAATGAATACGACGACCAGCTTACTGAAAACGATTCAACACTCGACATTGACTTGTCGGTAATGTTAAAACGAGAAAATCGTGCGTTTAAGGTTGAAAAATATATCCATAGCTATCCGCATTGCTGGAGAACGGATAAACCTGTTTTATATTATCCGCTTGATTCGTGGTTTATACGAACTACAGCAGTCCGCGACCAGCTGATCGAATTGAATAAAACGATCAATTGGAAACCACAGTCTACAGGAACCGGCCGTTTTGGAAACTGGCTCGAAAATCTTGTCGACTGGAACCTCTCCCGCTCCAGATACTGGGGAACACCGCTTCCCATCTGGCGTACGGAAGATCGTACCGAAGAGATTTGTATCGGATCGGCTGAAGAACTGATCGGTGAAATCAATAAATCGGTTGCCGCCGGTATGATGGATGCTAACCCGTTCAAGGATTTTAAAGTTGGCGATTACTCTAAAATAAATTACGAAAAGATTGATTTTCACCGGCCTTATGTTGATGATATCGTTCTGGTATCGCCGAATGGCGTAAAAATGTTCAGGGAAGCCGATCTCATCGATGTTTGGTTCGATTCGGGTGCAATGCCTTTCGCTCAGGCTCACTATCCTTTTGAAAATGAGGAGGTATTTAATGAAGTATTCCCGGCAGATTTTATAGCCGAGGGGGTTGATCAGACACGTGGATGGTTCTTTACCCTGCACGCCATTTCTACAATGGTCAAAGGATCAGTATCATTTAAAAATATTATTTCCAATGGATTAGTGCTCGATGTTAATGGGAATAAAATGTCGAAACGGCTCGGCAACGGTATCGATCCTTTTGAAACCATCGAAAAATATGGATCCGATCCTTTGCGATGGTATATGATCACCAATTCGCAACCTTGGGATAACCTGAAATTTGATATCGCAGGCGTTGAAGAGGTTCGCCGTAAGTTCTTCGGAACACTTTATAATACCTATAATTTCTTTGCACTTTATGCAAATATTGATGGTTTTACGTGTCGTGAAGAACAAATAACCAATGAGTTACGGCCTGAACTGGATCGGTGGATTTTGTCGCTGTTGAATACACTGATCAAGGATGTAACTGAGGCGTACGAAAGCTATGAACCCACCCGGGCGGGAAGAGCTATCTCGGAATTTGTTACTGAGAATCTTTCCAACTGGTATGTCCGTTTGAGCCGGAAACGATTCTGGGGAGGCGAATATGATACGGATAAAATTTCAGCTTATCAGACACTTTATACCTGTCTGGAAATAGTTGCCAAGCTGGCAGCACCAATTGCGCCGTTCTATTCCGATCAGCTTTATTGCGACCTAAACCGCGTAAGTGGCAGAGAAATTGATAACTCGGTTCATTTGACATTGTTCCCAAAGCATAACGAAAGTGCTATTAATAAGGATCTTGAAGAGCAAATGGATATTGCTCAAAAAGTTTCTTCCATGATCCTGGGTTTACGCAGAAAAGAAAAATTGAAAGTGCGTCAGCCCCTATCAAAAATCATTGTTCCGGTACTTAACGAAAATTTCCGTAAACAGTTTGAAGCGGTTGAACGCATTATTCTGACTGAAGTAAATGTGAAAGAAGTTGAATATCTTACAGATTCAGCTGGCGTAATTAAAAAGAAGATTAAAGCCAACTTTAAAATGCTTGGTCCGAAATATGGCAAACTAATGAAAGCCGTCTCGGTGCTCATTGGTAATCTGAGTCAGACAGAGATCTCAGCTTTTGAACAGAAAGGCACTTTTGACACTATCATCGAAGGTGAGCAAGTGACGCTTTCTCTCGAGGATGTCGAAATCCAGTCGGAAGATATTCCGGGATTACAGGTTGCCAGCGAAGGTGCAATTACGGTGGCTCTGGATATTACCGTTACTCCGGAGTTACGGCTCGAAGGGATTGCCAGAGAATTTGTTAACCGTATTCAAAACCTTCGGAAGGAAAGTGATTTTGAAGTGACAGACAAAATTATCCTTCGGATTGTTCGTCATCCTGAACTTAATGAGGCACTGGATAAATTTAGTGAATACATTGGAATTCAGACACTGGCTTCAGAAGTTATATTGGTTGACCTACTACCGGATAGTATTGGAAAACTGGTTGAAATCGAAAAAGGTATAGAAACCTATATCCAGGTAGAAAGAGAGACAGTATAATGATAATAATTTATCTGTTAGTAAATATTTTCATTTTTTTGAATAATTTGAATCTAAATTAGTTAATTTTACAAGAAACCTTTTTGCCATGAGTGAGAAAACGAGATATTCAGACGAAGAACTTTTAGAGTTCAAAGAATTAATCCAGGATAAGCTTTTGAAAGCCCGTCAGGATTATCATTTATATAAGAATGCAATAACCCATGGTGACGGTAACGACACCGAAGATACTTCTCCAACATTCAAAGTACTGGAGGAGGGAGCCGCAACGTTGTCGAAAGAGGAGGCGGGTAAATTAGCACAAAGACAGCTGAAATTTATTCAGTACCTGGAGGCAGCGCTGGTACGCATTGAAAATAAAACTTACGGCATCTGTCGTGAAACGGGTGTACTGATTTCCAAAGAGCGACTTCGGGCAGTGCCACATGCAACACTTTCAATCGAAGCTAAGAATAACCAACGTTAACCTTAAGGGTTGTTTTATTTGCCAAATTTTTTTCACAGAGCTATTTTTTTATGAGTTCAAAGACCAAAACGATTCTGATTATTTTGCTTATACTGTTTGTTGATCAGGCACTTAAAATCTGGATTAAAACAAATATGATGCTTGGCGATGAAATTGTTATCGCAAAAAATTGGTTTATTATTCATTTTGTTGAGAATAACGGGATGGCTTTTGGCCTTGAATTTGGAAATAGTATAGGAAAATATTTTCTGAGTATTTTTCGCATTATCGCTGTTGGAGCCATTGGCTGGTATATCTCTAAATTATGGAAAAGAGAGGTGAATTTTGGAGTTATCGTCTGTTTTTCGCTGATTATGGCCGGAGCAATTGGCAATATTTTGGACAGTGCTTTTTATGGATTGATTTTTAACGAAAGTTACGGACATATTGCAAACCTTTTCCCTGCCGAAGGGGGGTATTCCACTTTCCTTCAGGGACGGGTCGTTGACATGTTTTATTTTCCACTTATTTCAGGGACATACCCTTCCTGGATCCCTTACCTTGGCGGGGGTGATTTTATTTTTTTCCGTCCGGTTTTTAACGTGGCAGATTCCTCAATCACAGTTGGGATAATTTCTATCCTTATCTTTTACAGAGGATTTTTCGATGAAAAAGTTGTTCCTGCCAGACCTGAATCATCAGTAAAGGCGAGTTCTGAAACTGAGGTCATTCCGGGAAGCGAAATTGTGAATTAGTTTTTTTTAACAAAGAATTCAAAACCTTCCAATAGAATAAACGTTAAAACATAGTAATATTGGGAATTATTATTTTCCAATTTTCAGACGTTTATATAAAATTGACAGTAATGAAAAATTCCTGTAAATATTTTTTCAGCCTTGTTTCTTTTTTACTTATTGCGCTTTTGCTGGTTAACTGCAAAAAAGAGACTGCCCCTGTCCCAGTACCAATTGTTATAAAGGAAGCATCCGATGTTAATAAATTCATTTATAATGGATTGAAAGACTATTATCTATGGGTTGATCAGGTGCCAAACCTAACTTCCCCG
Source organism: Mariniphaga sp. (assembly GCA_037133495.1). Taxonomy (GTDB): domain Bacteria; phylum Bacteroidota; class Bacteroidia; order Bacteroidales; family Prolixibacteraceae; genus JAAFHB01. The sequence goes on along the minus strand of JBAXOA010000083.1, from coordinate 6,873 downwards.
AAATATACGGTTAAAGATTCTCTGAATGCTTTTTTAAATAATTATACCGATCCAAATAAGCTATTCACGGATTTACTTTATAAATATAAAACTATAGATAAATGGTCGTTTATTGTCGATGATTCCAAGATTATAGAGAACTGGATACAAGGGATTTCTGAAACGATGGGTTTTGATTTCATGCTCAGCCGGATCGGTACCAGCGACAACATCTTTGGTTTTATCCGTTATGTTATAAAGGGATCTCCTGCCGAAAAAGCGGGGATAAAGCGCGGCGATCTATTTATGAATGTTGATGATCAGCAATTAACAGTTACTAATTATCAGACACTCCTTTTTACCAAATTGACGTATAAGCTCTCGATGGCTTCCATAGCCGCAAACGTTATTTCATTGAATGGCAAATCATTTACAATGACTGCTGTTAACTTGCAGGAGAATCCAATTCAACTGGATACTGTCTTAAACGTAGGCAATTTCAAAGTTGGCTACCTGGTCTATAATGGGTTTAATTCCGATTTTGACCTTCAGTTGAACGACGTATTTAAAAGATTTCAATTGGCGGCTATTGATAAATTAGTACTTGATTTACGATATAACGGGGGTGGTTCAGTCCAAACAGCAAAGTATCTCGCCAGCATGATTTATGGAACTGCAACCTCCAAGGTTTTCCTTAAGAGTCAATATAATTCTGGATTACAAGCTTATCTTGTGAGTGTTGACGGAGCCGCATCACTTTCTGAAAACTTCACCGATAAGATATTAAAAACTGCAACAACACCGGAAACTCCAATTAACACCCTTAATCTGAGCAAACTTTATGTGATAACTTCTGATAATACTGCATCAGCCAGCGAGTTGCTAATTAATGGTCTTAAACCATATGTGACCATTTTTTCTGTTGGAATTAATACAGCCGGTAAGTATGTGGGATCTTGGACGATCAAGGATTGGGATGCCAATGGCATTGTGAATCCTAATGATAAATGGGCTATGCAGCCAATAGTAGTTAAAATTGCTAATTCAGCAGGCGTTAGTGATTTTGTTAGTGGACTTGCGCCCGATTTTTCTCTTCAGGAGGATATTGCCAATCTGATGCCATTCGGAAATCAGAATGAAACTTTGCTAAAAGTAGCGTTAAATAGTATTCAGGGACTGCCACTAAAGAGTGCTGTATTGAAATCAGATCAGTTAGGATTGAAGAAAGTTTATGACTTACAAGAGCATCGGCCTTTTTCAAAGCAAATGTACATTCGACCACCAAGACATTTTAGGAAAGAGTAGTTTTCGTAATATTCAACTATATTCGCAGATTAACTAAGATTAAAAAAATATGAAAAAAATATGTCTGCTCGTTTTTGTATTCATTTTCTCTACCACTGTTTTTGCACAAAATGCGAATGATATAACCGGAATTTGGTGGAATGATATCAAAACCTCTAAAATAAAGGTAGAGCTTAAGGATGGAAAATACATTGGCACAATTGTGTATATCATTCCTGAAAAATATGTCAATGGAGCTCCTGAGAACGACACCAAAAATCCTGATGTAAGCCTAAGAAGTCGCTCATTACTTAATCTTCAGATATTAAGTGGCTTAGTCTATAATGCCTCAGATAAGGAGTGGATAACAGGAATGATTTATGATCCGAAATCAGGAAAAACCTACGACTGTTACGTTTGGCTCGAAGGGAAGGATGTCCTTCAACTTAAAGGATTTGTTGCCGGTATCAGGATGTTGGGACGCAAATCAGCCTGGACAAGAACTACACTTTAGCAAAAAAAGAGGGTTCAAATACAAAAGATCAAAGTTCAATTTTCAGACCCATGATCTTTGTCTGTTGACATCAAATCATTGGAACTTCGTGTTCTGAGATAAAGTGCACGGAATAAGGCGAACAGAAAAATCGCACTGATGATCGCGAGGTAAAAACTTCCATCCGACCAGGTGCCGGTTTTATCGATGTTACCTCCGATTAATCCTCTTTTCATCAAATAGAAGGCGATAACTGCCGTGGCATTATTGACAAAATGGGCGATCATTGGCAACCATAAAGTTCCGCTCCATTCAAGCATATAGCCAAACATAGCTCCTAAAACAAGCCGTGGCAGAAATCCGAAAAACTGAAGATGCAAAGCGCTGAATATGGCTGCCGATACCCAGATCGCGATATGGGCATTGCCGTATAATTTTTTAAAGAGTTGCTGGATAATCCCTCTGAAAAGTAACTCTTCACCAATTGCTGGAAGAATTCCTATCATGACGATATTAGTCAAAACGGTTGTAATTGAGGTCGTTGATAGGAATGCTTCCGTAATTTTTGAGGCTTGATTTTCGGAATTTTGCATCCACACTTCCACAGATTTCATCCATTCAGGAAGGCTCAAATACGAATTCAGCTCATTTAGCCAGTTGATCAGAGGATTGGCGAAGTAAATAATAGCGACTACAAATATTATGCTTTTAAGATCCGGAAACTTGCGATATTTAAGATAAACCGATGGTTGATTATGAAGAAACCAGGCGATGATAAAAGGAGGAATAATGAAAACGCCAATTGATTGAATGGTTTGGAAAAATTTTAAGATCGAAATACTCTTCGGATTTTCAAGATCCTGAAGCATTTGCTCCATATCGGTTAGGTTTACTCCATAAATAAGCCAGCCAAGCGCAATGCCCAGTACCATAATTGCAATGCCACAGGTTATGATTACAAATGCAGAGAACAGTAGCTGAGCTGAAGGTTTTGATTCGCGAAGTGTTTGTTGAAACATCTGGAAGAAATTTTTCGCAAAGGTAATAAACCTCTTCAAAATTGTACTTAGCCCCATCCCTTTCGAATTCGACTCATTTTTTTAACTTTGCGCCTTGTTTTTAAACCCGTTATTGTGAAAATTGGCAATCTGGAATTAGGAGTACTTCCGCTGTTTCTTGCTCCCATGGAAGATGTTACGTATAAATCCTTCCGTTATTTATGTAAAAAATACGGAGCGGATGTCATGTCCACAGAGTTTATCTCGGCAGAAGCAATACGACGCGAAATGGAGGCGACGAAACGAAAAATGACTATTTTTGATTTTGATCGTCCTATCGCTATTCAGATCTACGGTTCGGATATTGATGCTATGGTTCACGCAGCTAAAGTTGCCGAAGAGGCTCAGCCTGACTATATCGATATTAACTTCGGTTGTCCGATGAAAAAAATCGCCGGGAAAGGTTCCGGTGCAGGTCTCTTGCGCGACATTCCTAAGATGATTAAAATGGCTGAAGCGATCGTAAAAGCGGTGAAACTCCCGGTTACAGCGAAAACCAGACTCGGATGGGATCCAACCGAATTGGCAATTGTAGATATTGCTGAAAGACTTCAGGATGTTGGTATAAAGGCACTTACCATACATGGAAGAACGCGTAGCCAATTGTTTACCGGAGAGGCAGACTGGACGTTAATTGGAGAAGTTAAAAGAAATCCAAGAATGCATATTCCGATTATCGGGAATGGAGACATCAGCAGCCCCGAGAAGGCAAAGTCATTTTATGAACAATCAGGTGTTGACGGGCTCATGATCGGGCGTGGAGCAATTGGCCGCCCCTGGATTTTTCGCGATATCCGTCATTATTTTGCAACCGGCGAGTTACTTTTACCACCTCTGGTGCCTGAAGTTGTGGCCAATGTAAAAGAACAGCTTTTTCAGTCAATATCGTGGAAACAAGAACCTCGCGGAGCTATCCTTGAAATGAGACGCCATTTTGCACGTTATTTTCCTGGTTTAACAGAATTCCGCGATCTGCGCATACAGCTGCTTAAGGCGATCGAATTGGATGAAGTACTTAATATTTTGGATACCATCGCATCTAAATATGCCGATGTGCGTGTCGATTATACGAATATCTCGTTAAAATAATCCGATAAAAAGTCCTTACGGATGCTCCTTATCCGTAAATTTACAAATATGAATAAATCCATTAATCTTGCGAAAGTCTTAGTCGGACTGATCGGTAATTGCTGCATAACGGGAATGATAACCGGCTCAGATATTTCTACGCTTTATGGACAACAAAAAAATGAAGTTCAAAAAATCTGGCAAGGTAACAGTATTGGCTATCCAATAAATAATCAAAAAAATATTTTATTATCCAGAGTTGATTTTTATAACTATGCCAGAATAAGAGACGATGACTATGCTGAATATCTGAAAGAGACATGGCACGATTATTCTATTTATTCACCGCTTTCAGCCGAGCCACAGAAGAATATAGGTAAACAACCTGTCTTTAATTATTCAGGACTTGAAATTTCTTTGCCTGTAAATCTGCCATTTTCTTCTGTCATTGGCATAAATGATAACGGGAAAAATCATATAAAATCTATTCCAAGAATAAGAAAACCGGAATCTGGTGATGCGAATTCGGAGAAGAGGGTATTCCAGTTTTACGGTCAGCAGATTAATTTAAACTTCGACAGACTGATCATATTATCGCCGGCCGTCACAGTAAGCGAAGATTCTGTTTCTGTTTTCTGGCAGTCTTTTTCACGATCGAACAGCAATCATATGGTAGATCAGCTAATGGATTATCGCGATTTGCTTGGTTTAAATGACTGGGGCTATTTTCAATTGGTGAAAGCCACCTCCAATAAGCTTTTCCCCGATAACCTCTGGTGTGCTGATCAGTTAACCTGGGCGCTGATGGTTCGATCGGGATTTGATGTCCGGCTTGCCTTTAACCAGAATAGTACAACCGTATTGTTCCCATCTGAAAATAATATCTTTGAAAAGCAATTTATTATGATCGGACAGAAGCGGTTTTACCTCGATCGCAAAATGAATACCCAGTTACTGGTCACTTGTCAGAAACCGTTCCCGGATACCGACAGGATGATTGATTTGTATTTTTATAAATCACTGAATTTCAATGGCAAGCTGAATATTAACAGGGTTTCTGTTCTGTGGAAAAATAAAGAATATGAATTTAAACTGAGGGTCAATCCTGAAAGTATCCGTTTTTACAATGAGTATCCGTCAACCGATCCATCTGTTTATTTTGGAGCTCCAGTTTCATCAATTTTTAAGGATGATTTGTTTGCTCAGTTGTATCCGTTTTTATCGAAGTTAAACAAGATCCAGGCGACGCTCTTTTTGCAACAGTTTATTCAGCAAAAAATAGTTTATTCAGCAATAAGAACTGAAGATAAGTTGAAATTCAGCCGGTTCCCCGAAGCTATATTGGCTGAGAGAACCGGAGATAGTAACAGCAAGACAGTTCTGTTTTCATCGTTGGTCAGAACATTGCTCCGGTTGCAGGTTGTTGGAGTCCGTTTCCCGGGCTACTTTTCTGCTGCAGTCTCTTTCGATGAACCCTTTGATGGTGAGGCTTATAATTGGAAACAAAGGAAATACACGATTACCGATCCAACCTATCTTAATGCTCCTATCGGTGTGATTATGCCCGAATTTTCGGGATTGATCCCTCAGCTGATTGATTTGTCGGAGCCTGAGACACAAATGGATAAGGCTATTAAAATTTGGAATATTGCGTTTAAATTGGGAGCCAGACGCGGTGGAGCAAATCAGGATTTTATAGACGATCAGTCAGGCAAGGCCTTAATCACAGGATATTTTCCAATTAAAAATTCTAATTATCCTTTTATTGCCAGTTTTTCGGAAGGAAATTCATTGCAGTGGATCAGAAAATTCGAAGGCGATGGAAAAGCAGTCGCATTTGCAATTAAAAAAGTCAGTGAAGACGAAATTTATATAGCAGGCTCCTTTAACGGTAAATTAGTCTTTGATGGTAAAACAATCCAAAGCAAGCCAGAAAAATGGGATTTATTCATTGCTCAATTTAATCAAAATGGTGAACTGATCTGGATGAAAAACGCCGGATCCGATCAGGCTTCTTTCGATGGATCCCTCGCCTATATTGTCAGATTTGATCGGTCAGGTGCTGAAATTTCATGTCAATGGATCAACGAAGATGAAAGAAATATTAAGACAGGATTTGGAGATGTTAGCGAGGATGGACTTTTTTTTACCGGCTCTGTAAATCTGACCCCCGGATTAGTTCCGGCTTTAGGGTCAGCCATGACGTCCGGCAATTACCATAATCATTCTGATTTGACTGATGCGGTGATAAAAAATAAGTACAATGCTGGTATTGACAATTTTATCTCTAAAATGAAGTTGCTGATGAAGCCTGGTACAGCATTCACCGGTAACCGGATTCAATCTTATTTTGTTCCCGGCAATTCATCATTTGCAATTAAACAAAAGGTCTTTGATATTCTCGGCCATATCAGCATTGTAAAAAATACAAACGGGATCAGTTTGCTTCGAACCATTGACCATAAACCACTCCTCTTTAAATATCTCAGAATAGAAGATGGCGCAAGATTCAATATTTCTGTTTGTGAAAACGGCGATATTTCTATTGGAGTTATTAGCGGATTACAGTTACTGGGAAATCATGGAGGAATGCCTCTGAACAACATATTAATTGATGAATCAACCGGGTATTTATTACTGGATTATGATTATGATCACACAATGAAAACAGGTTCGCTTGAGTCGCTTTTATCTGCAATCTAGATTGATTTGCAATGCTTTAATGATTATTGAAAGGGGAAACAGGTTTCTAAGTTCTTGAACGCGCGTAATTTCAATTTATTGCATTTTTTCTATACATATTAAATTAATTAATTTTAAATTGCATCTTTGATAAATTATTGTCAACACGTATAATTATTACCATGAACAGATTTCTAAAATATAGGGTTATATCGTTATTGTTTTCATGTTCCTTTGCCTTGACAGTTGCTGGTCAGTCGCTTCCAACCGGACAGGAAGTACGTTACAACCCGATCTCTACGGCTGTCC
>JBAXOA010000082.1:0-19651 GCA_037133495.1 Mariniphaga sp. | reverse complement strand
AATCTGCGCTTCGCAAACACGAATGAAGATAACACAGGTGTTCCATCAGGCAATTAAAAAACAAATTATCTTCTGATGAAAAAGGTTCTGCAGATTTCTTTGAATTTAGTTTTTCTCCTAATAATTTTCGAAAACGCTGGACTTTCGCAAGTTAATGGTCAGGATTCACTTATTGCAAAGAACAAGTGGAAAGGTGAGATAAGGCTTGATATTGGGAATGTACTCCCGACCAATACCTTTGTAAGAACACAAAACACAGATCCTGATGGCTTAGCCCATTACAATGCATGGTCGGCACGTTTAGTCAAACAAACAATGGGTGATCAGATTTGGCAACAAATCTATGGATATCCGGCCTATGGTGCAGGAATCTATTCGGCATCGTTCACTGACACAAAAAAATTAGGCAACCCAATTGCGGTATATGGATTTTTTAACGCCCCGTTTTTTAAAGTCAACCGATGGAGCGTTAATTATGAATTAGGACTAGGTCTTACCTTCAACTGGAACCATCTGGATCCGCTTGAAAATCCTTACAATGTAGCTATCAGCGCTGATGAAAGTGTATATATAGATGCCGGAGTGAGCTTAAAATATCAAATAAGCAAGCGAATGGCAATTAATGTTGGATATGGATTCACGCATTTTTCAAATGGCAGATTAAAAATGCCTAATAAGGGACTTAATACCGAAGCATCGAAGATCTGCTTATCCTACTCTTTTGATGATAATCCGACAACTTATCAATCACAGGTAATACCACCATTTCATGATCAATGGGAATGGGTTTTATCCGCATACGGAGGCGCTCGCAATGTAATTTACGTCGGTACCGGTGCTGACATGTCAACATCTGTCAAGGGAATCAATTTTGCAGTTTGCGGAATCAGCAATACGATTAACAGGCAGGTCAGTTATAAATCGAAAGTGGGCTTAGGATTTACGATGGAGTATAATGGTTCCCAAAATTCCCGGATAACAGTATCCGGAGGAACTCTGGATGAGGTGAATCTTCCGTTCGACAGGCATCTATGCCTGAGCATATTCCCTTCTTATGAATTGGTTATCAATAATTTATCTATAGTTATACAGCCTGGAATTTATCTTTATAGAATAAAATCTGCCGATATGACACCTTTCATTTATCAAAGAATCGGAGTAAAATACCACATCTCGAAAAATTCTTTCCTTGGCATCAATTTACGAGCCATCAAACTCTCAGAATCTGACTTTATAGAATGGACGATTGGCCACCGATTATCCTGGTAATTATTGGTACAACATGATTAATATTTCTGTAAAATGGCTTAATATTAATTATCCTGATCTGCCATGAACAACTTTCCACTGAAATAACGAACCGGTTCACTGATTTTACTTGCTCCGGGCAACCGCCACCAATATATTCGCATCTTGAAAACAGGTCTATGTCGTTTAAGAAAAATCGATATTCTTGGAAAACTAGAAATGGAATTTCATTAGTTATTTACTAAAAAATTAGATTATGAAAACGAAAAGTTTGTATTTAACATTTTTAGTGCTGGGATTTATATCATGGAGTTGTAATAAAACAGACAACCAGATTGCCTCCGCAAATTCAGCATCTTTAAAATCATCAATCAATACCGGAGTACAACAATTGACGACCGCAATGAATGCGATTTCTACTTCCGCAGGTTATCAGGTATTAGCCGGCCCGACTGATCTGACTACCAAGAGTGCGGTAATTTCACCTTTAGACACGATTACTCATAGTATTCTGCTGACAGATATTGCCGGGGTATATGATTATAAGGCAAATATGGTAAAGAAAGGATCATTTACAATTTTGCGCTTTTTCAATAAGACTGCTGAAAACTCTCAGATGATCGTCCGTTTACCGGAAGAGAAGGTAAAGGCTTCTAAAAGTCTGCTTCATTACACTCCGTCGGATACTTTATTGGCTAATAATTATGTAGTCACGCTTGCCGATTACCAATACCGTTTCAATCGTACAAGTGGATGGGACTACAAAATGGCATCCGCGATCAAGGTAAAAGACGTAGCTGCTGGTACCCTGAAGATACAGTCATCGAATCTGGCTAATGTTGGGTATCAGTACGCTTCTGAATTTTTGTTTCCAAATGGAGTTGCAACAAAATTTGTTTACACTACCGGAGACACGGCGGTATCGACTTACACCATCACCGATGGTACAAAAACACTCTACGAAGAAAAATATACAGCTATCAGAAACAGCATGGAACCAAGGCATCGGGAGACTGCTTTTTCTTTGACTATCGGCAATGTTGTTATCGAAAGAGCAGCCCGCCCGGACCATTTAAGTCTCGACGACGCAAAAGTATATGTAGGAGGAGTTTTACAATTAAAATCAAAAGTTGAAATCGTCGATAAAACATCAGATTCCACCGACAAATGTATATCGAGCAGCAAACGTGAATTAAAAATCACCTTTGATGATGGCACAAGTTCTACATTCACTGAACTTGCCGGAACCGTGATCAACGATATCACCGCATTATTTGCCTCAATGCGCCAGGGAAGTTTTGCCACCAGCATCATTGACTGGATCGCCTGGGATATTTACACCAAAAAGATATAGACACAGCAGGATTATACTTATGAAATTCAGACTGATTCGGCTAAAGCCGGATCAGTCTGAATTTCAACTTCAATCAGGATTGAAAACTTATTTCTGATGAAATTTATAAATTAGTTATTTTTGATCTGTTTTAAAAGATGGCGGAAGCCAACAATTTACCACAAGCATTTAACAGTAAACCGTCAGATAAAATTTTAAGTTTAAACCGAAATTCAATGAACTATGCCGGAATCAAGACGCTTAATATTAGAATTATAGAATTGCTGGTTTTTATTGTGATCTGGATGACCATTTTTTCGGTTCCGTTTTTCAATTACCGCCTCAACTACGAAGTAAATTGGGGTAAGGTAATTGGAGAGTGGATTCAAATATTTTCATTTTTTATCATCTTTGTCATCAATACTTTAATATTGGTTCCGAAATTTTTATTCCAAAAGGAATACAGGAGTTATTTTATATTTGCTTTGCTGGCAATCCTTACTGTGATTGGGGCCCATATATTCCTGGGGATTCTGATTAATCCTCCAAATGAACCGACCGGAATGCCTCCAATGGATCTGGGTCCAGGGATGCCACCTATGGAATTAGGGGCAGGAATGCCGGCTCCTCTTGGATACAGACCGGCTACCCCGCCCGAGCATAAATCAATCTTTATGACCCTGGCAGACGAGCTGATCATTTCGGTGCTTGTCGTTGGAGCTGGCACAGCTATTAAAATGGTATCTCAATGGCTGAATGAAGAAAGCAGGCGTAAGGAGGTTGAAAAAGAACAGCTGAAAACAGCACTCGCCTTTTTAAGACATCAGGTAAGTCCTCACTTTTTTATGAACACACTTAACAATATTCATGCTCTTATCGACATTAATGCCGAAGATGCCAAGAACACGATCATCGAATTATCGACCATGATGCGCTACCTGCTTTACGATACCGTTCATGGTCACACTACACTCAAAAAAGAGATCAATTTTATCGAGAGCTACATATCCCTGATGCAGCTGCGTTTTTCAAAAAAGGTGGCGGTTTCACTCGAAATTCCTCCAAATATACCTGATGTTCAGATCCCCCCCATGCTGTTTATTTCTTTTCTCGAAAATGCCTTTAAACATGGGGTGAGTTATCAAACCGAATCGTTTGTTTCATTTAAACTTGAACTAAATGATCAGCGGCTGTACTGCACAATCAAGAACAGCATTCATGGTAACAAAGAGCAAATCGACAAAAGCTATTCAGGGATCGGGTTAACCAATATTAAGAAGAGCCTTAAGCTGCTTTTCGGAAATGATTACGTCCTGAATATTCAAGACAATAAAAATGAATTTGAAGTTCAATTAATCATTCCCGTTTACGAAACGAGTCCCGATAAACCGGTACCAGTTCCTTCATCCTAATAAAATATCTTATGCAAATAAAATGCATCGCAATTGACGATGAGCCCCTTGCACTGCAACAAATAGGCTCTTACATTGAAAAAACACCTTTTTTGGATTTGACAGCACGCTGCCAAAATGCATTTGAGGCAATGGAAATACTCGCAACCAACGAAATAGATCTGATGTTTGTAGATATTAATATGCCCGACCTCTCGGGAATGGATTTTGTCAAATCGTTGACCCGAAAACCTCAGATTATTTTCACTACTGCCTACAGCGAATATGCAATGGATGGTTTTAAAGTGGATGCGCTAGATTATATTCTTAAACCCATCAGCTATGCAGTCTTTTTGAAAGCAGCCAATAAGGCAAAAACATGGTTTGAACATAATCAAAAGCAATCCGAGACCATACAAACCACAAAAGATTGCATTTTTGTAAAATCAGAGTATAAACTGATACGAATTCTTTTGGAAGAGATAAAGTATATCGAAAGTTCCAATGAATATATCCAGATTCATATGATAAACGATGAACCCATAACAACGCTTATCCGTTTGAAAGTAATCGAAGAGCAACTTCCTAAAGAGAAATTCATGCGTGTTCATCGCTCCTTTATTGTCAATCTCGACAGGGTAAAAGTGATCGAACGCAATCGAATTATTTTCGATCATAATGTTTTTATTCCAGTCGGCGATCAATATAAAGAGATTTTTCAGGCCTTTATCGACAAAACATTTCTATGATGGAAGCAGAAAAAACAGAAGGTAATTTTTAAATGTGCGAATGGGTTAATCTGCTAATAAGTTAATGTGCTAATGAGTTAATTTGAAGATTTAATCCGTCTGACAGACATAAATGATCATTCATAATTCCTTCCGTCTGACGGCACAGCCCTTCGGGACTAACCAAACGACATTGATTCCTAATTGATCATTGATAATTCCTTCCGTCAACTGACGGACTTAATTGATAATTCCTAATTGATTATTCGGTTAACAGCCCAAATTCAGCTTTATACTTATCAATAAAGGCATTTCATTGAATCCGTTTCGTCAGGTTATCAGCTTAAACTATCTTTGATTCACAAATAACATTAATACCAGCAAGTTTAAGTAAGACAAAAAGACCAAACTCCAACCTAATGATGAAATTAAAAAAAAATATAGCTACCAGTGCAGAAGGGTTTATTTTCAATCCGGCTACCGGAGATTCATTTTCAACAAATGAAATAGGAACGGAAATCATCTCGCTTCTAAAAGATGATTTTCAGCAACAAGAAATTATCGAAGCCATCTGTGCAAAATATGATGTTGATCAGAGCCAGTTTGAAAAAGATCTGGATGACTACCTTTCTCAACTAAAAGATTTCTCAATTTTAGACTAAGACAATGAAACGCCAATTTATAAATACAGGAAAAAAAGGGAAAAAGATAATTGTTATTGCTGTAACTGCTTTGAATGCCATTGACAGTCCGGGACCCGGTGTTGCTGTAATTCGGGCAATCCGCGAATGTACAGATTTTGAGGTACGTATCATCGGCCTTTCCTACGAAGCGTTAGAGCCGGGTTTATACATGCATAACATTGTTGACAAAACGTACCAGATTCCTTATCCGTCGGCGGGAACTGACAGTTTGATGGGCAGACTGATGCATATTCACAATATTGAGCATCTCGATCTGATTATCCCCAATTTCGATGCGGAGCTTTTTAATTTCATCAAATTAAGAGACAAGCTCAGCGAAGCGGGCATTCGTACCTTCTTGCCTGAACTGGAGCAGTTTGAAGCGCGAGACAAAATAAAATTATATGATTTTGGGAAAAAGAACGGGTTGATGGTGCCTGAAGATCAGCTTATTTATCAGGTTGAAGATCTCAATAGGGCTGTAAAAAAGATGGGATATCCTATGGTTATAAAAGGCAAGTTCTATGATGCCATAATTGCAAATACCCTCGAACAGGCTCAAAAGGCATTCTATAAAATACAGGCTCAGTGGGGCTTGCCAATTATTGCTCAGGAATTCATTAATGGTACAGAAATAAATGTTGCCGCTTTAGGTGATGGTGATGGAAACGCGATCAGCGTGATCCCGATGCGAAAACTATACATAACTGATAAAGGCAAAGCCTGGGCCGGTATCACCCTCGATGATGCTTCATATATCGAGCTGGCACGGAAATTCATTGAAGTTACGAAATGGCGCGGAGGATGCGAGCTGGAGATTATGCAGACAGCGGATGGAAAACCATATATTATGGAAGTTAATCCCCGCTTCCCGGCCTGGATCTACCTAACCGCAGCTGCAGGTCAAAATCAGCCGGCAGCATTGGTGAAAATGGCATTAGGCCAAAAGGTCGCACCATTTACTGATTACGAAGTCGGGAAGATTTTTATTCGATATGCATGGGATCTGATTACTGATATTGGAGAATTTCAACAGATTTCCGGAACAGGAGAATTAGAGGCTAAAAAGAAGGACGGTACCGGGATCAGCGATTATAAGCCTTTCCAGTTCCGGAATATGAACTAAGATAATTAAGGATAATCAAAAGAATCATGGAAAAAATCAGATATGAAAGACCTGTTATTCAGAAAATGAATACCGGATTTATGAATAAGTTTGGCACCCGAACGGAGTATGAGCCCGTTACTCACATTGAAAGTGTTTCGGTAAAAAGTCTTATTAATCAATACGGCTCGCCATTATTTGTAATTTCGGAAAAACAGATCAGACGAAATTATCAAAGTGCGGCACGAATCTTTAAAACCCGTTATCCTAAAGTGCAATTTGCATGGTCATATAAGACCAATTATATGAATGCTGTTTGTCAGATTTTTCATCAGGAAGGGTCATGGGCAGAGGTAGTATCAGGCTTTGAGTATGAGAAAGCGCTGGGTAATGGCGTACCCGGAAATAAAATTATTTTTAACGGACCCGACAAATCTGATGAGCAACTCATTGCTGCTGCACGTAATAATTCGCTGATTCATATCGATCACTACGATGAACTCTATTCATTGATCAGGCTAAGTGAGGAGAATAACCTGAAACCACGCGTTGCTATTCGTGTAAATATGGACACTGGCATTTACCCTAAATGGGATCGGTTTGGTTTTAATTTTGAAAACGGTCAGGCATGGAATGCGATTACCCGAATCATTAATTCTGCAAATCTTGAGTTAGCAGGTCTTCATTGCCATATCGGAACGTTTATGCTTTCGCCTGCTGCTTATGCCGTCGCTGCTACAAAATTGTGCGAACTCGTCTGGAGCATCAAAGAAAAATTCAATAAAATAGTACAATATATAGATATCGGAGGTGGATTTCCATCTACCAATACATTAAAAGGAGCATATCTACCTGGTTCTGATACTGTTCCGTCGATCGATCAGTTTGCTGATGCAATTACCGACGTTATTCTTGGCTATGGTTTTAAACAAGAAGATCTGCCGCTGTTAATACTCGAAACCGGTCGTGCACTCATCGACGATGCAGGATATTTGCTGGGTTCAGTTTTGGCAACCAAACGACTGTCTGACGGACGACGTGCCACCATCCTCGATTTTGGAGTAAACTCATTATTTACTGCGTTTTGGTACGAACATAAGATAAGTCCGGCTCAGGCATTTGGCAAACAAAATGAAGAAATGGTTCTTTACGGACCGCTTTGCATGAACATTGATGTTATTCGTGAAAGCATTACCATGCCACTGCTCGAAAAAGGGAATCATCTGGTGGTCCATAAAGTAGGGGCTTATAACATGACCCAATGGATGCAATTTATTACACTCCGGCCAAATATCGTATTAATTGACAATGAAAACAATACACATATCATCCGAAAAGCTGAAACACTCGAATACCTGGAATTGAACGAACAAATTCCTGAACACCTGAAAAAAAATTCGTTAAAATAAATCAGTACTAAAATGTCCATTCGTCCAATTATTAATACATTTCGAACTGTTATTCTGCCAGCCACGCTGAACAGCTATTCGTCCATATTCTTTTTCAATAATAAATTATTGGCATTGGTGATTATGGCAGTCACTTTTTTTAATTTTTTTGCCGGATTAAGTGGATTAATGGCAGTGTTGGTGGCAGTACTGATTGCAAATGCCATGGGATTCGAAAAGCTTCGGTTAAAAAGTGGCGTTTATAGCTTTAACGCTTTATTGACAGGTATTGGCATGGGAACATTTTTTGATCCCGGATACGTATTTTTTAGTTTATTGCTTATCGCTTCGTTGATGACGCTCATTCTATCCGTTACCCTTGGAGGGTGGCTTTACAAATATGGTTTGCCATTTCTTAGTATCCCATTTGTCGTCACCTTTTGGTTTATCGTACTCCCCTCATCACAATTTGAAAATCTTGGATTGACGCAGCACAATATATACTGGATGAATGAAATGTATTCAATCGGAGGAAACAGTATGCTCAATTTTTTTCAAACAATAGACTCTCTGCCGGTACATAATGTTATTGATATCTACCTTCGGTCGATGAGCTCGATATTCTTTCAGGACAATTTAATTGCAGGATTCTTTATTGCTGCCGCGCTGCTGCTTTGTTCAAGAATCGCATTTTCACTTTCAATTATCGGTTTTGCATCGGCTTACCTGTTTGCACAGTTTTCAGGATCGGCAGCAGCCAGCATAACTTACTATAATATTGGTGCCAATTATATTATGGTAGCCCTTGCAATTGGCGGGTTTTTCACTATTCCCTCTAAATATTCGTATCTCTGGACCATATTGCTGATTCCACTCACTTCACTCGTTTTACTTTTTATGAGTCGGCTGGTTGGATTCGTCCATTTGCCTGTCTTCTCGCTTCCCTTCTCATTTGTCGTAATTCTTTTTGTCTATTTTCTCATGCTCCGAACAAATCCGACAAAATTAATTCTAACTCCGATTCAATATTATTCGCCGGAAATAAATCTCTATACTTTTCGTAATAACAAGGCAAGGCTATCCAATCTGATCTATTTCCCGTTACAACTTCCCTTCTGGGGTGAGTGGACAGTTAGCCAGGGTTATGATGGAAAACATACCCATAGGGGCGATTGGGGCAAAGCTTTCGATTTTACTGTAGTCAATGACCAATCGAAAACCTACACTTCGGACGGCCTTCTTTGCGAGAATTACTATTGCTATAATATGCCGGTCCTATCTCCTGCCGACGGTTTCGTAGAAGAAATCATTGATAATATTGATGATAATGAAATAGGAAAAGTAAACACAAGCAATAACTGGGGAAATACAATTATCATCAAACATCTGACCGGATTATATACACAACTTTCACATCTGAAAAAAGGCTCCTTTAAAGTCGTTAAAGGTGATTTCGTTAAACAGGGTGATCTTCTTGCACTTTGTGGCAACTCAGGCCGGTCACCCGAACCACACCTCCATTACCAGGTTCAGACTACTCCTATGGCAGGATCCCGAACGATAGACTACCCGTTTGCATACTATTTTGAGAAAAAAGAGACGAAACAGCAGTTGAAACAATTTTCCACACCTGTTGAAGGCTCAGTAATTTCAGGAATCGTCCCGGACCATTTACTGATAAAGGCGTTTGACCTCAGTCCAAATTCTATCCTTTCATATAGTTACCTGGATGAGAAAGGAATAGAAAAAAAAGAGCATTGGGAAGCCTTTACCGATGGATACAACTATAAATATTTGTACTGCAAGGAAACAGCATCAAGCGCCTACTACGTGAACGATGGCTCGATGTTTTATTTTACTGCTTTCTATGGAAATAAAAAATCTTTACTTTATTATTTTTACCTGTCAGTGTACAAAGTCTTTCTGGCCGAATCCAACACTTTGGAACTTAAAGATTCTATGCCTCTTAATGTGATTCAAAGTAATAAAACAAGCCGTTGGCTGCATGATTTTATCGTCCCGTTTTTCAACCGTATCTCGGTATGGCATTCGACCAGACTTTCCGGCTCTGACAACATTTTCAATCCTGATACGTTAATGTTAAATTCAGAAATAACAGTATCAATATTTGGTAAAAATACCGTCGAAAGTAAAAGCATCATTAAACTGGAGAAAAATTGTATCAGGGAATTCACTTATCAATCAAACAAAATTAAAATACATGCTAAATGGTTAAATTCATAATTACGATCTTGATTTTTTTGTCTTTTGGAGCAAGCGCTCAGGATCTTTTCAAATTTTCAACAGTCGACAGCCTTAGCTATCAGTATTATCTGAAAGGCGACTGGACTAAATTAATCAGTCTGGGAGAAAAAGCAATCGATCATAACATTGATTATAAAAGACTTCGTCAACGGATAGGGTATTCCTATTTTAAAACCGGTGATTACTTTGCTTCAGAAAAAAACTATGAAAAAGCTTTGGCATTTGATCAATATGATACGGATACCCAAACAATGCTTTATTATTGCGGAATAAATACGGGGGATGAAGCTTACGCACGCTTTTATGCTGATAAACTTCCCGCTGATTTGAAGAAAAGTCTGATTATTGAGAAGTTCAAACCTGTGGATGCTATTGATTTCGAATATAATTATAAAGCGAATAACAGCAACACCAGATCCGATCCAACGTACATCAGGGCGGGATTAAGTACCCAGCTTGGATATCGGCTTAAATTATACCAGTCCGTTTCAAATTACCAGCAAAAAATAGGTACTGGATTAACGAAACAACCCGAATACTTTGCACTTTTAAGTTGGACCGCCACCCCAAAAATTGGTTTAGATGTGGCTTATCACTTTATGAATACAAAAAACGCTGGTGTAACCTATCCCGGAAATCTCGCCTTCGCATCACTCTCTGTAAGGCAAGACAGGTTTAGTTTTGGTATTAATGCATCTGCTTTAAACGACCCGACAGATAATTACATGCAGTTTGGCGGACTGGCAGGGGTAACACTACCCGGGAAATATTCAATAAACCTCAAAAGCTCTCTTAACGGGATGGTAAGTTCAACAAACAGCAGGATAATATTCTCGCAAGTGGTGGGAGCACACATTGCCAAAAACCTTTGGGCTGAAGGAAATGTCACCTTAGGCAATTTAAAAAATTACAATGATCACAGCGCTTTATATGTTTACAATTCAATTGATCCAACTACTTTCAGATCTGGCTTAACCTTATTCTGGCAACTTGACAAAAAGCTGACTATATTCGGTAATTACACCTATGAGAAAAAACAAATAGAAATCACTAATACTAATTACAAACAAAATTCATTTTCAGGAGGAATAATATGGAAACTTTAAGAAAGAACATAATAATAGCAGCACTGCTGTTGATTAGCTGCAACACTTTTTCGCAGTCGGCAAATACATTGCAAAGTGCGTTCAGCAAGAGTTATGAAGCTGAAAATGCAAAAAACTATGCGAATGCAATTAACGAACTGAAAGCAGGGTATGACGAAAGTAATTATGTGATCAACATACGTTTAGGCTGGTTGAATTACCTTGCAAAGCAATATACTGAATCGATTAATTATTACGAAAAGTCTATTGCATTAAAACCTTACGCTATAGAAGCCCGTTTCGGTTGTGTAAAACCGCTCAGTGCCCTCGAAGATTGGGAAAAAGTGAAAAAACAATACATAGAAATATTGACAATCGATCCGCAAAATACCATTGCAAATTATTGGCTTGGTGTGATTAATTACAACAGAAAAGACTACTCAGCAGCCTCAAAACTTTTTGAAAAAATTGTAAATCTTTATCCTTTGGACTACGATTCAGTGATTATGCTGGCATGGTCGAAATTAAACAGCAGTAAGCCTTCTGAAGCAAAAGTATTATTTCATCAGGCGCTGATTATCAGGCCGAATGACAGCTCTGCAATAAGTGGTTTGAAGTTGATACCCTAATATTTGATACTTTTTCGCAACTTAGCTGGTGTTTGATTTTATCTTTGTATAAAATTAATTGCTAAGCCTACACTCATGTGTATAGAAAAACATATTTTTGTCAGGAAACAAATCCTTATAAGCCTGATCCTTATTTATTTACTGGTGATATCCTGCCTTCATCCAACCGGAAAGCATCAGGAAAGCACCCCATTAAATCAAGTAAGCAATGGATACCAACCTCCTGTAATTCCGCTAATGCTGAACTCGCCCGAACAAAAATCGGCCTTTCTGGTAGAGCACTATTGGGATAATTTTGACTTTAAAGATACGTCCCAATTAAAGGATATCACAATTCAGGAGCAGATTTTTGCTGATTTCTTAGGCATTGTTACGCAGGTTTCGCCGCAAAAAGCCAGCCATGGAATTAAAATATTGATGAATCGGGCTGAAATCAGTCAAAACACCAGCCTTTTTTTCTATCGAATGGCAGAGAAATACCTCTTTCATCCAAATTCTCCCCTGCGAAATGATAGTTTATATGAGAAGTTTCTGGAATTGGCATGTGGGTCCATGGTTATCGACAGCGTTTCGAAATTTCGATTTCAGAAACAATATGAAATGGCTCAGCGGAACAAACCGGGACACAAAGCCACTGATTTCAATTTCACACTAAAGAATGGCTCACATTCAATGCTTTACCATATCAACGCCGGGTTGCTGCTGCTCTATTTTTACAACCCCGAATGTGCCGAATGTAAAGTAATCAGGAGCAAGTTGACCCAATCAAAATTGATCCTTCAGCTTGAGGCGAAAGGGTTGATTCGGATCCTCTCCCTATATACGGATAAAGAGCTGAATTTATGGGAAAATCATTATTCTGAGTTACCCGGTTCCTGGATTAACGGGTACGATAAAGGAACAGTCATCCAGCAAAAGGAATTATATGATCTAAAGGCAATACCATCTTTGTATTTGCTTGGCGGAGATAAAACCGTTCTTTTGAGAGATGCAACCATAGAGCAGATTGAAGGATATCTGCAGTTCCACGGTAAAGTCAAGTAATTATCAATGAATAATGTAGTATTATTTTCGATCAATTTATTAAATCCAATTCATTAGTGAATGTTAAATATTACGTTGCGGTGCTTTGCACCTTAAGAATCGTGCTTAATAGTGTTATTTCTACAAATATTTCGAAGCTCTGCTGCTTTCTTGTTTTATGAAGGTGCAGAGCACCGCGATATTTGTAGAAGAATAATCGGCTTAGACCAAAAGGTGCAAAGCACCGAAATGTCTTTTTGAAAATTCAGCTGAAGTTGACTTTTTTTTACCAAAACCCCTTCCGATTGGGAAAATGTCTGTAATTAATTAGATTTGCAATTCAAAATTGATCCGGATGCTACTCTATTTATCCATAACGGGGCTTATTCTATCCTTTATTTTGCTGATTTTCAATGTCAGAAAATTCAGATCCATCATCTACCTGGGTCTCTTTTTTTTGGTTGTGAGTCTGTATGGAATCAATCAATACGTTTTGTTGTATTCAAAATCGGTAGTGCTGGTCGCTCTGATAGCTACGAATATCTCCTTTGCATCCTATCTCATCGGACCGATGTTGTACTGGTACATCCGTAGTACTTTATCCGACAATTCAATGCTGTCAAGAACAGATCTCTGGCATCTTCTGCCTGTGGTGATCTATTTGACAGCTGCCCTTCCTTATATATTTACGCCGTTTTCATATAAAGTGGGAATTGCCAAAGAAATAGTTAACAATGTAGGATTTTTGACGAATTTCAAGTTTACGATTTTGTCAGAAATTTTTTCCAATACTGCCATTTACCTGAGCCGTCCAATCCTCGCTTTAGGCTATACCTTGTGGTCAATCGGAATTTTAATTCAGTTTTGGAGGCACAGGTCGGCTCAGTTGGTTTTTGCAAGGCAATCTTTTATGACAAAATGGTTGTCATTTTTATTGGGATTTCAATTATTACTGGTTATTACTCATTTGCTATCAATTTTTTTAGCTTTTACAAGTGTTTCGGATGTGTTTTTTACAATGAATTCATTGCAGGTTTTCTCAGCTGTCGGTCTGATAGGATTATTGCTTTCGCCATTCTTTTTCCCCGATATTTTATATGGTCTTCCCCGATTTTCTGAATTATCTGCCCAAGTGGTGATTGAAACCGAACCTGTTGTAATTTCTGAAGTGGAACATGAAAGAGATGAAAAAATATCCTTTCACAATAATTTTGAATCAGACTATATCTCGTTGATTGGACAAAAAACAGAAGCATGTATGCGGGATTTTAAGCCTTTTCTAGATCCTGATTTGAATCTTGGCCGGTTCTCCGATATCCTGCAACTACCGGCCCATCACCTGGCCTATTTTTTCAAGGAAGTTAAAAAACAGTCATTTAATGATTACAGCAACGAATGTCGGGTAGAGTATGCAAAAAATCTGATGCTCGAAGGTAAATCCGGTGAATTGACCCTCGAAGCGGTGGGTCTCCTGGCAGGATTTTCCAACCGCAGTACCTTTTTCAGGGCATTTAAAAAAGCTGAAGGAGTTTCTCCCGGAACTTTCCAGACCAAAATTAACCAATTTCGTCCCTAATCAGACAACTTTGTAGCAATTTTGAAATTTGCCACAAAGTTTTCTCCCTTTTTGTATCCTTCTGTTTATTGAATACTGATATTTGTCATAATTGACAATTACTTAATAATTGACATTGATGCTGATCTGTTTATCGATTGCAGGAATTATACTCTCAGTTATCTTGTTATACTTCAACGCCAGAAGATACCATTCTACCCTTTATCTGGGTCTGTTCTTTCTTGTGGTAAGTCTCTATGGCATGAACCAATATGTGTTGTTGTATTCAAATTCAGTACTTCTGGTCGCACTTATTGCTACAAATATCTCCTTTACATTCTATCTCATAGGACCTCTGCTGTATTGGTACATCCGCAGTATTCTGACAGACAATTCGAGACTGAAACGGACAGATCTTTTGCATTTTCTGCCCATGGTGGTATATCTGGCAGCCGCTCTCCCCTATATGCTCTCTCCTTTCTCACATAAACTGGAGATCGCAAAAGAGATCATCAATGATTTGGGTTTTTTATCGAACTTCAACTTTACAGTTTTGTCAGCGGTTTTTTCCAATACAGCGGTTTACCTGAGCCGTCCGCTTCTGGCTTTGGGATATACATTGTGGGCAATTGGAATATTTCTCAGGTACTTAACGCAACGCGAAAAAATAATTGTCCTCTCCGGGCAGATTTTCATGATGAAATGGCTGGCGGTTTTTCTGGGATTTCAATTGCTGCTGTTTGTGTGTCATCTTAGTGCGATATTTATAACTTTCACTGCAGGTTCCGACGTTTTTTTCACACTGAATACTTTGCAATTATTGTCGGCGGTTGGAATGATCGGATTGTTAAGCTCCCCGCTTTTTTTTCCCAGTATCCTGTACGGTTTACCCCGAATCCCCGATTCATTTTTCAAAAAGAAGATGTAGTTAATGGGTTAATGTGCCAATGTGCTAATATGCCAATGTGCTAATAGTCTAAAAGCCTACAGCCTAAAAGCCTACAGCCTAATAGTCTAACAGCCTACAGCCTACAGCCTAATTATGAATTACGAATTATGAATTATGATTTTTCCTAAAAGCCTAAAGCCTAAAAGCCTACAGCCTAATTATGAATTACGAATTATGAATTATGATTTTTCCTAACAGCCTAAAAGCCTACAGCCTAACAGCCTAATGTGAAGATTTGAAAATTGTAATACATCAACCTATCAACTCATCAACCTTTCAACTCAGCAACTCATCAACCTTTCAACTCAGCAACTCCTCAACCTTTCAGCTCCTCAACCTTTCAACCCATAATTCAGAATGAAATAATACGCCCCTCAATCTTCATCCTGAATTTATTGAATTCACGGCTACCGCCAAGCCGGTAGCGGTTAAAGAAACTGAAATCACTCCTTTTTGTCCTCTAAATTTAATACACTGAATATCAATAATATAAGATCAATTAGGGACGAAATGCGTAACACGCCCTTCCCATTGCCTGAAAAACAAAAAAAAAACTTTGTAGCAAATTTGAAATTTGCTACAAAGTTGTCCATCTAATTTTTATTTTTTCTTTCGTTCTGGCCCATCTTTGTGGAATATTTTACAGTAAATATCTTACGCAAATTATTTTGTGAATTGTCTGGATAAAATTTACATCCATTGACCAGGATTATTAGCCAATAATCGCACACTTGTGCGATTATTTAGAAGGACTGATCATTTCTGATCTGATATTTTGTTAAATTAAAAATATTAAAATAAATTAATAATTTATTAAAGCGCGAAGGTATAGCTCATTATGCAGATACTGCCGCCCTGTTTCAAAACAGTGGTATATTTTGGCATGTCATTTGCCATGTTTGTTGTTTTTAAGGAATTTACAATAATTAGATTAAGCATAAGATCATGAAAACGAGGAAGATTTCAGCCGTAATAATTTTAGCGGTGGTGCTCAGCATCAACGCCTTTTCGCAAAATATTGGCATAGGCATCAATGCCGATGGCGCGGCACCTGCCGGAAGCGCGATACTCGACGTAAGTTCGACGACTAAGGGGTTCCTGCCTCCGCGCATGACTTATGCCCAGAAGGCAGCCATTGCCGGGCCAATAGCCGGACTGATGGTCTACTGTACCAACTGTGGCACTGCGGGCGAGTTACAGGTTTTCAACGGCACCACCTGGACCAACGTGATCGGGAACGCCGCTACTGCCGGGAAACCCGACGCCCCAACGATCGGCACCGCTACAGCCGGAAACGCACAGGCCACGGTGGACTTTACTGCGTCCACCTCCAACGGCGGATTTACCATCACTTCCTATACTGCCACCTCAACACCAGGAAGTAAAACCGGTACCCTTAGCCAAGCCGGCAGCGGTACCATTACTGTTCCCGGATTAACCAATGGGACTGCCTATACGTTTACCGTTGTGGCGACCACCGTTTCCGGCACCGGTCCGGCGAGTGCTACATCAAATTCGGTTACGCCTGTAGCACCACTCACCGATGGATCCGGCAATACCTATGAGTTCTTAACGATTGGCACCCAAATCTGGATGGCAAAAAACCTCAATACCACCAAATACAACGATGGCACAGCTATTCCGAATGTAACCGCTTCTGCTTCCTGGGCTGCGGTAACTTATGGTGCCTGGTGCGATTACAACAATACTGCAGCAAATGCTACTATCTATGGCAAGCTCTATAATGGGTTTGTGGTGGACAACTATATTACTACCAGATATACAAGCAACGGTGGAAAAAACGTTTGTCCGATCGGTTGGCATGTACCAAGCGATGCAGACTGGACTAAACTTACCAACTATTTGGGCGGCTCACTTGTAGCCGGGGGTAAATTAAAAGAATCCGGTTCCAGCCATTGGACCACTCCAAATACAGGAGCAACCAATTCCTCTGGATTTACAGCCCTTCCGGGTGGCTGCCGTTACGACAGTGGTATCTTCAACTTCATGCCGAACATCGGCGAATGGTGGTCCGCTGGCAACACTACCAGAATGTACTGGTCTTTACAATACGGTATCATCACTATTAACAGTAACAGTAGTACCAACCAATATGGTTATTCTATACGCTGCCTGAAGGATTAACTTCTTTGATTATTAGACATTTAGATAAGCTTAATACATCATTGTTTTAAGATAATAAAATATGAAAACGAGAAAGATTTTAGTAGCAATTGTTTTGGTTCTGGTCCTGTTTACCAACACTTTTTCGCAAAACATAGGCATTGGCATCAACGCTGATGGATCGGCTCCAGCCGGAAGCGCAGTGCTCGACGTGAGTTTGACCACCAAGGGTTTTCTCCCTCCGCGCATGACCTATGCACAGAAAATGGCCATTGCCTCTCCCGTTGCCGGATTGATGTTGTACTGTACCAACTGTGGCACTGCGGGCGAGTTACAGGTTTACAACGGCACCACCTGGACCAACGTGACCGGGAATGCAGCTGCTGCAGGAAAACCCGACGCCCCTACCATTGGCACTGCCACCGCTGGAAACGCCCAGGCCACGGTAACATTTACTTCACCGACTTCTAATGGTGGATTTACCATCACCTCATACACCGCCACCTCAACACCGGGGGGTAAAACCGGTACCCTTAGCCAGGCCGGCAGCGGCACGATAACCGTTACCGGATTAACGAATGGTACGGCCTATACTTTCACAATTACAGCGACCACCGTTTCAGGCACTGGTCCGGCCAGTGCTGCCTCCAATTCGGCGACTCCTTTTACGCCACTCACCGATGGATCCGGCAATACCTACGAGACCGTCACAATTGGCACCCAAACCTGGATGACAAAAAACCTTAATACTACAAAATACAACGATGGTACAGTTATTCCGAATGTAACAGCAGATGCAGCATGGATTGCAGCTACTAAAGGTGACTGGTGCGATTACAATAATACTGCCTCAAATTCCACTATCTACGGCAAACTCTACAACTGGTATGTAGTCGATAACAATGCTGCGACGAAAACAGCAAGCAACGGGGGCAAAAATGTTTGTCCGATCGGCTGGCATGTGCCGACTGATGCGGAATGGTATACACTAACAACCTATTTGGGAGGGGAAACTGTCGCAGGTGGTAAATTAAAGGAATCTGGCAGCAGCCATTGGGTAGATCCAAATACCGGAGCAACCAACTCCTCAGGTTTTACTGCTATTCCGGGCGGATCACGCGTTTACTTTGGAACATTCGGTACTATTGGTTACACCGCTTGCTGGTGGTCTTCAACAGTGAATGTGACACGGGATGTGGTTACCCTTTACGCGACTGCCAACAAGAATAACTACCAATTAGTGGAGGGACATTCTGTTCGTTGCCTGAAGGATTGATTTATTTGATTATTTAACATTTTGATAAGCGCATTGGATCATTGTTTTAAGAAAATATAATATGAAAACGATAAAGATTTTAGCAGTAATTTTTTTGGTTCTGGTTCTGTTTACCAACGCCTTTTCGCAGAACATCGGGGTAGCGATCAACTCCGACGGATCGGCTCCCAACAACAGCTCCATCCTCGATGTAAGTTCGGCGACCAAAGGGTTTTTGCCTCCCCGCATGACCAATGCACAGAAACTCGCCATCGCCTCGCCTGCTACCGGACTGATCGTCTGGTGTTCCAACTGCGGGCCATCGGGCGAACTGCAAATCTTTAACGGAACCCTATGGATCAACACCATCGGAGGAGTGGCCGCCGGTTTAACGCCGGGAGCACCGACGATTGGCACTGCTACCGCCGGGACTGCGCAGGCCACGGTTGTCTTCACTGCACCAGCCTCCAATGGCGGCTCTGCGATTACTTCGTATACGGCCACCTCCTCTCCCGGTGGATTCACCGGTACGCTTAGTCAGGCCGGCAGTGGCACCATCACAATTACCGGTTTAGCTGTTGGCACTGCCTATACCTTTACCGTCACAGCAACTGCAGCTTCAGGCACCGGTCCTGCCAGTGCTGCCTCCAATTCTGTCACGCCGGTTGCAGTCGCTCCCGGAGCTCCAACCAACGTGATCGCAACTGCAGGAGACAAACAGGCTACAGTCACTTTTACTGCACCTGCATCAAATGGTGGCTCAGCGATTACCTCCTATACTGTCAACTTCGTGATGTATGGATTGCCGGGAACGCTCACCCAGACTGGCAGCGGCCCCATTATCATTACCGAATTACTTAACGGTACTGCTATTACGTTTACTGTAAAGG
>JBAXOA010000081.1:0-20101 GCA_037133495.1 Mariniphaga sp. | reverse complement strand
CCGGCCGGAGTCGTATGTGTACGGCACGATGTTTCCTATAAATATGCGACCTCTCTGAGTTCATTTGTTGTTGATTATTGTTTGATTAAACAATATTGTATGTGAATTATCAAATTTTTCTAAGCAATAATTCTTTATCTTTGACACAAAACAAACTACTTAAATTACTTAAAATGAGAAAGACACTGATTTTTTCGCTTGTGATGGCAATGGTGTTAAACACTTTTGCTCAATCAAAACCCGATAAGATGGATTGGTGGAAAGAGGCCAAATTTGGTCTGTTCATTCATTGGGGTGTCTATTCGGTTCCGGCCGGTGTATATAATGGTAAAGACATCGAAGGCATAGGTGAATGGATTATGAACCATGGAAAGATTCCGAAAGCGACCTACCAGGCTTATGCCAAACAATTTAATCCGGTGAAATATAACCCTGAAGCATGGGTTAAAATGGCAAAAGATGCAGGGATGAAATACCTTGTAATCACTTCAAAACATCACGATGGCTTCACCCTTTTCGGAACGAAAGCTTCAAAATGGAATATTGTCGAGGCAACTCCTTATGGAAAGGATTTACTAAAACCTCTTGCCGACGCCTGTCATAAACAAGGCATAAGGCTTGGATTTTACTATTCGCAGGCTCAGGACTGGAACAATACCGGCGGTGCAGCCAGCGGCGGTCATTGGGATAAGGCACAAGATGGCTCGATGGATGAATACATCGATAAAGTTGCTGTTCCTCAGGTTCGGGAAATTCTTTCGAATTACGGACAGGTTGATATTCTTTGGTGGGATACGCCAACCGATATGACAAAAGAAAGGGCTGAAAAATTCCTTCCCATTCTGGCGGAACACCCAAACCTGATTACTAACAACCGGTTAGGTGGCGGTTATCAGGGTGACACGGAAACGCCTGAGCAATTTGTCCCTGCAACCGGTTTCCCTGGCCGTAACTGGGAAACTTGCATGACGATGAACGACACATGGGGCTATAAATCTAAAGACAACAACTGGAAATCACCTCAAGTGATCATCCAGACGTTGATTGATATCGTCAGCAAAGGAGGTAATTATCTTTTGAATGTCGGCCCTACCTCTGAAGGACTTGTGCCACAGCAAAGTATCGAACGACTGGCCGAAGTCGGGAAATGGATGAAAATTTACGGAGAGGCCATTTATGGTACAACTGCCAGTCCGTTCAGCTATCTGCAATGGGGAAGATGCACCCAAAAAGGAAATAAACTGTTTCTCCATATCTTTGAATGGCCCCAAAATGGGAAGTTATCCATTCCGCTGCAAAACACGATTGCAAAAGCTTATTTACTTTCGGATCCCAAAAATTTGCTTAAGATTGAAAAGTCATCAACAAAAAATACCATTAACCTTGTTGGCAATGCCCCCGATAAAATAGCTTCAGTAGTAGTCGTTGAATTGAATAGCGCGCCGGAAGTCCTTCCATTCCCGACATCCGGAAAAGTTGCGAAAGCTTCCTCCGAAAAAGAGGGTACTGCTGCAAAAAATATCTTCGACGGAGACCCTAAGAATAAATGGCAACCATCTGACAATGATAAAGAAAGATGGGCTGAAGCAGATCTTGGAAAAGAGATTGCTATCGGAGCATTCTCAGTAGTTGAGCCTTGGTATCCATGGAATAACAAAGGACAGAAGATAGAAATACAATACAAATCGGGTAATAAATGGAACGTAGCAACCGCTGTTACTACAAACGGATCGGGCCATACCGCCTCTTTCAATCCCGTTACTGCCCGCTACTTCCGCTTGAAAATAGTAGAAGCAAAGGAACCAACCATCAATGAATGGGTTCTTTTCAGGGCAGAATGATTGTGGTCAAATCAAATGGGAACAGGACTGAAATTCCATAGGTCTGACATTATATAATAGGTGTATAAATATAATTTTTACAAATATCCGATAAATGAAAAGAACAGTGAAACAACTCGCAATTGCAGTATTTCTGATGATTGTATTCATCCAATTTGTCAGTGCGGGCTCCCGAGATTACTATCAGATTCAGGTTTATCGTATCAATGGAAAAGCGCAGGAAGATCGCATTGACAGTTACCTGAAAACGGCCTATTTGCCTGCATTGCACCGGGCAGGAATTAAAACTGCAGGTGTTTTTAAGCCAGTTGCCTCAGAAGCTACTGCAGGTCAGCAGATTATCGTATGGCTGCCACTTACTTCACTCGTCCAGCTGGATAAATTGCAGACTATACTGGCAAAGGATGCTGCTTATCAAACCGAAGGCGCTGAAGTGTTAAATGCCCCTTTTGACAATGTTCCGTTTGTTAGAAAAGAATCGATACTGTTAAAGGCTTTCGCTGAGGCGCCAGCTTATTTTATTCCGGCTCATAAAACGAACGCTTCACAAAAGATTTATGAATTAAGAAGTTACGAAGGCCCAACAGAGCATCTATTCCGTCAGAAAGTTAAAATGTTCAACGAAGCGGGTGAGATTAAACTATTTAAATCACTTGATTTCAACGCGGTATTCTATGCGGAAGTGATATCCGGCAGTACTATGCCCAACCTTATGTATCTGACCACATTTGCCGACAGGGCAGCACACGATGCGCATTGGGATGCTTTCAAAAATAATCCTGAATGGAAAAGACTTTCTGCGCTTGAAGAGTTCAAACACACGGTCTCGAAAGCAGTCATACTATTGCTTTACCCTACCGATTATTCAGATTTTTAACCCTAAATGGGATTTTGATTTAAAAAGAAGCATCACTTTAATAATTTATTTTTGCAGGTCAACATACTGACAATCAGTGTGTGTATGTCTGTGTTTTGTCGTTATTCGATACCCTTGCAGGGTTGAGCAGAAAGAAATAGTTTGAACTTAGTATTTGATTTTCTTTACTTTGCAAAAAATTTCAGCAGCATAAATACTATTGTTCAAACGTATGGAAGAGAATCTGGTAATCGTAGAGTCACCCGCAAAGGCCAAAACTATTGAGAAGATCCTGGGTAAAAATTTTCTCGTCAAATCAAGTTTTGGACACATCCGCGATCTTGATAAAAAGGATTTTGGCGTTGATATCAACAATAAATATCAACCTAATTATATCATTTCGGAAGATAAGAAAAAGGTTGTCAGCGAATTAAAAAAATGTGCCAAAACTGCCCAAAAGGTTTGGATAGCTTCGGACGAGGACCGTGAGGGTGAGGCTATTGCATGGCATTTAATGGAAGTATTGAACCTTGATCCTGAAAAGACCAACAGGATTGTTTTTCATGAGATTACAAAAGAGGCAATTGATATGGCCATTGAAACTCCCCGACGCCTAAATAAAGATCTGGTCGATGCACAGCAGGCACGGCGGATTCTTGACAGGTTGGTAGGATTTGAGATCTCTCCGGTACTTTGGAAAAAAATAAAGCCTTCATTGTCGGCCGGTAGGGTTCAGTCGGTGGCAGTAAGACTTATCGTTGACCGTGAGCGTGAGATCATTAATTTTCAGAGTGTTCCTTTTTTCAGGGTTAGTGCCGTTTTTGTGGTTCCTGAAAAAAATGACAAGATATCATTACTTAAAGCAGAATTAAATAACCGGTTTGATACTGCTGCCGAAGCGAAAGCCTTTCTGGAGAAATGCCAAGGAGCCGATTTTACTATCGCAGATATTGTCACCAAGCCAGCAAAAAAATCACCCGCTGCCCCTTTCACCACTTCGACACTTCAGCAGGAAGCGAGTCGTAAACTTGGCTTTCCGGTAGGGTTGACTATGTCGGTGGCTCAAAAATTGTACGAGTCGGGATTCATTACTTATATGAGAACCGACTCCACCAATCTTTCAGATTTAGCTCTTAATGCCGCAAAGAAAAAAATCCAGTCCTCTTTTGGTGATAAATATGTGAAAATCCGTCATTATAAAACGAAGATCAAAGGGGCTCAGGAGGCACACGAAGCTATTCGTCCGACACATTTTGATCAGGAAGAAGTGAAGGGCACCTCGCAGGAGCAACGCCTGTACAGTCTGATCTGGAAGCGTGCATTAGCATCACAAATGGCTGATGCCGAAATAGAAAGAACAACTGTAAATATTGCAGTTTCAAAATCGCCATTCCTCTTTGTTGCTGCCGGCGAAGTACTTAGATTCGACGGATTCCTGAGTGTTTATATGGAATCGACTGATGATGAGAATCTTTCAGAAGATGAGAAAGGGCTTTTACCTCCGCTTTCAGTGAATCAAAAGCTGCAACCTGATGTAATACAGGCCACTGAACGGTTTTCGCAAAAAGCTGCCCGCTACACCGAAGCAAGTTTGGTTCGCAAGCTCGAAGAACTGGGCATTGGCCGGCCTTCAACCTACGCCCCAACGATAACGACAATTCAACAACGCGAATATGTCATTAAAGAGGATAGAGAAGGTACTGAACGTATATTTATTACAATAGTTTTACGGGATGGAACGATCAAAGAGGAGGTAAAGACAGAGATTACAGGTACTGAAAAGGCAAAACTTTTCCCTACCGATATTGGTCTTGTGGTCAATGATTTTCTGGTTAAGCATTTTGAACCGATCGTTGATTTCAATTTTACCGCCTCGGTGGAGAAACAATTCGATGAAATTGCTGATGGACAACTTGTTTGGAATGAAATGATTGACGGTTTTTATCGTCCCTTTCATCTGAAAATAGAAGAGGCTCTGAATAATTCGGAGCGGGCAAGAGGCGAACGGATTTTAGGTACTGATCCTGTAACCGGGAAACCGGTTTCCGCAAAAATCGGGAGGTTTGGACCTTTCGTTCAAATTGGTGAAGTGGTGGAGGGAAGTGAGGAGAAGCCCCAGTTTGCAAGTCTGCAAAAAGGACAGAGCATCGAAACGATCTCTTTGGAAGAGGCGATGAAACTCTTTGATCTGCCACGTGACCTTGGAGAATTTGAAGATAAAAAAGTGATTGTTGGAATTGGCAGGTTTGGACCGTATATCAGGCATGACGGAAATTTCGTGTCGTTGAAAAAGGGTGTTGATGAACCGATGACAGTCACCATTGAACGGGCAATTGAACTGATAGAAGAAAAAAGGGAAAATACCATTAAATCGGTCTTGAAAACTTTTGCGGAAGAACCTGAAATTCGTCTTCTTGAAGGACGATGGGGACCTTATATCTCCTTTAAAAAGGGAAATTATAAGATTAAAAAGGGAACCGACATCGAGAAATTAACTGCAGCCGACTGCAAATTGATTATTGAAACTGAGGGAGCCAAACCTAAGACGAATAAGCGACGGGCGAAATAAAGGACTGGCTGCCTAATAGCATAGAGTGACATATTGGTAGTAGCGTGAATAATTAATTCTGTTTCGCATGTTAAAAGAACTGATTATATCGGCATCCGTTTTAGAAGTCGTAAAACAATTTAAAGGAAGTTCCAATCAGTTAGGGCATTTCCTGAAAAATCAGGTCTGGGATCCGGCTCATCTTCCTGATGTGGCAATTCTGGGACTGCCAGAGGCGAGAGGATCACAATGTGCACAGGTTGCGGAAGCACCTGACGCGATCAGGTGCCAATTATACTCTTTAACTTCATTCCCTTCCGGACTCAGGATTGTCGATCTTGGAAATATTAAATGCGGGAACACTGTCCCCGATACTTATGCTGCTGTTAAGATCGTGGCAGAGGAGCTCTCTGCTCTGGGCATCCGTTTGTTGATCCTTGGCGGAAGTCAGGAATTGACAGTTTCAATACTTGAAGGATTTAACAAAGATGAATTAAACCTTGTAATTGTTGATGACAGGATTGACAATTCTAATGATGAGGAAAGTCCGGCCGACGAATCCTATATTAACCGGCTTCCTGTTGAAACTGCTGTAAGTGTTATAGCCTGTCAGTCTTATTTTATCAGCCAGCATGAGCACGATATGGTTTCTGAAGGTTATAATGGTGAGATCCTCACACTGGGAGAGATCCGCTCAGATTTTAAAGAGGTCGAACCATTGGTGCGCAAGTCCGATCTGGTGAGTTTCGATTTTGCTTCAATGAAATTCGCTGAAGCCCCCGGCCAATACCGGATTTCCCCTAATGGACTTACCGGAGAGGAATCCTGTCAGATCGCCTGGTATTCAGGCATTTCAACAACTCCAGCCTGGCTGGGAATTTTCGGATACACACCTTCGAACGATCCGACAACTGCAGGTGCGATGATGGCAGCACAAATTTGCTGGTATTTTATTTATGGAATATCAAAATGTGTCGACGAAGAGCCGATTGACGAGGCTACTGATTTCGAGCATTATCATATTTCTGTTGATGAATTAGAGGATCCGATTTCATTTCTTATGCATCCAATCTCGCAAAGGTGGTGGATGGAAGTCCCGTCCGAAGATTGTACGATGTTCCCTGTCAGGATTCCTTGTTCAAAGAGAGATTATCAAAAAGCGTGTGAAAATGAGATTTCCGAAAAATGGTGGAAATATTTTAACAAAATATAATAAGTAATGTTCTATCTTTGTTTTGAATAAGGAATCGCAATTTAATGAGTATCTTCAACAGTTACCATTGTGCTAATGAATGATAGGTATAAAAATATCACTGATCGCAAAAGGCAGCTATTGAACAAATCGATACTAATTTTGTTGATTATAATTATTTGTGGTTTTGCAACACATGCACAGCAAGATCCTCAGTTTAGTCAGAACAGATTCAATCAGCTGTCCGTAAACCCGGGATTTGCAGGTTCAACTGGATTGATAAATATGTCATTATTAAACAGATACCAGTGGGTTGGATTTCCGGGAGCCCCTGTTACAACCGTTTTTAATGCAGACGCATCGTTTCATTTGATCGGAAGCAGTGACGGAATTGGGTTATCGGTAATAAATGATGTGATCGGGTTTGAGAAAAATGTTTCGGTAGGCCTGAACTATTCATGGAGAACCCAGCTGGGGAACGGGAGATTGGGATCAGGGATTTCGTTGGGATTAATGAATAAAAATCTCAATTTTGACATGACAGGGATGGATGGCAGCGACTTGATTAATCAATCGGATCCTGCTCTTCCAAAAGGGAAAGTAAGTGGAGTTTTGGCTGATTTAGGCATAGGATTATATTATCAACATAAAGATTATGAGCTGGGTATTTCAGCCAGACATCTGAACCAGCCAACATTATCGTTCGATGAATCAGGAAAGTATTCTCTTAGGAGGCATTATTACCTAAGTGGGATTTATACTTTTCAGATGGCGGATGAAAGGCTGCAGGCGCTTCCTTCGTTCTTTCTAAAAACTGATGCAACTACTTGGCAGGCAGATATTAATATGACTGTTCAATACGATAAAAGGTTGTGGGGTGGTATTGGTTACCGGCCTGGAGATGCAATAATCATCAACATGGGAGCGGAATTATGGAATGGGATAAAGTTTGGCTATTCCTACGATATGAGTACTTCTGCCATGTCAAGATATAATGCTGGTTCGCATGAGTTTTTTTTGGCATATTCAGTTTTATTATACAAAAAACGCACACATCAGTACAAAAGTGTAAGATTTTTGTAACTTTGACCTAAAAATAGTTGAATACAACATATTAAACGAATTATGAAGCGATTGTTTTTCTTAGGTAGTATAATACCTATTCTCTTGTTAACCAGCTGTCATAAAGGTGGAAACGGAGAATTAACAGGTGTGGAAAAACGAGGGAAATACTTTGAGCCTTCCCCTCTAGGTATGGCTATAATACCAGGACGAAGTTTCAATATGGGTCCTGGCGATCAGGATGTAGCCTATGCTACTTCTCCCACACGTACTGTGGATGTATCCACTTTCTGGATGGACGACACTGAAATTACCAATAATGAATACAGGCAATTCGTTTATTGGGTCAGGGATTCAATGGCGCGTAAAATGCTTTCAGATCAATTCGAGGAATTTAAGATTACTCAGGACAGAAAAGGAAATCCGATTGATCCTCCTATTCTGGATTGGAAAAGGAAGCTGGACTGGCGTAAGGCTGATTATAAGGATGCATTGGAGCCAATGTATTATACCGGAAATGACCGCATTTTAGGAAGAAAAGAGATAGATCCCCGAAAATTAAATTACAGCTATTCATGGGTTGATCTTCAACAGGCAGCTCGTATGCAGAATGCCTACAACTACAAAACTCAAAGCTATCAAGGCGGACAAGTGAATGATCTTACCGGGAAAGTTGTGCCTGTAGAGAGTCGTTCTAGTTTTGTGATGAGTGAAGGTGTGAACGTCTATCCCGACACACTGGTTTGGATCCGTGATTATTCTTATGCTTTTAATGAGCCTTTGACAAACAAATACTTTTCACATCCGGGGTTTGATGATTATCCTGTAGTTGGCGTTACCTGGAAGCAGGCCAAAGCATTTTGTATGTGGCGGACAAACTTTAAAAATTCAGCTCTGGCCGACAGAGGTGATTATTCGGTACAGGATTATCGTTTACCATCTGAAGCCGAATGGGAACTTGCAGCAAGAGGAGGTCTGAATAATTCAATGTACCCCTGGGGCGGTTATTATACCCGGTCGCAAACCGGTTGTTTCCTTGCGAATTTCAAACCAATGAGGGGGAATTACAGCGATGACGGAGGTAAAACAACTGTAAAAGTTGCAACTTACGATCCTAACGGATATGGATTATATGATATGGCAGGCAATGTTTCTGAATGGACGATTAGCGCTTATGATGAATCGGCATATAATTTCATGCACGACCTTAACCCTAACTTCGAACAGAATGCACTTCCTGACGATCCACCGGCAATGAAACGAAAAGTGATAAGAGGCGGTTCCTGGAAAGATATTGCCTATTTTATTCAGGTAGGCACCAGAACGTTCGAATATCAGGACACTGCAAAATCGTATATCGGTTTTCGTTGCGTACGCTCCACTTTTGGAGATGAACTTCAAGGAAAAAAATAATTAAAAGATATTTAACAAAAAAATACTCAGAAAATGGCATTATCTGAATTAACACATTCGTCAAAGTGGAAGTCCTTCATGAATTACGCTTACAGTTGGGGCGCTTCTGTTGTTTTAATGGGCGCTTTGTTTAAACTTCAACATTGGACAGGTGGCGGAACTATGCTCACCATCGGAATGTCGACCGAAGTGCTGATCTTTTTTCTCTCAGCTTTTGAACCATCCGTTGAAATACCCGATTGGAAAAAAGTTTATCCTGAACTACGGGAAAGCTACGAAGCTGAGGAAGTGGAGGATGAATATGCATACACGTCCAAACCTACCACAGTGGAGGATATTCTTGAAAAGGCCGATATTTCACCTGAATTGTTAGCTAAAGTTAAAAAAGGACTTCAGGATCTTGCCAATACAGCCACTGGTATTGCGGATATCTCAAGCGCAACATTGGCTACAGATGAGTATGTGAAAAATCTGACTTCAGCTTCTGAATCGATGTCCTCATTCAAAGATGTTAATTCAAGAGCGGCTCATTCAATTGAGAAATCAACAAATGATCTGGTTCACTCTTATGATCAGTCCTCTCAGATCCTAGGCAATTCGTCTAAAAATCTGGCTCAGACACTAAATGATTCCTCTAAAAAAATAAATGATCAGCTCGTTTCTACCAGCGATAAATTGACACAATCCTATAAAAGCTTTACTGAATTGGTGAACAAAGATTTAAATACGCTAAACGATCAGACCAAAACTTACAGCACCGGTCTTTCGCTTATCAATACAAGCTTGTCTGCGCTAAATTCATCTTACGAATTGCATCTGCAAAATGCCAAAAAGCTCTCAGCTTCAGCTGCCGAAGCCTTCGACGGTCATACAAAAATGACAGATCTGGTCAATAGTACGCTGGCAGAGGCTCAGAAATACCACAAGCAGACCGAACAACTCAATAAAAATCTGGAAGCACTGAACCATGTTTATGGGAATATGCTTGGAGCAATGAATGTAAAAGGTTAAATCAAACATGGGAACAAAATACTGTCCGGAAGCACCCAGACAAAAAATGATCAGTTTGATGTATTTGGTACTGACTGCCATGTTAGCACTTAATGTTGACAAGTCAGTATTGGATGCTTTTGTCATGGTCAATCACAATTTCATGCAAACAATTGAGAATTTTACAGCTAAAAATCAACGTGTTTACGACGAATTTAATAAAGCCGCAAAGGAAAATCCACAAAAGGCCGGAGAATTAAATCGCTCTGTTTTAAGGGTTAAGGCAAGCTCTGACTCGCTCTATCAATACATTAACCATCTTAAGGAGTTAATTGTTAAAAAAGCGGATGGTCCTGAAGGAGATGTCAATAATATCAAAGCACAGGAGAATTTGAACTTTGCTGCGGAATTAATGATCTACGAAAAAAATGGAATTGCACTGAAGAAAGTGATTGAAAATTATCGGAATTCACTGTTAGTATTGATTGACACCAGCAATACTCAGTTAATTGCATCAATTAATAAGAGTCTTGATACCTCTCCGCCTCCACCGGTAGAAGGCAGCACCCCTTCATGGGAAGAGAGTAAATTTGAAGGATACCCCTTAATTGCGGTAATTACCCTCATGTCAAAAATTCAAAGTGATGTTCGTAATGCCGAGTCGGATGTTATCAACTATATTTTTGCTCAAATTGATGCCTCTTCATTTAAATTTAATAAGCTTCAGGCTCAGGTAGTTTCTAAAAGCGATTATGTGCTTCAGGGAAGTCCTTATGAGGCTAAAGTTTTTCTTTCTGCCGTTGATACAACTGCAGATGCTGAAATTATTGTTGGCGGATCGAAATTACCTGTGGTTTTTGGGGAAAATGCCGGGTTATATAAAACCATAGCCGGAAAAGAGGGAAAAGTTGAATGGAGAGGTCAGATTAACTATAAAAACCCTGCAGGTATCATCGTTAACTATCCATTTAAGCATGAATATGAAGTAGCGAAACCATCAATGACGGTCTCACCAACCAAAATGAATGTTTTTTATGCGGGACTCGACAATCCCGTCTCAATTTCTGCTCCCGGTATATCGGCCAGTAATCTTAAAGTGTCAATCTCGAATGGCGCTATTACATCCGGCCCGGATGGAACCTATATTGTCAGACCAGATAAAGTTGGAGTTAAATCAATTATTACAGTCAATGCACTGATAGACGGTGCATCCAAACCGATTGGTTCTACAGAATTTCGCGTGAAACGGGTTCCTGATCCTGTGGCTTCGGTAGCCGGTAAAATTGAGGGGGCGATCACAAAAAATGAACTTTTGGCTCAGCAAGGGGTATTGGCGAAGATTCCGGATTTTGATTTTGCAATGAACTTCACGGTAACCTCATTTGTTGTTTCAACTTCGAAAGCGGGTTTTATCGTTGACAAACCGACAAAAGGAAATAAGTTCTCACAAGATCAAATTGACCTTATGAAAGGGTTAAATCCCGGCAGCCGGTTATATATTGAAAGCATTGTAGTTAAAGGAGATGACGGCACTACGCGTAATTTACCTTCAATAAGCTTTAAGCTATAAATTTAATTGACGATGAAAAAGTTATTATTGATCCTTATATCAATTTTGATTGGAACTGCTTCAGCAAATATGTTGAATGCGCAGGTCATCGATGGTGCATATACCAAAAGGACAACTATCGACCGTAAACCTGCACCACTTCCTCTTGTGAGGGAGGCTGACGCTGTTTGGTCGAGAACCGTATGGCGCATCATTGATCTTCGCGAAAAATCAAACCAGCATTTTTACTATCCTACCCGAACAATACAAGGGCGTTCCAACCTTTTTAACACACTTTTAAAAGGGATTGAAGAGAAGAGGATAACCGCTTTCGATGCACAGATTCCGGATGAAGAATTTAAAGAGCCTATCACTTACAATCAGGTAAAACAGCAGTTTGGCGACTCTCTTAAATCGATTAAAGTAACGGATATCAATACCGGAGACCTTCGGGACACTGTTGTGCAAGCTGATATTCCGATTCTTGAAGTTAAGCAAATTGAGGTTAAAGAGATGTGGTATTTCGACAAACAAAAGTCAACCCTTCAGGTGCGTATCCTTGGTATTTGTCCGATACGGGTCTATAAAAAGGAAGCTAAGGATACATCGTTTGTTCGCAAGAGATTATTCTGGGTCCTTTACCCCGAGATTCGTCCGTTGCTTGCAAAGAAAGAAGCACTAAACGAGTTTAACGGAGCACGCAGCCTGAGCTTCGACGACTTGTTCATGACCCGACGGTTTGATGGCTATATTGTCAAGGAGGAGAATACTTATAACAATCGTTCTATTGAGGAATATGCCGATGGCGAATATGCCTTTAAGGAATCTGAAAGAATCAAAAACGCGATATTCGATTACGAACAGGATTTGTGGGAATATTAAAACGAAAAACGGGATATCAGAAGTATCCCGTTTTTCGTTTATGAAAATAATGTCCTGATCATCTTTTCTACCCGTTCGATCTGATGGATTTTAATGTCAAAACGTGAAAAGTCAACCCCTTTGTTGTATTTGGACAGATAAATCTCTTTAAAGCCGAGTTTTTGTGCCTCTGCAATTCGCTGCTCAATCCTGTTTACCGGTCTGATCTCTCCTGTGAGACCCACCTCTCCGGCGAAAGCAATCTGTTTATCTATCGCGACATCAAAATTAGAAGAGAGAACAGCGCCGATTACTGCCAGATCCATCGCGGGGTCATCCACCCGCAAACCTCCGGCAATATTCAGAAAAACATCCTTTGTCATAAGCTTAAATCCTGCTCTTTTTTCAAGAACTGCCAATAACATATTCATTCTGCGCAAATCGAATCCGGTAGCCGAACGTTGGGGATTACCGTAAGCCGCTGAGCTGACAAGTGCCTGTACTTCAATAAGAAATGAGCGCATTCCTTCCATAGTTGCTGCTGTGGCGGTTCCGCTTAATCCATCGCTGTGCGACGAGAGCAGCATTTCTGAAGGGTTATTCACCTCGTGCAAACCGTCCTGACGCATTTCGAAGATACCCAGTTCAGAAGTTGATCCAAAACGATTTTTTATTGACCTGAGGATACGGAAAAGATAATTCCGGTCACCCTCAAACTGCAGAACCGTATCAACAATATGCTCCAGTACTTTAGGTCCTGCCAGGCTCCCTTCCTTGTTGATATGACCAATTAATATGACCGCTATTTGTTTTGATTTGGCCACTTTCATGATGCCCACTGTACATTCTCTGATTTGTGTAACACTGCCCGGGGAGGAATCAGCCAATTCGGTCGCAACTGTCTGAATTGAATCAATGATTACCAGATCGGGCTTCTCATTATCAAGATGAAGAAGAATATTTTCCAACGAAGTTTCACATAAAAACAGACAGTTCGATTGTTTGCCGTTAAGCCGGTTGGCACGCATTTTTAACTGCTGAAGACTCTCTTCACCTGAAATATAGAGGACCCTTAGCTGGGTTAGCTGTAATGCGATCTGAAGAACAAGAGTTGATTTGCCGATACCGGGTTCGCCTCCCAGAAGAATCATTCCGCCCGGAACTAAACCACCCCCGATAACGCGGTCAAATTCTTCGTTTCCGGTTACAATTCTCGACTGGAGGTTAAGGTCGATCTGAGAGAGCATGAGCGGCTTTGTATTGGCGTTTGTCAGCATAGGCGACGAACTCTTTCGCTCTGCAACGATTTCTTCGGTATAAGTGTTCCATTCGCCACAGGAATTACATTTGCCAACCCACTTTGGAGAATTAGCACCGCAACTTTGGCAAACGAAGGTGGTTTTGGCTTTGGACACGGGACGGGTAATTAGGAATTATCAATTAGGAATTATGAATTAGGTCCGCCAGCTGGCGGAAGGAATTATCAATTACGATATTAAGCAATTAAGATCATTGATCATTATTCATTGAAAATTACTTAGATCGGCCAATCCGGTTTTCAGATCAGCCTGTTAGTTTCAGTATCCGGGAAGATAATTCGTGGCTTAAACAATTTAGCCTCTTCAAAATCCATAGAGGCATAGGAGACAATAATAATGATGTCGCCAACAGCAACCTTCCGTGCGGCAGGGCCGTTTAGAATAATCTCACCCTGACCTCTTTCACCCCTAATGACATAAGTCTCGAGACGTTCGCCATTATTGATGTCGACTACCTGAACTTTTTCATTTTCAATTAGATTGGCAGCATCCATGAGGTCTTGGTCGATCGTAATGCTCCCCACATACTGCAGATCGGCTCCTGTAACAGTGACCCTGTGTATTTTGGATTTACAAACTTCTATAAACATTATCTTCTTAAATTGAGTTT
Source organism: Mariniphaga sp. (assembly GCA_037133495.1). Lineage (GTDB taxonomy): Bacteria > Bacteroidota > Bacteroidia > Bacteroidales > Prolixibacteraceae > JAAFHB01. The sequence continues at coordinate 5,860 of JBAXOA010000081.1, read as the reverse complement.
AAAATCATGTTATCAATTAGGCGGACTTTTCCGGCAAAGACGGCAATACAGCCCACTTTTATTCCGGGTTCACTCCAGTTTTGAACAGGGAATAAGGTTATTTCGTTGACGATCTCGAAATACTCGGTTCGCAATAATTGGGTGGAATTTATCCCGCTAATCACATATTCTTTAATCTCCGAAACAGATTTTGTACCGGCTAGTATGGAAGCTTCCCTGAGTGTTTGATAAATTATTCCGGCACATCTTCTATGTTCCGGAAGGAGCAGCTTATTTCTTGAACTCATCGCTAATCCATCCGATTCGCGAATAATTTCGCAAGGCACAATCTCAACCGGATAATTCATCTGCTTCACCAGTTCGGTTATGATAGCCAATTGCTGAAAATCCTTTCTTCCAAAAAAAGCCTTATCGGGCTGCACAATTTCAAATAGTCTGCTAACTACTTGAGCAACACCATTAAAATGTCCTGGTCGAAACTCTCCTTCCATCACACTTTCCAGAGTTCCGAAACCGAAATTACGCGTATCAGCGGTCGGATAAACCTCTTTGTCTGAAGGTGAAAAGACATATTCGCACCTGACGGAAGACAGCAGATTCAGATCTGTTTCCAGGGTTCTCGGATAATTGGCAAGATCATTTTTATCGTTAAACTGGGTGGGATTGACGAAAATTGAAACCACCACTACATCACACATTTCTCCGGCTTTTTTCACAAGGGATAAATGACCTTCATGAAGAGCGCCCATTGTCGGCACGAATCCAACCTTTAAGCCCTCTGAATGTTCAATTTTTAATGCTTCCTGCAAAGATGCGATCGTAGTATATACCTTCATTATTTTTTTAGAAAGAGAGTGCAAAGTAACGAAATATCTGAACACAAAGAAAGATTAAAGGTCATTCATTGAGAATACAATTGAGCTAATGATTGAATATTCAGTATTTTTTATATATTTTTGCAAAATATTTAAGTAGTGGCAATGGAAAAAAAGAAGGTTTTATTTATCTCGCAGGAAATCGCTCCTTACTTACCGGAGTCTGAAATTTCCGAGATCGGGAGGTACCTTCCGCAGGGTATTCAGGAAAGAGGGAAAGAGATCCGCACATTTATGCCTCGTTTTGGATGTGTCAACGAGAGAAGAAACCAGCTTCACGAAGTGATCCGTCTTTCAGGAATGAACCTGGTTATCAATGATAATGATCATCCGTTAATCATTAAGGTGGCATCCATTCAGGCTGCCCGGATGCAGGTTTATTTTATTGACAATGAAGACTATTTCCAAAGAAAATTTGTTGCAACCAATGAAGAAGGAGTCGAATTTGATGATAACGATGAGCGTGCGATATTTTTTGCCCGGGGCGTTCTGGAGACCGTAATAAAATTACGATGGTCACCCGATATTATACATTGTCATGGCTGGTTTACAGGTATGATTCCGCTTTTTGTGAAAAAAACTTACAAAGACAATCCCCTTTTTGCGAATTCTAAAATTATTTATTCGGTATATAACGATCAGTTTAAGAGTCCGCTTAATAATAATATGGCGGGCAAAATTGCAGAAGACGGGATAGATATTAATGAAATTTCGATTATTAAAGACCCAACGTTCATCAATTTTAGCAAGTTGGCGATTGATTATTCCGACGCAACTATAAAGGGCAGTGAAAGCATCAATAATGAACTGGAAGATTATATGAAAGCTTCGGGCAAACCGTTTCTCGATTATCAGTCAAAGGAGACTTATATTGATTCCTTTTTCGATTTTTACAATATTTTTTAATAATTTGCGCCGGTTTTACTAAAAGTTTAAAACATTGAAAGATAGATATTTCGAATTGAAGAACCTTTTGGGAGTGATTCTTCTTTTTTCTGTAGTGCTGTGGGGATGTCAAAAAGGGGATCAGAGTCTTGGTATTAATCTGCTTCCTGGTGTTAAGACTTTGGAAACCAGGTTCCATCAGGAAAAAACATCCATAGCTACTTCAATTTTTACCGATACAAAAATCAGAATTGACAGACCCTCCTACAACTTGTTGGGAAGTTTTAACGATCCGGTTTTCGGTCGTACAGATGCAGGCTTTGCTGCACAATTCAGGTTACCTTATCATCCGTCGTATCAACCAAGCGCAGTTATTGATTCGGTAGTGCTGGATATGACCTACAAAAAAATCTATGGAGATACAGTGAGCCTTCAAACTATTAAGGTCTATGAATTAAACAGCGCCCTTTCCTACAATGCGCAGTACCTCTCTTCGTTTGATGTCAAAAGTATCGCTTCAACTGAATTGATTGGTACCGGAAGCTTTATCCCCAAATTCAGAACCGACACTTTAACTCCGCAGGATACAACACTTCAAAATATCAGGGTTCGCCTGAAAAACAATTTTGGAACTAAACTTCTCGCTGTTGATTCATTAAATATGTTAAGTAACGACATTTTTGTCAATATCTTTAAAGGATTATATATCGAACCAAGCCCGGTCAGCAGAAAAGGAACTGTGGTAAGCATCAATAAAACATCTTCAATGCTCGTGCTTTATTTTCATGATGCAAAGCATGATACGCTTGGTTTTGCCTATCGTGTTTCAGCTAATTCAGCCGATCTGGAGCGATACACCCATGACTATACCTCGTCAAAATTCTACGCGAATTTAAACAAGGACAAGAACCTTGACTCGCTTATTTTTGTACAACCTACCGGAGGTATTAAAGCGAAAATTGACCTTCCTTCACTTTCAACATGGAAGGACTCTACTAATTATGTTATCAACAAAGCAACCTTAACCTTTCATGCGGATACAATCCTAAGCGACGCACGAAGATATAAGATTCCCTCAAGATTATTCATCATGGTGCATGACTCTACCGGGGTAGAAGCGTTTCCTGCGGACAGTCAACTTTCAAGCAGCTATTATGGAGGGTTTTACGATGCATTGACTGCCACCTATTCATTTAACGTAACCCAGCATCTTCAGCAACTGATTAAAGGAACCATTAAAAATACCGGGTTCTATCTGGTTCATAGCGACAGGAACGGCACCTTGCAACGAGTAGGACTAAAAGGTCAAGGAAGTACACTGCCTCCTGAGCTAAATGTTACTTACACCCGATATAAATAAATACCGGCGGTATCGGCTTTATCCGTTAATATTGGTTGAACTTTTGTAATTTTGTGATTCGGAGAATTCAAAAAATCAGATCAGATTGGCAAATAAAATACTCACGCTGGTAATTATTATTATTGGTTATCTCTCTTTCTTCACCTCTTGTGCAAATATTGGTATGCCCTCGGGAGGATTGAAAGATTCCATTCCGCCTGTAATTGTCCGCAGCATTCCGGATTTTAATCAGATAAATTTTACTGACCAGAAAATCAGACTAACTTTTAATGAATTTGTGATTATTGAAGGACTTAGCGAGAAATTTGTTGTGTCTCCGCCAGTAACCAAAAAGCCGATCTTTCGAACCAAAGGAAAATCTTTAATCATTGATTTAAACGAGAAATTAAAGCCAAATACAACCTATTCACTTGATTTTAAGGATGGCGTAGTGGATAATAACGAAAAAAATGCAATAAAAGATTTAAGGTTGGCTTTCTCCACGGGATCGCAATTGGATTCACTAAGGATCGTCGGATTCGTTAAAGATGCTTTTACCCTTGAGCCTGTTCCCAATGCATATGTTTTACTCTACCGCGGACGATCCGACACCTTAGTGTATAAAACAAGACCCGACTTTGTTGGTAAAACGAATAAAAAAGGATTTTTTGCTGTTACTAATCTTCCGGCAGATACATTCCAGGTTTTCGGTCTTAGCGATCTTGATAATAATTTAAAATTTACTCCCGGAGCTGATTCAATCGCTTTTATCGATCATCTTGTGATACCTTCGGCACAATTTCAACCCAACCGGGATACTGTCATTACTGGAAATGATACTTTACTCGTGTTCGGAAAAACAAAATTCTCACCTGATCCAATTTATTTTCTCCGTTTTGGAGAGTATTTCTTTGATTTGCGTCTCGATAAATACATCCATCCATCGCGCAAAGTGGTGGATCTCACATTTACACAATCTGTTGCGGATACTTTTAATATCGAACCACTTAATTTCCCCGCAAAGCCAGGTTGGAAATATACCGAAGTGTCTGCCAAATCCGATTCAGTGAGAATCTGGCTTACCGATTCAATGGCATACAACAAAGACACACTTATTTTTAAACTTTCATACCTTCAGCAGGATAGCCTGAAAGAATATTATGTCAAAAACGACACGATACGACTTTATTTCACAGACGTAACTGTGACATCCAAAAATAAACGAAAAGAGCGACACCGGATCGGCAAAGCTGAGAATTCTGTGGCTTTAGCTACAAATACGAAAGCCGGATTTGATGTTTATCGCGATGTGACGATTGAATCTCCCGAACCGATTGCTATTCTTGACACCAGCAAATTTTCATTGTTCGAAAAAAAAGATACGATTTACAACACGATAAAATTTAAACTGCGACCCGATTCCCTTAATAAACGACGTTATCACCTCGCGTATCCATGGAAATACGGAACTAATTACAGGCTATCTTTAGATTCAACGGCTATAAAAACAATCTATTCCACCTACTCCCAAAAACTCAAAGCTGATTTTAAAACTCAGGAGGAGGAATATTATGGGAAAATAATCCTGAATGTCACAAATATTACTTCCCCCACTATAATTCAGCTTCTTGCCGATGAGAAAGATGAAAAAGTGGTTCAGTCAATTCCTGTTTCAAAGGATGGATTAGTCACTTTTAAATTTCTCGAACCCAAAAAATACCTCATAAAAGCTATTTTTGACAGTAATAATAATGGGAAATGGGATACAGGAAATTTGAAAAAAAAGCTGCAGCCTGAGGAGGTAATGTATTATCTTAGCGTGGTAAAAGTTAGATCCAACTGGGAAAATAAAGATAACTGGAATCTGCCGACCCAAAAAACTTTCAGCAAGAAAATTATCGATGAGGAGCTTGAACTTCAAAAAATAAAAGACAAGTTAAAGAAAAAGAAGAAAACAAAAGCTTTTTAATCGCAGTTATATTATCAGGCCGGTATGGCATCACCGGTCGCAGTTCAAATACAGATGCCCTCACTTAAATACTGAAATCTATGGCTAATGTACGACGTTTGAAAAAGGAGATTGAATTTATGTCATCTCAGCTGATTGGTGATTGTATTGACTTTCTTGACACCTTTGAAGATAAAAAGGACGTGTCCGTATTGTCGGTCATTGAAGAAGCCGTTTTGCTAAATAATACTATGCTGGATCGTGCATGTCATCCAGACGGTAAGGATAATCCAAAACTAGTGAAACAACATTATAAGCTTCTAAAAACTGACTTTATCAAAGGTCTCGACCATGCTTATGGCAGACTGGAAGGATTGCTTAAAAAATAAGCTAAAAGCCACTGTTTCATTGAGAAAATAATTGGTGGCTTTTTCTTGTCAGCAGCGTTATGAAAAAATTTGTTGAATAAACCCGGCAGGTCTTCGGAATCTGCCGGGTTTATTTTTCAACCTATTACAGCGCAAAATTATTTTGTGTCATCTATTTTGCGATATTTGAAATAATTTGAGCTCGTCACCCGATGGCCCTACCACTGAACTTTAAAAATAAACTGACATGAATCGATTTTTTACTGTTTTGCTGCTCTTCTTGGGAAATTGTCTTTATAGTCAAAATTACACGGGCATATCCTTGAATGGAGAATGGAGATTGGTTTTTAGCGCTGAATATCAATAAAAATTTAAAAATAATTTATTGCCATGATGAAACACCCATGAATCTGCGCTTCGCAAACACGAATGAAGATGACTCAGG
>JBAXOA010000080.1:0-20158 GCA_037133495.1 Mariniphaga sp. | reverse complement strand
TAAGCAACCATGCCTTTGATATCTCGTTTCAATTCCAATATGGTGCGATTAGATGCATACCATCCGATTAAAGGATCAGCAGGTGAGGTGTTTCAATTCCAATATGGTGCGATTAGATGCCGTCTCCGGTAAGCAACCATGCCTTTGATATCTCGTTTCAATTCCAATATGGTGCGATTAGATGAATTCATTAGTGATGCTCACTAACCTTTCAATTTTGTTTCAATTCCAATATGGTGCGATTAGATGACACCGACTGGTATCTGCCATCTGTCGACGAGCTGTGTTTCAATTCCAATATGGTGCGATTAGATGTTCTTTCGTCGATCATTTGCGGTTATCTTAATAGGTTTCAATTCCAATATGGTGCGATTAGATGCGTCGCGGATCAATTGCTCGGCGATGTTGTTGGTCGTTTCAATTCCAATATGGTGCGATTAGATGCATCATATTACAGTATTAATCTGATGTTTTTTTAAGTTTCAATTCCAATATGGTGCGAATAGATGACAAAATCGGTAATGCCCTTGATTGGATTATCAAGTTTCAATTCCAATATGGTGCGATTAGATGCTGACCGGCACCGGTGGCGTGAGGTAACGGTCAACCGTTTCAATTCCAATATGGTGCGATTAGATGTTGATGATGTTCCTTTTGTTTTCATCCGCAGTAAGTTTCAATTCCAATATGGTGCGATTAGATGCGCAGATTATTTTTCTTAATCCCTATCCATTTTATTGTTTCAATTCCAATATGGTGCGATTAGATGATTCCTTCGATGTCGTAAATCCTATTGTGTTGATAGTTTCAATTCCAATATGGTGCGATTAGATGGAGCACATCGCAGACGCGCATTTGTTCGATTTGCGAAGTTTCAATTCCAATATGGTGCGATTAGATGCAAAAGATGGCAAATTTGCTCACTAACTTTGCTTCAGTTTCAATTCCAATATGGTGCGATTAGATGCCAGAAGTGCTGCGCGGTGGTGGCATTTTTCCACGTTTCAATTCCAATATGGTGCGATTAGATGAGTACTCAATACTCGCGAGCTGGTATGCAAGTGCGTTTCAATTCCAATATGGTGCGATTAGATGACAATCAAAATACTTTTAGCAGGCTTTTATTTATTGTTTCAATTCCAATATGGTGCGATTAGATGTCTCAATGCCCTCGTTGATTGCGAGCCTCTTCGACTCAGTTTCAATTCCAATATGGTGCGATTAGATGATTTCTTTTTGATTCAATGTATTTCATTGTTTCTTTGTTTCAATTCCAATATGGTGCGATTAGATGTATAATTGTATCGATTGACCGGTCGAGCGAGTAAGTTTCAATTCCAATATGGTGCGATTAGATGGGTGTCTGAAGAAATCGTAATCCTGACCGGAATCATGTTTCAATTCCAATATGGTGCGATTAGATGAATCGCTGTGGGTAGCATCAGAATCATCGATCTTTCGTTTCAATTCCAATATGGTGCGATTAGATGCGTGTCAAACAATGTTTTCTCCTGCTCAATCACCTGTTTCAATTCCAATATGGTGCGATTAGATGATATCTACAGTGGTCTTACTGCATTTAAATTGCCGTTTCAATTCCAATATGGTGCGATTAGATGCAATAAAAGCCGGCGAATTACGGAGGTAATATTCGAGTTTCAATTCCAATATGGTGCGATTAGATGATCCGTCCCTCCGAAATCCATGTTGCGGATCGCGCGTTTCAATTCCAATATGGTGCGATTAGATGGGATCACTCATAAATGTTCCGCTTTTTATTAAAACGTTTCAATTCCAATATGGTGCGATTAGATGCTTTCAACTGAGTGGTTAATGATTCAAAATTCTTTTGTTTCAATTCCAATATGGTGCGATTAGATGGTGAGGAGGTTATCGCACTGGCCGATAGTTTCAAGTTTCAATTCCAATATGGTGCGATTAGATGCCAGAAGTGCTGTGCGGAGGTGGCATTTTTCCACGTTTCAATTCCAATATGGTGCGATTAGATGACAGCGACCGTCACGGCATTGGAAGATATAGGATCGTTTCAATTCCAATATGGTGCGATTAGATGAAGAGAGGCGTTAAGCCCATAATGATGTCAGCCAAGTTTCAATTCCAATATGGTGCGATTAGATGGTTGGCTTTGAAGAAGAGGGCGTTGATCCGAAAGAGGTTTCAATTCCAATATGGTGCGATTAGATGCATACATTTTCACATCGTAACTGATAAGTTTATACATGTTTCAATTCCAATATGGTGCGATTAGATGAAAAAAGGATGGCGGAACAGATTCAAAAACAGAAGTTTCAATTCCAATATGGTGCGATTAGATGGATTTAGTCGTTTATGCAACTCCGCCCCTTAGTAGGTTTCAATTCCAATATGGTGCGATTAGATGCTGGCGTTTATTGTCAAAAGCGGAGCAATTACAAGTTTCAATTCCAATATGGTGCGATTAGATGACCTCTTATGATTCAATACCTTTTATGGTTGTTTATGTTTCAATTCCAATATGGTGCGATTAGATGGTCTTTTACCCCTGAATCATTGTTAAGTCTGCAGAGTTTCAATTCCAATATGGTGCGATTAGATGAAAATTTGACAAGATGATTAACAAAGTAATTTTGATGTTTCAATTCCAATATGGTGCGATTAGATGACGCCTGATCTTATTAACCTTTTACATACTTATTCGTTTCAATTCCAATATGGTGCGATTAGATGTTAAGATACTCATTATGTTATACCAATATAGTATTTTGTTTCAATTCCAATATGGTGCGATTAGATGATTACGCCGAATTTTTGCCTTAATGAGTTTAGGAAGTTTCAATTCCAATATGGTGCGATTAGATGTCAAATAAGCACCAATAGTCTTGCCCAGTATTTGAGGTTTCAATTCCAATATGGTGCGATTAGATGTTGTCAAGAATCTGCAAAACTTCACCTGAATCACCGGTTTCAATTCCAATATGGTGCGATTAGATGATTACGATGCTGGATCATGAAGATGATTTTACACAAGTTTCAATTCCAATATGGTGCGATTAGATGTTGTAACCGATGCAACTTTTAACGCTGATGCTGTGTTTCAATTCCAATATGGTGCGATTAGATGGGTACATGAGAGCATTGTTTGCAGTGCTTTACTTGTTGTTTCAATTCCAATATGGTGCGATTAGATGCCGTTTGAATACAGCAAAAATAATATTGATTTTCAATTAGTTAATAAATATTTGACCTTTATTTACCAGCAAAATATTGTCGACCTCCGATAACCGGTTTTATACCGGCGATCGACAACTTGTGCTATCTTATTTATTTCCAGCATGTCAAAGAACTTTAGTGGCAAGTCAGACACCAATTTAGTAATTATCAGGTCTGCCATTTAACCCATCGACAACCTAAATAGTTAATATTTTGTTGTTTCAGAGCATGTTATCGAGGTTACTTAATTCCTTTCCAACAATCTCCTTTTCAAGCCATTTCTCCTGCCGCGCCTTAAAGATAATCAAACTATCAGTCTCTGGATTCATTATCTTCAACGAGCAGAGCTTTAATTCTTCAAGATCACCTCAGTGATTTCCCCTTCAAATACAGAGTTTTGAATCCAATTCAAATACCTTCGGCAAAGTTTTAGCATTTTGCCTACTCTTTTCTCCCCAATATCATAAACAGCAATTACATACATCACCACCACATTTTAAAGGGTTTATATTGCTCAATCCCCAAAATATGCTTTTGCAGTTTGTAGCATTCCAATTTAATCAGATGCTTATAGCTTACCGAACGATTCATGGTTCGGTGCTTGATGGTCTCAATTAGTCTTTCTTCAAACGACTGAACAAATATTTTCTTGCCGGAAGGTTTTAACACTACCCGATTGACTGCTTCTTCAAAATGATGCAGCTGAATCTCCTTTTTATTCAATACCTTAAATATCACACGATCGACCAGTAATGGCTTAAAAATTTCTGCAATATCCAGAGAAAGTGAAAAGCGACGTTCTCCTGGTTCGTGCAAAAAGCTAATTGTCGGGTTGAGTTGAGTTTGGTGAATGGCTCTCAGACATTGACTGTAGCACATCATATTGCCAAAGGAGATTAACGAATTTACCTCGTTCTTCGGCGGTCGGTAACTCCGGCCCTCCATCGAGAAGTCGTTAATAATAAGTTCGAATGCCTCATAATACATCTTCCGGATATTCCCCTCAATACCCATCAATTCATCGATGGCGGTGGTATTTGAAATTCGTGCGACATATTGTTCTATTGTTGTGATGATTGGCTCAAGATCTTTACCCCGGCTGTTGTAATAACGGAGGTTTTTCAGCATATTATGTGCTGCACCCTGGAGGATCAGTCGGGCCAGTTCCTGACGTTTTGCTTTATTTTGTTGCATTTTTACCTGGGCAATTATCATCCTACCCGACAATAATGCCTCACGAGGCATAAAAGATCCGGTATAATTCTCAAAATAGTCGAAGAAGTGAACCGGAATCTGCTGTTGTCCCAGAAAATTATAAAGCGCCGAATTGGCATCCAGTGCACCGAAAGCATAAATTTCGCCAACTTGCTCTAAAGGCAAATAACGCGTTTGCTGTTCGATACCCTCTTCGCTAAAGGCCACAAATTGTAAGGTATTGTCTTTCCGGCTCAAACGACCAGGATTAAAAAGATAATAAGTTTTCTTCATTTTAATTTTTTAATTCCAGATCAGTCTTCCGAGGCATAACAAAAATCAAAATACGAACAGTTTTTACAGATGCCCTTTTTCTCGAGCGATGGACAGTTTTCGTCCACTATTATTTTCTTAATTTTTCCCAGGATAGTTTCCAGATCGGCACGATCGTGATCTGACAGCAATACCTCTTCCGTATGTCGAAGCTTGGGGTATTCAAGCAAACCAGTTACTCCCTTAATACCCGCCTGTTCCATTATATGGATATAATACTTTAATTGCCAGCGGTGCGACTCCTCGAGTTTATCCGACTTTTTTACTTCATGGATAACCTTTTCTCGTTTGTCGTAAAAGTCAATCTTTATGGGACCTATCTCCACCTCCTGAAATCGTTCCGGGCGATCAGCATACGAAGTTTCGTGGATTAGTTTTCCCATCGCAACGAGTTCGCTGTTTTGCTCCATCTGGATACCATTGGCAAACAACCACAATTTCCGGTGGCACGTAAAATAGTAATTCATTTGTGTGCCAGTTACCTCCATCATATCATGCAGTTATAAATCAAGCTCTTTTTTGTAATGTTGCTAATCGAAGATCTGCTTACTTTTGAAGACGGATAAAATGGCTTCCAGTTAGGTCAATAAAAATTTCAGATCCTTGGATAGAGCTTTTAAATAAAAACACGCGAATCCTTATATTCCAGTTCATAGTTATTGTAGACTTCAAGTAACTGCACGACAACTTGCTCTTTTAGCTATTGCAAATGTTTTAAAATTATATTTTTGACATCAGTTGTACGATTTATGGGGGTTGATAATCGATTTTAATAGTAGAGGAAACCTAGCAGGGTAAAGGTTATAAAAACTTGGAACTACCCTTAACACTTTCTTCTATATCCAATTGCAGTCCTAATTCAGAATCATATTTTCGATCGATAATGTAAAAAGGCTGTTCTTTTATCTCTTCTTTCCAGAGTAGTTTAAAAGCAGATACATCGCGATGAATTCCTTCTTTGGTTATCAACGATGCAAATCGCCGTTTAGTGATGGACACTTTCAACGATTCAGCTTTGATGAACTTGTTAGCATCAAGTAATATCCTGTATTCGTTTGCTTTTATCGCCGGAAGTACTTTTACACCATCAAACTGTTTTTCAAATTCCTCTTCGCGATGCGGATCATAGATAAACGGAGCAAGGTTCTCCATCACATCTGATTTCAAATGCGTATAAACTCTATCAAAATCGTCTTTGTCTTTAACCGACCAATCGGGATAAACCTCATCGATGTATTTTTGCAAGTCGATTTCGGCAACTACTCCAGAATTACGTGATTCCATCTCGCGAAGTGCCTTCAAGGTGCGAATGATGATTTCTTCGTTTTTATAAATGTATATATCGACTTCATTGCGCTTGGAGAATACAATACAATCGCATGGAGGTCGATATTGTCCGTTTAACGGGTGGCGATTCACACGTCCAAAACGCTGTAGCAAGGCATCGAGCGGAGCAGGTTCGGTAAAAATAGCATCATAATCAATATCCAAACTGACTTCAATCGCTTGCGTTCCAACTAAAAGTCTTATCTCTTCTGATTTTAGATCTTTTTCCTTTTTGTTACGGTCAACACCGTTAAACGAACCATGAAGTAATACCTTTCGGGAAGCATCCAAACTGTTATAAATGTTTTGAGCTTGTTTAACCGTATTGCATACTACTAAAACTTTATCGCCATTGATTAATCTTTTCTGAATGTCAGCAATGTTATCGGAAAGCAATCCTTCAGCTACTTTGATGCGATGGCGTATAAACGATTGATATAACTCTTTATCCGCACTGATTTCAGTAAAATCTCCAATTGCCCCGGCAAATTCTTTTTTCAGAAAGGTTGGTAATGTAGCTGTCATCAGACAAACATTTACATTAAGATATTTGGTCGCAAACTCGATCAATACTTTGATTTGTGCCGTCACTTCAGGATCGTAAGCATGAATTTCATCGAAAATGAAATAACCGCCACTCATTTCAAAGATTCCCTTTTCAAATCCTTTCAGACCGAAGATCGATTTCAAAAGTTGAAAAGGTGTGGCGACTTTCAATGGTGGAACTAAGGCGCGGTAACTATCTTTTAATTCCTGTTTCAGGTTCTCATTATTTACGCTGTACTCTTCTTTTTCGAATCGGCTTTCAATGTATTCTGCAAGCTTCCCGTGAACGACTCCCACAATCTTATTGTTTCCTTGCATTTTTTCATCCAGCCGCTCAAACATGGCATTGATGGAAGCGGTAAATGGCAGGATGTAAAATGTTCGTCCTTGTCCGTTTTCTTTCAATTGTTTGTGTAACCACATCATTGAAGCTTCTGTCTTGCCCGAACCAGTTGGTGCAGTCAGAACAATATTTCCAATGGTTTCTGAAGCTCTCTTTTGATGAAAGTAAGGTGCCCACTTTGTATCATATAAAAAGTTAAAATGTTTTTCTGCCAGGATATTCACTTTAAATATACCGGCTGATGCAGAATGGTCACATTGTTTTAATGCCCCGGCCCCAAGCAGTAGTTCCTGAAAATTGATGTTTGCTGCATTAACTGGCTTCCTGGAATATGCTTTTATTTCCGCAAAAGGCGGCACCAATGTGCTTGAATTCAGTAAAACTCCATAATCGTTTAAAAACGACTTAATGAAGCCAACATTCAATTTTCCGGATTCTTCATCCCATTCCAACTTACCTTCTTCGGAAAAGGAAAATATGTCATCTCCAGATTTATAAGAATGCTGAATAAAGTTGAACAGGAAGTTGATGTCCTTGTGATGTCCGGCAACAATCAATTTTATAAATAATTTGTCTTCTTGGGATAAAACAAGTTGATTGATGAATGGTACCGAAAATAACTCGTGCCTTTGATAGTACCAATTGGCTCTTTTTCCTAATAGCATTTTCTGAAATTCGGAATGGGCTTTCCCTAAATCATGAAAGATAACAGCTAAACGAATTAACCTCCAAAAACGATCGGTATCGTTTAATGGCAATCTGCAAAATGCTTTTCGAAGTGACTCATACACCCGAAGACATTCATCAATGTGCTGCTTTAAGGAAATAGGAGGTCCTGATTTTGCCAGAACCTCCTGAAGATCCATTTTATTCATTTTTAAAATCTAATTTATGAAAGTAAATATCAATTTCTTTTCCATCAATTTGATCTCTATAAGCAGTTATTTCCGAAGGACAATCGTTAGATTTAAACCCAATCACGGAGTACGCCATAGTCCCAATATTCCTTCTGATTTCTGTATTGGAAAAATATTGAGGCAGCGGTTGAATTTGACCAGGCAAATAATTGGTTGCAAAGGGAACAATTTGCCCCTTGATCTTAGAAGCATTATTTACTTGTTGTAAATCCTTCTTTTCCAAAAATCGAACATGCGCCAAATCGGAAGAACGTCCTAAAAGAAGTTGATATACTGGATTCATTAAATACTCATACAAGTGTTCATCTTTGATGTAGATTAAGAGTCTACAATCTGTTAAAAATTCTCGCTTAATAACATTTGATGTAGCTTTTAGTGAAGGTGAATTATTTGTAGAACTTATCTTATCAACCTGATACAAAGTTTCAACATCAATAGCTTTTGCTCCATATTCAAAATAGTAGCCAATCTCAGCTTCTTTGGTATACTCCAAATACTTTCCAGCGGCAGCATTAATAAGTCCCAACACAGTACTTAATGGAGGGACTTCTAACGTTGGTTGAAAGCCGGAAATAATATTTGGATAGCGGAAGCTAGAAGTCCAAGTAGTTATTTCTATTTTGAAAACATTTTTCATATTGACTCTTCAATTTGTTTGCAGTAGGCATCAATTGTAACATTGACTGATGAATATTTTACTCTGGTTATTTTTGATACTTCAAGGTCATTAATTGTCTTTAATTCCTCTTCATATTCATTCCAGAATCCACCTCTTCGTCCAATGTAAATATCACCAATAAATTCATCCTTGAATTCTTTGAAAATTTCTTTTAAGTCCTCAATCTTTAGAATTACTTGTTCATGGTTTACCGGATCATTAGAAATGATGTGTGAAAAAGGATGGTTTCCAGATTTTGTTGTAGCTAATATTATGAACTTAGGTGTTACGTCTGCTAAATTACTTGTTTGCATGGCACCACCAGAAATTGTTTTAAGTGCTTTGATTGTGTCACTTATTCTTTTCTTTCTAATATTTATATCTAATCGAATCAATTCTTCAGGGTTGCCAGCTTTATCCTTTACGTATTTGTCTTTTATCAGAGAGGAACCTTCTTTTTCTTTTGCAACTTTCTTTAAGGTCTCATTAAGATTTTTGAATCCAGTCTTGTTGTAACTTGAAAATGTACCTACCTGATCAATATCAATAGAAAACATTCCTTTCATTATAGCACTGTATTCTTCTTTTCCATACAATACAGGAACATCGTTTTGCCGCGCCATACTTGAAAAGTTTTTTGCAACTCTCACTGAACCAACAGAAATTAAAGCAGAATTCTTTAGTGGCGAAATTCTGGTAACAGTTGCATCCTTTTCTTCTGGATTACCATTTTTCTTTAATTTTGGTGTTCCATCTGCATTCATTACCGGCATTTTTGATGCTCTCATATATCCAAAGACATCATCATCATCATAGGCGATGGGATTAGCCTCCGTATAGACAACATTTTGCTTCTCTAATTTTATGACAGGAGAAAGCATCCATGCAAAATTCTTCTGTAAGGTGTCTCTCCACCAATATCGCCAAGCTTGTCCGGACACGTAAACATACGTTTGGCCATTCTTTACAATTTTTTTTGTTTCCACACTGTTTTCTATTCCAGCTCTTGAAACCTTTCCTGCATTGTTTAGTGCAGCTGCATCTAAATCAATTAAAATAAATCCTTGTACTTTCATATTAATCAGTTTTTATTCGTTGTTTTCATCTTCAATTATTACTATTTCTTCTTGATTATCAATTTCATCCTCAATTTCTATTAGTATTCCTTTTTCATGGAGTTTCTGATAAAAACAAATTAGCATTAAATCCCTAATTTCCATCCAATTCGTTCCATCTGGAAATAAATAACTTACATAGTCACGGAGCGTAACTAAAGGTTCGGAATTACCTGCCTTGTAATTTTTCTCAATTTGCTTGATTAAAAATGATCTTAATTCATGGCTTTTGCTTGTTTGTAATTTGGACTTCTTTTTCTTTAGATCAGATTCGTCCTCAATCAGATAATCTGTAATTTTTTCAATTAAGTCAAGTGTTTTTGTATTCATACCTTTTATTATTAGTTGATAATTCCTAATTATTTTAAAATCTAGTACATCCTTTTCGCTCCATTTAAGGATAAAAGAAAGTATCGACTTACCCTCAATCAAATTACGATAGACTAAGTTTGTCCATTTGTAACAAAAGTCATCTGCATTGTAGGTTAGTGTGATATCTTCCTTGATCTTTCTTGTTGCGTCCGTGAATTCTTTTGCGCCTTTCTCATCGTTTTTTTTCCATTCTTTGAAAAGCTTCCCATTTTTCCAATTTGTTAATTCTCCAGAATCTACAACAATATAATCTTCTTTGGTTTTTGAATCTGTTCGTCTCCCAAATTGACAAAGAGCAAAATTTAAGGATTCATCCTTCTCTAATTTCTCAAATACAGTTTTGCAGATCCCCGATATTTCTTTAACCTTCTCAAAGTAAGTATTGCTTTTCTTGTCGAAATATGCTTTGTAGAAAGGGTATTTGATGTAATTAGCATTAATAAATAATCGCCATTGATCAACAAAACGAATGCTTTTACAAACTCTATAAAAATCAAAGAGGGGTGCAGGAACTTTATAAATTTCAATAATTGGGGATGCTCCAAAATTGGAAAAATGGAATAGGGTTAGTGAAAGCTTTTTTGTTTCGTCAGTTGCGATTTTAACATTTGAAAGTAAATCATCGACAAATGCAAATAGTGCGGTTGCAGGATTCTGGTACTTCGATCTAAGTGCAAATCTGAAAAGCGAATTTTTAATATTCTCGGAAACATTCTTCCTAATGAAGAAATCGACAACTTCTTCTTGATTACTGTTGATTATTCCCATTTTATCGTATATCATTATACTTGCAATAGGAACAAAGAAGAATCTGATTAATGCTTCTTTCGAAAGCATTATGCCCGATTCCAGATTGTGATGAAAATTTAAAAAAGTTCCAGAACCAGTAAGCATCGAATTTTCTCGACCAGCTCTAAATAATTTGGTTTTTTCTCCAATTACACGGCAAATACCATCTGAATAGGTTGCCGATTCATTGATTAAGCTTTCAAAATATTCTTTCGTTTTTCCCATTTTCTTTTCAGGTGTGGGAAATGCGGCCTGAGTTATGGTTGAATTCAAGAAGAAGATATGCAGTCCTGCATTCCATCTTCTGATATAAATATCTGCAACCTCTATGATAAGTTCCAATATATTCTTATCAGGACTCCTTTTTGAGAATTCTTTGATTGCGAAGCCGCCTGCATCTGCAAACGGGTCGCCAGTAGGTCTTGTCAACCATTCGTAATCAATCGTTTCGTAGGTTTGTTTCATATTAATTGTTTATCATTCATTGACCTATCAGATTTCAAAATCCTGTCAGATAATGTTTGTTATTTATATCCTCTTCCAACTCATTTTCAAACATTGATGTTTCGGAAACAGCCAAGGTCATTACGATATTTGGCAGCACCCAAACCCCATGCTATTTTTCTCTCCAAATCCGGTATAGTAACCCATGCGAAGCAATTCAGCATTAGCTTTGAGTTTAAAATTGTACTGATATCCCACCAATTTTGTCTCTTGTGGCGTTCCGGCTTTGATGGTGATCCCTTTTTGTTTAGGGGTACTCAAAAGTTCAATTGCTGCGTTCTGAACATTGAATATTGATTCATTGCCCGTAAATACCTTAAATTTAGCTTTCAGATTATTAATCAGTAGCTGGAGGTAGCCTTCATATTGAGGAGAAAAGTGTTGCGCATATTGTCGGCCTTCGACCTTCCCTGAAACAAACAACGGGGAGAGTGAACGGAACGACAATTCGTCGGTGAAATCAGGAGCCTGCAGCGCTTCGATAGAATTGATTTTGAAACCAACACTCGAAATTTGGTCGCCAATGGCAAACTCGCGATCACAAAATACTCCACTTACGAAGTGCTGGATGGTCTCTTCGGGTAATGTGGAGATAATCAGACCGACGTTATCCGATTTAATAATAAGTCGGTCCTTGATAATCTCGCGTTGCGGAACGATCAGATTTGAGAAAGTAAAAAGCCGGAACTGCTTTTTATCATTTGAAAATCCTTTTTCGTGCAGCCATAAAGCAAAATCAGGATCACTTTGATTGATCACTTTGTAAATCCAGGCACTTAATTCGTACTGGTAGTTAACTGGCAGTATATTCTGATTTTTGTTGGTAAGCGAAAGGTTGAGTTTGAATCTCATAGGTCGAGCGAATAAAATATAAGTTTTGTTATTATTATATCTCGGTTCTTGTACAAATAATAACCGTCGAATGCCGGTGCAGCAAAGCTGCTTTTGTAATTATGACGGACACTAAAGACCCGTGGAATGAATGTCACAAATATTATCCGACAAATTATTTGAAATCAAGCAAGGCTGCCTAAGTTCAGGAACAATTCGATAATAACATGAGAGGAATGACATCTGAATATAAATTCACTATCAACTTCTGCTTTGGAACCCGAGGGTTGAAAAGGGTTAACAGTGTCCTCTTTTTAGTAAAAGAAGATTAAGTACAATAGATGCCCGATAAGAAAGCAGAAGAGATGGCAGATTTGAGTTTCATGGTTAAGCATTTAGGTAAAAAAAATAAAAAGTCTCATTTAGGTAACTGATGCAATTTATTAGTTAAATATAACTAAAATAAACTTCATAATTATTTAAAAATAAACTTATTAAAATGTTATTCAGCAGTTTTTTGAATTTTGACAAACGAAGGAATATGCGGTGGGGTCATTAAATGGAAAGGTATTGTTTAAGCATAGGCCTTGAAAACTCCTAAGTCTCCTCTCCGGGGTCAATCGTTGTGTTATTGTACCCAAAGGGCGGGACTCTTACCACAAAACTTGATTTGAAAAACTAATGCTTGATTAACCACAAAACTGTCTTTGGAACACGAAACCCTGTCTTTTGGTTAGGTGCTTTTACAAGCTGTTGTTCTTTCTTCGGTCATAAGTCGAGCGTTACAATTAATGGTTTATGGTCACTATACTTTGTCCAATCTTCATATTTTCCAACCTCGACATTTATTAATTTGTCAATCAGATTAATAGAGGCAAAGCAAAAATCAATATGAAAAGGACGATCCTTCTTTCGCTGCATAAAAAGTGTACTGTCCTTTTCCTGACCCTGGATTTGATTGTGGAAATGGTGATAGGTACTTAAAATGTTTTTGCTTTTTAAAAAGTCAACCAGGTTGGAGTGATTTGCTATTCTATTTGATTTGTCAAAAATGGTATTCGTATTAAAATCACCGGCAATAATGATATTCTCTCCATCTAATAAATCAGAATAATAATGGACAGCATTCCATATCTGTTCCGTATAATTATCATTATTTACTGGCTTTTGAGTCCAAACTGCAAATACTGTTAAATTGATTTTATCATTATATACCGATAGAGGTAAAACATATTTAAAATCGAGATTATGGATGTCAAGTAACTTAATCTTGAAATCACCATATGTAAAAACGCCGATCCCTTTTGTTGGAAGATCTCCATACCAAAAAATGTCAGTTGGTTGTTTGGTGTAAAAACCAAAATCCAGACGTTCTTTATTTTCACATTCAGGCACTATCAGAATATCCGGTTGTTCGGCCAAAATAAAATCTGCTTTCTTTCGAAAAGCCATATTACAATTCCAGGTTATTATTTTCATTCTGTCCGTTGTCGTTGTGTCTTCTGCTACAGTTCAACACCACACTAAACGCAACGAGTTGTGTTTACTTGCCAAATCTGATCAGTAAAGTCACTTGGTTGCGTTTATTTCAGTCATATTTACTATTAAAGATAATCATAAAATTAATACACTTAATCAGTTATGTAAACTACTTTGTTTGGGCTGAGTTATTTGGAATGATTCTAATGGACTGAAAAACAGAGGATGTAGGTGAAATACGGATAAGTGCAGGGGTTTAGGGAATAAGTGTGTGTTTGGCAGAAATTATGCCAGGAAAAGGGAAGAAAAAAAACTGCGCAGGGGCGGGAATAAAAATGCCAATTATTTGATTGCCGGGGGTTGGCATCACCCGAATATCGGGGTTGTTTTAGTGAAAATAGTTCTAACCACTCTCAAAGTCCTCTGAACATTTTAGGATAACTTTTTGGCAAATAAGCTGGCTAAAAGAAATCCTACAAGGGTAATTGCAAGTGTACCAAACACGACTGTCAGATCTTCGTGAAACGGACTCCTGAAAGCCAGCAATCTCCCTTCGGTGAAATAAAGAGGCGATAAGCTCATCCAGATGATAATCAATACGCCTACAATCGCGCCAATAATTGCATCTGTATTGCGTGCGTTCTTTGAGAGGTATCCAAGAAGAAATAATCCAAGCATTCCGCCGCTAAAGATGGAAGCCAGCATCCACCACGCATCCAATACACTTTTAACACCGACAAGGGATAAGGCAATAATCACACCCAATGTACCAACGATCAATGAAGAACCATAAAGAACCTTCATGGCCGTTTTTTCATCTGCCTGTTTATTGAAGAATCTTTTGTAATAGTCGGATAGGATAATCGTGGCAGTTCCATTTATGTTGGCAGAAACATTGCTCATTCCCGCTGCAAAAATGGAGGCGATTAAAAGTCCTTTAATACCATTCGGAAGTGCGGTAGCAATAAAATAGGGAAAGATTTTATCTCCGGCTCCAGAAACTTTAAGTTCAGCAGGTAACAGGTCTGGCTGAGCTGTGTAATAGGCGAAGAGTGCTGTTCCGATGTAGAAAAGAATCATCGATAATGGAATATACAAGAGATAACCAAATAAGGCCGAAGATTTTGCTTCTTTTTCAGAACTGGTTGTCATATAGCGCTGTACATTATTTTGATCGATACCAAAATTCTGGAGGTTCATAAAAAACCCATACATAAGAACGACCCAGAATGTGGAATCCTTCAGACTGGAACCAAAACTACCCAAACTGAATTTATGGTTAGCAGCAGCAATTTCAAAAATCTGATTCGGGCCTTCAGGCATTGAAAAAGTCAGTATTAAAGCACCAACTACTGCACCAACCATAAGTATCATTCCTTGAATGGCATCCGTATATATCACAGCCTGAATACCTCCAAGCATCGAATAAAGAGTTACAGTTATTCCGGTAACAATAATTATTGTTTGTATGTTCCAGCCAAATAAAGCATTTAAGGGTAATGAGAGCAATAACAGAATGGCTCCCATATGCATAATCTTTGTTAATATATAGCAAATCGATGCATAAATACTTGCCCAGACGCCAAAACGGACTTCCAGGTAATGATAGGCCGAAATACTGCCCAGTCCACGATAAAGAGGCACAAAAAACCTGACAGAAAAAATTGCGGCGAGCGGAATGGAAAGACTAAAGGCAAATGCATTCCAGTTCGACGTGTAGGCTTTGCCCGGAAGGCCTAAAAAACTTATGCTGCTTAAAAAAGCCGCAAATAATGAAAATCCGACTACCCAACCCGGTATTTTACCACCTCCTGAAGTAAACTGTGAGGAGGTCTTGTTTTTAAAGAAAAAACTGGCACCAAAAAGGACACTTCCCAAAGTGAGTACAATAAATACCAGCAGATCGAGAACAGATAGTTTCATTTGTATAGTTTATTCTTATTAAGTGTCTTTTAGAATCCCCTTGAGCATATCAATTGCATTCATAAACATTAAGGTCAAGCGTAAAAATAGTATTTTATTTACATCATCGTTAAATAAAAATTCCATCTTGTATAAATGATTACTAATTTAGCCGCCTGAAATAATAAGAGCCACAGTTTTATTATTTCACAGAATTTCAATGCTTTAATAAATTTTCAGTGCATAAAAAGATTGTAAAAGGATATTTCTACACCATACTGGCCACCATCGCTTTTAGCAATGTGTATGTTTTTAGTAAAGCTGCTTTAAATGAGATATCGCTGCCGCTGTTTTTATTTTTGATGTGCTCATTTGGATTCGGAATCAATTTAATCATCCTTGCGGCAAAAGGTGGCTTTGCAAAGCTTTCGGCTGTTCCAAGGGCGCAGTGGTGGATATTTCCTACCCTGGGAGCAATTGAAATCTTTACTGTCTTCACTTTTTATGCATCCGTAAATGCCATTTCAGAACCTGCAGTAGCGGGATTTCTCGGAAATCTCTTTCCTCTTTTCACCACAATATTGGGTATTACCTTCTTAAGAGAACGCTTCTCGCCTATTGAAACCGTTGGTATATTTATAGTGTTTGCCGGAGCATTACTAACCAGTTATTCAGGAAACATTAATCTGAAGAATTTCTTTATTCCCGGTGTAGGTCTTGTGGTAATAAATTGTCTGGGTGCTGCCTCTGCCACAGTAATCGTACGTGCCAAGGTCAATAATTTTAGCCCCGAAATTCTTAGTTTTAACCGCACTTTTTGGCTTTTGATCTTCTTTACCTGTTGGGTGATCATTGCCGGGACACCAATTGTCATTTCCACAAAAGCGCTAAGCAATACCATATTGGCTGCGATTCTTGATCCTGTACTGGCTATATTACTGGTCTACAAGGCTTACCAGTATATTGAAGCATCGCGGGGAACAATTATCCAATCAACGAAAGGGTTAATGATTATTCCCGTTGCCTATTTTTATTTTGGCACCCTTCCGCTGCCTCACCAAATTGGAGGCGGAATAATTGCCATGATTGGTGTGGTCATTATTGGATTAGGACAATACAGGCTCAATCGAAAAAACAATACCAGCGTTCTGAATTAGCAAAAAGCAATTAAAGGGGAAACTTTGCCATTTCGGCTGTCAGCCTTTCGTCCCGAAATTCGGAAACCGACATCCTGATCCGCCACTCTTTGGGAAAGGCGCTGTTAAAACGATTACCCAAATTTTTCACCCAACCTAATGGAATATTCCTGTAAGTGACCAGGTTCCAACCCCGTTCGGATGCCGGTGGAGCAATATCATCGCGTTTTAAATAAGTGATGGCCTCTTCAATGGTCAATTTAATTTCGGGAAAAGCGGACCGGTCAAGGATTGTTGACAAAGCCAGTTCATGAGCCGGAAGAAAATCCTTCTGCTTGATCTCGCCCATTTTTACCCCTGCATGAAATATCCGCAGATTATTCTTAATTTGTAATAAATCGGTCACCTGATGTGAGGGAAAGGCGAGCAAAGAATCTTCAAATCTAAGTATTTCAAGACCTTCATCAGAAATAATCGTTTGTGCCATGGCCTTCTCTGATTTAGATGACAAAAGCGGATTTTCCTTCATTTTTCGCTGCTGAAGCTGATCGTTTTCACCTGTTTTCCTGACAACAGCCATGAAAAATCCCTCCCCTGATACTTTGTGGGGATAAAACCGATAACATGGAAAGCGTCCGGCTTCAGTAACGGTGATTCCCCACTGATCATCTATTTTCAGGGATACGGGTTCAACAGCAGCAAAATCGCTGAGCCACTGAACATTCTCTTCGTTTTCGGCCGGATTAAAAGTACAGGTACTGTAAATCAACAGGCCGCCTTCGCGTAATGTGGGCCAGACATCGGCAAGTATCCGCTGCTGACGCTGAGCACAAAGCTGTGCATTATCAGGCGACCACTCGTTCACAGCAGTTGGATCGCGTCTGAAAAGCCCTTCTCCCGAACAGGGCGCATCGATCAACACCACATCAAAAAAACCAGGCAACTTTTGAAAATCACGCGGGTCATTATTGGTAACTATGACATTTGGATTTCCCCATTTTTTTAAATTTTCAGATAAAATTTGTCCCCGTGCCCTGATCACATCATTACTCACAAGCAAGCTGTCTTTTGGCAGCAACGAGGCCAGATGCGTTGATTTTCCACCGGGAGAGGCGCATAAATCGAGTACTTTAATGCCCGGTTTCAAAGCCAGCTGAAGAATAGCTTGCTCCAAAAACATCGAACTTGACTCCTGAACATAGTAAACGCCAGAATGAATAAACGGATCGATTGTGAAAAGTGGCCTTTGGGGAAGAAAATATCCGGTGCCGCAATAGCTAACCGGAGTTAATGCTGATTGACTGCTAACCTTTGCAGGATTTATCCTTATCGATGTTAAAACCTCATTATCAAGTGACTGAATGAATTCGTCAAACTCCTGACCGAGTATTTTCGACATTCTCAGGGTAAATATTTGGGGTAGAACCATCTTATTATTTTATCCGTTTGAACTTCAAATTTAGCCCTTTTCAATTGTATTCAAGCTTCAAATCAAAAATATTGCCAGATATCCGGGATTATAACAATGAATATTTCAATAATTTTTTAGCTTTACCATGGTATTACAACTCAACAGTAATACACGTATATTGCTGATTTAAAATATAATAACATGTCAACTTCATTTCGGTTACGGTATTTATTAGGACTGATTCCCACCGCCCAAAAGATAGATCAAGCCTGGACTGAACTTTTTGGAATGAGGAATGAGTTACATCTGATTGAAACTTCTAAAGAATTAGCACGTTATGAGGAGCTAAAACATATCGTTGAATCCAGTGAATTTCAGACAAAAAAACGCATGATTATCAGTCTGAATTTTAGCGGAAGCAGCGAAAACCAACTTCTTACTGAATTGTCGAGACTTGAAAAATCAAAACCGATAAAAAATTATTTCAAATTCAAAGAATCATCTGATTACCAAAGGATTAATAATGTTTTGGCTAGTTCAGATCTTGTACGGTATCTCGAGCTGAAAAAAATTATTGAAGTTCCTGAATTCTTTCGTCGTAAAAGAATGGTAGAATCACTGCGTTATAAAGGTTCGCCCGAATATGTCAAAAGACAGGAGTACAATTCTTTAGAAAAGAGTACGCCGCTAAAACGCTACAACGCCACATTGGTTTCCGATCAATACCGTTTATTTCTTGACCTTCAGGCAACCGGCAAAGAGATGATCAATGACCCTGCATACAAGAAAGATCCGAAAGTAAAAAATTATCACCAGTTCCTAAATTCCAGGAGCTTTAAAAACCTTAAAGATGTTGAGAAAATTGGTCTTCCTGCACGCCTTGAAAAGTTAAAACAGCAAATCGGGGAGCAGTCATTTCTTGAGCAGGAAATCTACCTTCAAAATCCAAATCGCTATGAGACTTCTCCGGACTATCCCGAGTTTAGTGAGTTTACACGATTGTCGAAGGACAGCGAGATTCAGTTTTATCTAAAATGCATTCATTCATCAATTTATACTAATTACCGTACGATTGAAAAATCGAAAGAGTTAGTTCGCCTTAAAGATATGAGATTGCAGACTGAAGATCAGGCATTTAAACTTCATGAAGCATTTCTGAAGAATAAAAAGCGATACGAGACAACTCCTGAATTTAAGCTGGAAGCAGAATTTAGTGAATTGGGAAAAAGTAAGATTATAACTACCTATCATCAGCTTAAAAAACGCCCGGAACTTGCATTTTTTGAGCATTGGGAGGTTATGCTGGATGAGAATTTTTCGCATCATCAACTCAACGACACCCTTTGGGAACCCGAAAATTACTGGGGCTCAAGAATGGCGGGCTATAGTTTTTCTCAGGCAGATGAATTGCAAGCCTATAAAGGGATGAAAAACATTGAGATAAAGAATCAGGTACTCTCAATTATTACAAAAGCTGAAAAATCGGAAGGGAAAGTTTGGGTTCCTTCTGTAGGGCTTATTCCCAGAAATTTCGATTATAGCTCCGGGCATTTAAACACGGGAAATGGCTTCTCATTCATTGAAGGTGCTGTTGAAGCCAAAGTAAAATTCAGCGCTGAAGGAGGATTAACCAGTGCTTTCTCACTAACCGGAAGTCAGCCTTTCCCACAAATAGATGTTTTCAGAAGCGGTCCTAATCGGGTCGGTCTGGGGATAATTGATCAGCCGGAAAAAAACGGCGCAAAAAAATTAGTGCAGATTAAAGGATTAAACTTCAGTAATTTCCATATTTTCAGACTTGAATATTTTGGTAAGCTATTGGTTTGGAAGATCAATAACCAGGAAGTCCATCGCGAGCATATTCCCACAAATATCGGAGAACTTTTTCTTAATTTCACAGGAAGCCTTCACCAGCCTTTGAACGGGGGATCATTGCCTCATCACTTTGAAATTGATTGGGTAAGATGTTTGAGGAGGAAGTAAGGGGAGAAGTGAGAAGTGAAGAGTTAAGAGTTAAGAGTTAAGAAAGTTAAGAGTTAAGAGTGAAGAGTGAAGAGTGAAGAGTGAAGAGTGAAGAGTGAAGAGTGAAGAG
>JBAXOA010000079.1:0-20340 GCA_037133495.1 Mariniphaga sp. | reverse complement strand
GTTAAAATGGACTTTTTAGACATCCTCATTTTTTAATTTTAATTTTTTATTAAAGTCGATTGAGAAAATACGACATTAATTCATTCTTATAACTTGTAAGTAATTCTGGTTCATTATCTATTTATTTTTTCAGCAGATTTATCCGCAGCAAAGATCAGTTGATGTGTTTTAAGGGCATCCGCCAAGCTGGTCAGCGGCATCTCGCGATTCTCTTCCACCGCATTGAAAAATGCTTCGAACTGAGCCTGATATGGATGATCGGAAACATCGCCGGAATCGAGCATCTTCATTGGAATTTCGGTCCATTTATTTTTATCCAGGCCTGCTGATTTTGTTGAATAGTACTTATTATCCAAAAGACTTCCTTCGCTGCCCACAAGGTGAAAGTGGAAATAATAAGGTTGCAGACAGTCGATAACAGAAGCGACTTTACCTACAGCCCCATTCTTGAACTTCACAATAGATACCGAGCTGGTTGGATATTCATATTGTTTAAAATCTTTGTTGTCAGAATAGGAGGCATAACTGCTTACCTCTTCAAATTCACTTCCCATGCACAACAGCAGAGCGTCCATGGCATGACATCCTGCAGACAAAAGACTGCTTCCTGCTGCGGCTTTGATCGTATTCCAGCGATACTGGCTGTACCAGGGACCGATTCCATGGAAATAATCCACTTCACCATAATGTATCTTACCCAGTAAACCTTGGTCGATTACCGATTTAATGGTAAGCATCTGGCTTGAAAAGCGACATTCGAAGCAGACACAGGTCTTAACACCCGCTTCCTTTACGGCCGTTTCAACTTCGAGACATTCTTCCCAGGTCAACGCGATGGGTTTTTCAATAATCAGGTGTTTTCCGGCTTTTGCGGCCATGATTGCTTGTTTTGCATGATCGGCAGGATAGCTGCAAATTGAAACTACATGAATATCAGGATCTGCAAGCATCTGTTCAAGATTGGTGTAGCAGCTGATGGATCCACCGTGTATTGTACTTATCTCAGTCGAATCGAGCTTCCGGGAGGAGCAGATTGCCGTAACCCGGGCATGCGAAGTTTTATTAATTGCATCGATGTGGGCTCCTGCAACCCAGCTATAGCCCACAATACCTACATTGTATTTTTTCATCAGAAGAGAATATTTAAAAGTAAAGTTAGCCATTTATTTTCAAAATACCGAAAGCATCGGCGCCATCCGAGCTTCCCTCAAAAAGATAAGGATCACCCATTCCCGAGTGTGAATATAATTCAAAAATGCGGTGAACGATATCCGCTGCACCTTTCTCTGCCAGAATTGCAACAGTTCCGCCAGCCCCTCCTCCGGTTATTTTGGCGCCAAAAATGCCCTTGTTTACCCCTTCCTTTCGGAAAAGACCGACAATATAATCGGTCGCTTTAGCTCCCAATCCACATTGAGTATAGGCATAGTGCGACTGGTACATTAACTCACCCATCATTTTAAAGGCCCTTTTGGTCGGTGCCAGCGAAGCTCCTCTCGATAATTCAGAAAAAAGCTGAACCCGGTAATTTTCCTCCACCGCATAGCGTGTATTCGCCCGAACAGAATATATAACACCTTCTTTAAGAGGCGTATATGGATCGGTATGAAACCTGTGCAAGGAAAGATATTCATTGCTGGACATTATCGGGGGAAGTTTTTCCTCATATTTTTCCTGAAATAGAGAAGGTGAAATATTTGCCAGATATCCATCCCAGCGAGGATCGGTATACCGCTCGATCTCACTACTGTTATCTACAGTAACTGCGATCTGCTCCTCGTCGCAAATTATTTTGTATCCCATAAATGCTGCGGCACGGGCAGCTTCATATTCAATGCCTGATACCTGATGGCTTACCCCGCTATCGATTCCCCAAATTTGTAACTCCTCAGGAAGTTGAATTAACGGTTCGGGCAGACAAGGCTGACAAACCAAGGGTAGAATAAATCCTTCTTTCCCGGCTACAACGGCAATTTGATCCATAATTCCGCAGGCTGATTCCGCGATTACATTTTCCACCCATTGACAAGCCAGAGCAAGTTCAATACCGGCCATATCTATTCCATAAGCTGCCGCCGCCGCCTTCATCACCGATACTTCGATTGCTGCCGATGAGCTTACTCCTCTGTTGAGCGGAACATTGGATTCCATATAAACCTGAACTCCAGCACGCACCTGATCGGGGAATTTCTTTTTGAGATAGAAAAGGGCTCCAAGGACATAAGCTGTCCAGCGAATAGCCGGTGAGCTATTGGCGTAATTTCTTACCTTTTCTTCGTTGCCGAGTTCCTCCTGAGCAATTGTTACATCACCTTGCCATCCTGCATCAGAAGCGGTCTGGTTTTTTAAAACTATTAAATGATCCAATCGCTGCTGGGCTGCGGCATAGGTTGCTTCTCGGATGGTTGATTCAAAAACCAGTCCGCCTGTATAGTCATCGTTTCCTCCCATCAGGTCAAGCCGGCCAGGAGAACAGGCGATAAAAACAGATGCGGAAGCGGAGAAAAATTTGCCTTCTGCAATTAAAAGCCGAACCTTATCTTCAAATACCATTGTCATTTTACTATCCATTTTGATATATAATCAATTCCATTTATTGGCTTTAGCCAAAATCTAATCATTAAATTTCTGAAATCCATATTTTTCAATCATCTCATTATATTCCTCTTCCCATTTTTTGTGGATGTGATGATTTTCCTGATTCTTGATATAATTTCTCACTTTATCAATCATCGATTCGGAAACGGAAACTGCAAAATATTCATCCTGCCATTCAAACTTTTCATGCAAAAGTTGTTCTTTGTTGATCCAGTGCGATGATTCTCCTTTTATCAGTTGCATGATTTCCCGCATGGTTTGGTCATCGCCTAATGAAACCAAACAATGACAATGTTCCTGATATCCATTAATGAAATCGATAAATATTCCCTTCTTTTGCGCATTTTCCCTGATATGTTTCCACATTGTTTTGCGCAATTCGGGTGATGAAAGGTATGGATATCTGTTTTTTGTTGACCACACAAAATGAATGTAAACTTTAATAAATGGCATAATCTTATAATTATTTGGCTAAAGCCTATTGGTTTAATTTTTTTTTGAATGGGCTAAAGCCCAATCCTATTCATGATTTACCTCCTGCTTTAGCTGGAGGATAACAATAATCAATTCCATTTATTGGCTTTAGCCAAAATCATATTTTTCTTACCCCATCACCTTTATCATTCCCTCAGCAAATTGTCCGCTGTGTAGGTCGCCCTTACACTTGCCGGCAACAGGCAATTTCCTTAATGCAACCTCAAGTCTTCCAGAGCCACTGAACCAGCCATCGCGCTTATTTCCTGACTTCCTTTATACTTTTAACCAGGTATTCCAGTGCTTCTTCTGTCTGACGAGGATTAATGGGCAAAGTAACCAGCTGATCACCCAATTTTTCGGCATTCGGGAACTGCCCCTTTTTAAATCCGCGGTTTTTAAAAGCTGTAGAGTAATGAAGGGGAATATAATGAAAGCCTATTTTAACACCGAACTTATGCAACATATCGTAAATGAAATCTTCCTTCGTCATTCCGAACTCTTTGACGTCAATCATCACCGGATAGAGGTGGAAAACATGTTTGTTATAAGGGCGGACAGTTGGCAACGTTAATCCGGGAACATCGGCTAAGCCATCACTGATATATGCCGCATTGTCGATCCGGTTTTGGTTGAGATGATCCAGTTTCTTTAATTGTTCGATACCTACCGCTGCCTGGATATCTGTCATACGGAAATTATAACCGCAGTCATCAAAATCCTGCCACCAGAATTTTTTCCCAATTGGAAATTTCTCTGCATCTAATGTGCAGTATTTTGTGCTGACTCCATGTACACGGGTGCAATGTGACCGGTAAAGAGAGATGCGTTCAAAAATCTCGTCGTCATTAGTCAGGACAATTCCCCCTTCGCCGAGGGTGGAAATATTTTTCTGCTCGTGGAAGCTGAAACAGCCTGTCGATCCGATAGTTCCAACTTTCTTCCCTTTATATTCGGCACCCAGGGCATGAGCAGCATCCTCGACTACAGCAAAATTATGTTTTTTAGACAATGCCATGATCTCATCCATCTCGCAGGCCTGTCCGTAAAGATGAACCGGAATAACTGCCTTGGTCTTTGGGGTCAGTTTATCTTCCAGCTGATTGGGATCCAGATTATACGTTACAGGGTCGATATCCACAAAGTCAACTTCGGCACCAAGCGTGACAGGTGCTGCGGCTGTTGCAATCCAGGTAACCGGAGTAGTCAAAACTCTGTCTCCCGGTTTTAACCCAATACCTATCATCGATAAAAACAATGCGGAGGTTCCGTTATTTACCACCCGGGCATGTTTTGCTCCTGTGTATTCGGCATAATTCTTTTCGAATGTAAGGCATTCGTCACCACTGGTGGGAGCATTGTTGCGCAACACTTTAAGGACTGCTTCTTCCTCCTCTTTCCCATATTGGGATCCAAATTTTATTTCGAGATCAAATTTTATTTTGCTCATTATGTTATTTTTTAAAATTAAGTGTCAGGTTTAATCCTTCTGACAAGGTAAGCATAGGAGTTTTTAATATTTTTTTCGCCAGTGAATTGTCCATTGAAGCATCATTGGCGCGTGGAGCTCTTCCATGCATGGCATTTGAATTCGCGCTAAGGATCAGATCTGTTGAATATCCGAGTGTGGTTGCTATCTCAAGAGCCATCTGGTACCTATTGATTTTGGTATTTCCTGCAAGATGAAGTATGCCTCCGAATTGATTTCCGGCAAGTTCAACCAGCGCACTTCCCAAAGTGATTACATCAATCGGTGTGCGGGTTTCGTTTGCCGGGAATGGAATCTGAATCCCTTTGCTGAGTTTTTCAATGGTATCGGCCAGAAACGAATTTCCTTTTCCGATCACAGGAATTCCCATTACCAGGGCCAATCGGGCAACTGCATTCTTAGGTGAGGCAGAAAGAACGATCTGCTCAGCTGTTATTTTCGTTTCGGCATAGAAATTGACAGCGTGAGGAGCATCAGTTTCTTTGTAATCTCCTTTGATTCCGTCAAAAACTGTGTCGGTTGAACAGAAGACCATTTTTGTGTCATACTTCCTGCAAAGACGGGCTATCGTTTTTGTGATTCCGACATTTATCCGTTCTGCCACTTCCTGATTACTTTGACAGACATCAATATTTGCCATAGCTGCCGTATGGATAACCGCATCGGGACGAATTTCATCAAAAAGCGCTGCAAGTTTTTCCTCCTCAAATAGATCGAAGATGTGGCAGAAAATGCCCGATTCGTTATCCGGACTCTGCGTCCTTCCGATGCCATGAATTTCCCATGTTCCTTTGGCCTGGGCGATTACACTGCCTGCTACGAATCCATTAAACCCGGTGATTAGTAATTTCATCAGAAGATAATTTGTTTTTTAATTGCCTGATGGAACACCTGTGTTATCTTCGTTCATGATAGCGAAGCGCAGATTCATGGGTGTTTCATCGGGATTTTTTTCTTTTATAACGAATACTTCACTGATTTGGTTCAATTGCCTGGCTTTTAATCGTTAATAATTGCCCTGAAAATAAAGATTAATATAGATAAAAAAACCCCCTGTTTAATAGGTTAAAGCGTGTCCTATAATTAATATTATGTTAATTATATAAATGTAAAAAAAGAGGGAAGTGTTCCCTCTTTAATTTTCTATTTCTTGTTAAGGGCATCAAATTTATCCATCATTTTAAGCCTGTAATACAAATTCTTTAACTGATCAAGAATGTAACTGTCTTTAGGATTGTACTGTACAGCCTTTTCAAGAAATGGTACAGCCTTTTTAAATTCCTCATCAGATTTTACTTTCTCAGCTTCGTAACGTACCTGATCGGTGGTTGGAACCGAATTTGCCACATCGAACTGCTTTACGCCCCGGTTAAAATAGATGACTCCAATATTATAATAAGCGTCTGCATTGTCCGGTTTTATCTCCGTTGCTTTTTTATAAACTGCAATTGCATCTTCCTGGCGACCTAGTCTGTCGAGCGCCACTCCTTTTGCTAGGTAAAAAGATGAGTTATCCTTTTCTCTTTCAATCGCTTTGTCGAGGTAACTAATCGCTTCATTTGGCTGCCCTGACATAATATAGTAGTTAATCAATTGTACATTAATGCTTTGATCATTCGGATATTTTTTAAATGCCTCTTTCATAACTTCTACAGATTTCACTGTATCGCCCAATTGCTGATAAGCACTGATCATCTGTGCAAATGAAGAACCTCCGTTATAGCCATAAGTTGTACAATCTGCAAAATATTTAATTGCTTTTTTGAATAGTTTTGCATTCATTGCGGCAAGACCGGTATTGTAGATGATTGCAGTGTCAACGGGATCAGATTTGAATAAAGGTGTGCCGTCAATCGCTAATTTTTTTTCGAAATAGTCAGTCGCTTTAGCAAAATCGTTGGATTGAAAGGCTTCAACAGCAACGTTAATCAACGTATTTGAAAATGTCATTAATTTTATTTTCAAACCCGGACTTCCTCCTTTTTCATCTAATTCCATAGCTTTCATATAAGACTTATATGCCTCTTCAACAGGGTTTTCAACAAGTTTCTTGAAGTTTTCGTCTTTTGAAAGAATAATAGCCTCAATAATCTCTCCGCGAGCCTGCCATGCTCCCGTCCAGTTTATTGTCTTCTCTGATTTGGGATTAGCCGGATCCAAAGTTTCTTTGATAGCTTCCCAAGCTTTATCAAGCTTTCCGCCTTCCTTATAAGTGATCGCGCTTGATACTTTTCCCTTTTGAGCAATTACTGCTGTGCCTGCCAATAAAAGTAGCGCAGCGAAAAATAATTTCTTCATGATTTAAATTGTTTGTGTTAAAGATTTGTACAAAAATGAATTTTATTTTTTTTAAATACAATAAGAATAATCACATTCTAACGATATTCTTTAAACTAATCCTGATCTGCATCATTCGTTTCTTCATCAGAAATAATTTCCGTTTCTTCAATGATGATTTCGTCAACCTCTTCTATTTCAACGCGTGCCACCGATGCGATTGAGTCGTCCTCCCGAAGATTAATCAGCTTAACACCTTGAGCAGCCCTTCCTGTCATTCGGATAGTCGAAACCGGTACCCTGATCGTTACTCCTGCCTGTGTGATAATCATCAGATCATCCGAATCGGTGACATTTTTAATCGCTACAAGAAAACCGGTTTTTTCAGTAACATTAATTGTTTTTACCCCTTTCCCTCCGCGATTGGTAATTCTGTAATCTTCAATCTTGGAACGTTTTCCAAAACCATTTTGAGATACAACCAGAATATCTTCAACCTCGTTTTCGACACAAATCATGCCCACCAGTTCATCATTTTCATTTGCAAGACTGATTCCTCTTACTCCAGAGGCCGTCCGTCCAATGGCCCGGGCATGCTTTTCATGGAACCTGATCGCTTTTCCTGACCTGATTGCCAGCATGATCTCATTATTTCCGTTTGTCAGCCGAGCTTCAATCAACTGGTCATTCTCACGAATAGTTATTGCATTCACCCCATTTTGTCTTGGACGTGAGTAAGCTTCAAGCGGTGTTTTTTTAATTACTCCTTTCTTAGTACAAAGAATGATGAAATTATTATTGATATATGCTTCGTCTTTTAGAGAAGCGACATTAATATAAGCTCTTACCTGATCATCCGCTTCGATACCTAAAAGATTTTGAATTGCACGACCCTTTGAGGCTTTGGTTCCCTCCGGCACTTCGTAAACCTTAAGCCAGAAACATTTACCTTTCTCTGTGAAAAGCAGTAAAGTGTTGTGCATCGTGGCGATGAACATATGCTCAAGGAAATCCTCGTCGCGGGTACTCGAGCCCTTCGATCCTGTACCTCCGCGTGCCTGAGTTCTGAATTCACTTAGTGGTGTACGCTTGATATAACCCATATGCGAAATAGTGATCACCATATCCTCATTCGCATAAAAATCTTCAGGATTAAAATCTTCGGATGCATAAATAATCTCTGTCCGTCGGGCATCACCATATTGCGATTTAATCTCGCGTAACTCTTCCGTGATGATTGCCATCCTTAAAGATTCGTTGGCTAAAATTTCCTTTAATGAATCGATGTATTTACACAATTCATCGTATTCAGCATGGATCTTATCACGTTCCAGACCTGTTAGTCTTTGCAGACGAAGGTCAAGAATTGCACGAGCCTGAATTTCATCAAGTTCAAAATTGACCATTAACCCTTCGCGGGCCTCTTCAGGTGTCTTTGCATTTCTGATCAGCGCGATAACAGCGTCAAGATGATCAATAGCAATGATAAGTCCGCGCAAAATATGGGCTTTTTTCTCAGATTGCTCCAGATCATATTTTGTACGCCGCACGACTACTTCGTGACGATGTTCAACAAAATAATGAATCAGATCTTTAAGATTCAACATCTGCGGACGCCCCTTGACAAGAGCGATATTGTTCACGTTGAAAGCCGTTTGCAGCTGTGTGAACTTATATAACTTATTTAAAACAACACTGGCCATTTCATCGCGTTTGATGTCAACCACAATGCGCATTCCTGTGCGGTCGGATTCATCATTCACATTCGAAATTCCTTCTATTTTTTTCTCATTGACCAGCTCGGCAATTTTAATAATCAATTCTGCCTTATTGACCATATACGGTATCTCCGTAATAATCAGCTTCTCACGACCATGCTCAACTGCCTCAATCTCGGCTTTGCCTCTTACGACAATTCGTCCTCTTCCGGTTTCAAAAGCTTCCTTAACACCCGCATAACCATAGATTATTCCACCAGTAGGGAAATCCGGGGCTTTTACGATATCGATCAGCTGACCTATTTCTATATTATTATCATTTATATACGCGATAATAGCATCGATGGTATCAGACAAGTTATGAGGAGGCATATTGGTCGCCATACCTACCGCAATGCCAGAAGTTCCATTGACCAGCAGGTTTGGAAATTTTGTTGGCAAAACAGTTGGTTCCTGAAGTGTTTCATCAAAATTCGGGCGAAAATCGACTGTGTTTTTGTCCAGGTCAGCAAGTGCTTCTTCAGCAAGTTTTTTCAGCCGGGCTTCTGTATAACGCATTGCTGCAGGACTATCACCGTCAACTGATCCAAAGTTTCCCTGGCCATCGATAAGCGGGTAACGCAACGACCACTCCTGAGCCATTCTCACCATTGCAAAATAAACGGATGAATCACCATGAGGGTGGAATTTACCAAGCACCTCTCCCACTATCCTTGCAGATTTTTTATAAGGTTTATTGGAAGCACTTCCTAATTCACTCATTCCATATAAAACCCTGCGATGCACGGGTTTAAGTC
The DNA here is from genome assembly GCA_037133495.1 of Mariniphaga sp. Taxonomy (GTDB): domain Bacteria; phylum Bacteroidota; class Bacteroidia; order Bacteroidales; family Prolixibacteraceae; genus JAAFHB01. The sequence goes on along the minus strand of JBAXOA010000079.1, from coordinate 10,987 downwards.
CATCTCGGACATCTGGAAGCGCTCTGGAAACTATCACAGACATCGAATAATCGATGTATGCCGTTTTCATTTGCTCTTCAATGTTAATCTGTATAATCTTTTCTAAATCAGACATATATGCCTCGTTTGTTTTATTTGTAAAAAGTCACACAAAAATAATAATATTAAACTTAAAGTAAGCATAATTTGTTCTTATTATAAAGCGAAAAAATGAAAAGTAAAATGAACAGAAAAACAGACTTTTCACATCAGAATATACAATTAAATTAAATATAATGTCTTTGTTAAGTAATTGTTTCTTAAATATATAAATATGTATATTTCTTAATCAATTAAAATAAAGTTCACATTTAGTTTGTATTTTATTGTGAATTATTAAGTAATTTAGTCGCAAAAATAAATCAAGTCCATTAAATTTAAAGATAACATTATACTATGGATTCAAAATTCTCTCCCCGAATAAAAGATGTGCTTTCTTATAGCCGGGAGGAAGCAATCAGATTGGGGAATGACCATATCGGCACTGAGCATCTTTTTCTTGGTATTATCAGGGATGGTGAAGGGATTGCAATAGATGTAATGAATAAGTTGCATCTTGATTTTCTGTTAATACGTAAAGACATTGAAATTCAATTACGTAAGGATAATTCATTACAGTTGGAAGCGAGTATTCCTTTGCTTAAAAATGCTGAAAAAGCACTGAAAATTATTTTTTTAGAAGCCAGAGCAATGAACGAAAGTACGGTCAATACCGGCCATTTACTTCTTGCAATCCTTAAGGAAAAGGAAGGGCTAGTCAGCGTTATTTTCAAGCATTATAATGTGGGTTATGAAATTATTAAATCAAAGATTATGGAATTGACACGTATCGAAAATAAATCTGATTTTCCTGAGGACAGCGATGAAGGAGAAGATATGTTTGGTAAAAGTAGCGGCAGTGGCAGCTCTGGCTCTAAAGGCTCCTCTGCTCCTAAAACGGATACACCTGTATTGGATAATTTTGGTATCGATATCACTAAGGCTGCCATTGAAGGGAGTCTGGACCCGATTGTTGGCAGAGAAAAAGAGATACAACGAATTGCTCAGATTCTGAGCCGCAGAAAAAAGAATAATCCCGTATTGATTGGCGAACCTGGTGTTGGTAAATCTGCTATTGTAGAGGGACTGGCATTGCGGATTTCGCAGCGAAAAGTCTCCAGGGTCCTCTTCGACAAACGGGTTATCAGCCTCGATCTTGCTTCAATTGTAGCCGGAACAAAGTATCGCGGACAATTTGAAGAACGGATGAAGGCCATTTTAAATGAACTGGCCAAAGTGGACAATATTATTTTGTTTATCGATGAGATCCATACCATAGTAGGTGCCGGTGGAGCAACAGGATCGCTGGATGCCGCAAACATGCTTAAACCAGCACTTTCCCGGGGTGATATCCAATGTATCGGAGCCACAACACTGGACGAATATCGTCAGCACATCGAAAAAGACGGTGCACTTGAACGTCGATTTCAAAAAGTGATGGTGGAACCAACATCCGTCGAAGAGACCATCGAAATTCTGCACAACATTAAAGAGAGGTACGAGGATCATCACAACGTAACCTATACTGACGAAGCAATAGAAGCTTGTGTCAGGCTCACTACCAGATATATATCCGATCGTCATCTGCCTGATAAAGCGATTGATGCGCTGGATGAAGCCGGATCGAGGGTTCACATCACCAATATTACTGTTCCTGAACGGATTATTAAGCTCGAAGAACGTATTGAAGAAGCTCGTAGCGAGAAAATTCAAGCAGTGAAAAGTCAAAACTTCGAATTAGCTGCCAGTTTTCGTGATCAGGAGAAAAATCTCCTGACTTCTCTGGAAAAGGAAAAAGAGATCTGGGAAAAAGAATTGGAGAATCATCGCGAAATTGTTGGCGAGGAGCAGGTTGCTGATATTGTTGCAATGATGTCGGGTATTCCGGTTCAGCGGATAGCTCAGGCTGAAGGTAAACGATTGCAGAACATGTTCAATGACATGAAATTAAATATTATTGGTCAGGATGATGCTGTTCTTAAAATTACCAAGGCTATTCAGCGTAACCGCGCCGGTCTGAAGGACCCCAACAAACCCATTGGATCGTTTATTTTCCTTGGTCCTACCGGTGTTGGAAAAACTCAATTAGCAAAGGTTCTGGCAAAATATTTGTTTGATACTTCTGATGCTCTGATCCGTGTGGACATGAGCGAATACATGGAGAAATTCTCTGTTTCGAGGCTCGTCGGAGCTCCTCCCGGATATGTGGGATACGAAGAAGGTGGCCAGCTGACCGAAAAGGTTCGCCGTAAACCTTACGCAGTTATTCTGCTCGATGAGATCGAAAAAGCCCATCCCGATGTGTTCAATATCCTGCTTCAGGTTATGGACGAAGGGCGTCTGACCGATAGCCTGGGTCGTAAAATTGATTTCCGCAATACGATTGTTATTATGACTTCCAATATTGGAACAAGACAATTAAAGGACTTTGGTCAGGGAGTTGGTTTTTCAACGCGAAAAACGGCTGAAGATGAAAATGAACATGCTAAGTTTGTAATACAGAAGGCTTTAAAACGTGCATTTGCCCCCGAATTTTTAAATCGTGTTGATGATGTTGTGATCTTTAATCCGCTTGAGAGAAGTCATATCGAACAAATTATCGATATTGAGCTTCAAGGATTGTATGAACGCGTCGCGACTTTGAAATATAAACTTGATATTACAGGTGATGCAAAACATTTTATTGCAGATAAAGGATTTGATCCTCAGTTTGGAGCAAGGCCGTTAAAAAGGGCAATTCAAAAATACCTTGAAGATGAGATGGCGGAAACAATCATCGGAAATGTGATAAATGAAGGCGATACGATTACAATTGATCTGGATGAAACCAAGGAAAAGATCGTTGTAAAGATTGTTCCTCATGAAATTCCCTTAATCAAACAAGAAAAAAGCGACGAATAGTCGCTTTTTTCTTGTTTGATTATCCCTGAATAATTGTCAATTGAACATAATTCATAATTCATAATTGATAATTCATAATTCATAATTAATTAGCTATCGCTTCTCCCCCATTTTTGCCTCTTCCCAATAAACGTCCATCTCTGCCAGACTCATTTTGTGGAGCGATTTCCCTTTTAACAGCGTTTGATCTTCGAGATGATTAAATCGTCGGATGAACTTTTGGTTTGTGCGCTCTAAGGCACTTTCGGGATCAATTTCGTACAATCGGGCCACATTGACAATCGAAAAAATAAGATCGCCTAATTCATGCTCCATATTCTTTTGATTTTCAGCCTTGATCTCAAATTCAAATTCGCTAAGCTCCTCCTTTACCTTGTCCCATACCTGCTCTTTATGCTCCCAGTCGAATCCTACTCCCCTCACCTTTTCCTGAATTCTGTTGGCTTTCACAAGGGCCGGAAGTGCATCAGGTACTCCGTCAAGAACGCGCCGTCCTCTGTCCTTTTCTTTTAATTTCAGCGCTTCCCAATTCTCTTCAACCTCTCTGGCACTACTTACTGAAATCTCGCCAAAAACATGTGGGTGACGATATATTAATTTATCAATGAGGTTATTAATAATATCTCCGATATCGAAATTATATAATTCTGAACCGATTTTAGCATAAAATACAACGTGGAGCAACAAGTCTCCAACCTCCTTTTTTACTTCATCCGGGTTGTCACGCAGAATTGCATCACCTAGTTCGTAAACTTCCTCAATGGTTAGTTTGCGCAGCGATTCGAAGGTCTGTTTTCTATCCCACGGACATTTTTCACGCAATTCATCCATGATATCCAACAGTCTTTCAAATGATGCTATTTGTTCTTTTCTCGTTTTCACTCTTTATCCGTTTTTATTTCGACGAAGGTAAGCAAATGCTTCAATTTCGAAATGCCAATCCCGAAAAAAGTGTTTATTTTGTAAGACCTAAAAAGGCAAATATGATCGAGCATAGTTTTGAACTGGAAGGAATCGAGCCCACAGAATTTTATGGCGTGAGAAACGCTAAAATGGATTTGATCAGATCATATTGTCCTAAAATAATGGTTGTTGCTCGTGGAAGTCTTATTAAGGTGAAAGGCGAAGAACTGGAAGTCAGTGAATTTATTCGCAAATTCCAGCTTATTATAGAACACTATTACCATTTTAATGCCCTTTCTGATGAGACGATTCATCAAATTATGACGGATGATATTAGCTCTATAGATCAGAGTATTCAAAATGCCAGCAATGTTTTGCTTTTCAGTAATACCGGTAAACCGATACGTCCACGAACTGCCAATCAACAGAAACTTGTGGACGGATGCAAAAATAATGATCTTGTTTTTGCAATCGGACCAGCAGGAACAGGTAAAACTTATGTTGCCATTGCTATGGCAATCAGTGCATTGAAAAACAGACAGATTAAACGGATTATTGTTAGCAGGCCTGCTGTAGAAGCCGGAGAAAATCTGGGTTTTTTACCCGGTGATCTGAAGGAAAAAATAGATCCGTACCTTCAACCCATTTACGATGCTTTACTCGACATGATCCCTCCTAAAAAACTGGAGGAATATTTAAAAGAGGGCATCATTCAGATTGCCCCTCTGGCTTTTATGCGCGGAAGAACATTAAGCAATGCCTTTGTTATTCTTGATGAAGCTCAAAATACGACAATTCCTCAACTGAAAATGTTTTTAACCCGTATGGGACTGAATACCAAGTATATAATAACAGGTGACATTACCCAGATTGATTTACCGAGAAAACAGCATTCGGGCTTGATTTTGGCTTTGAAAATATTAAAAGGTGTTGACGGAATATCCACAATTCATTTCGATAAAAGTGATATCGTACGGCATAAACTGGTGCGGGAGATTGTCGATGCCTACGACCGATACAATATTCTCCACAACGAAGATTATTAATTATTTATAAAATACTGATTATATGAGCAATGCAATTATTTCTACCAATTTTTCCTTCCCTGGCCAGAAGAGCTTTTACAAGGGAAAAGTAAGGGACGTTTACAACATTAACGATGACTATCTTGTGATGGTTGTTTCGGACAGAATCTCAGCCTTTGACGTTGTATTACCTAAGGGAATTCCATTTAAAGGTCAGGTATTGAATCAGATAGCGGCAAAGTTTCTGGATGCGACGGCAGATATTGTACCTAACTGGAAAATTGCCGCTCCTGATCCAATGGTTACCGTAGGTCATTTGTGCGAACCTTTTAAAGTTGAAATGGTGATCAGAGGCTACCTGACCGGGCATGCATGGCGTCAATACCGTGCAGGAATAAGAAAGTTATGTGGCATTTCAATGCCTGATGGCATGAAAGAGAGTCAGGCTTTTCCCGAACCAATCATTACTCCAACGACTAAAGCTGCTGAAGGACACGATGAAGATATTTCGCGTGAAGATATTATTAAACAAGGACTTGTGTCCGCCGAAGAGTATGCCAGACTTGAAGAGTATACCCATTCGCTGTTCCGTAGAGGCACACTTATGGCTGCTGAAAAAGGATTAATTCTCGTAGACACCAAATATGAATTTGGAAAGAAGGGTGATCAGATTTTCCTGATTGATGAAATTCACACCCCTGATTCATCTCGATATTTCTATGCCGAAGGGTACGAAGATCGTTTGGCCAGAGGAGAAAATCAGAAACAATTGTCAAAGGAATTTGTCAGGCAGTGGTTGATTGAAAATGGTTTTCAAGGGCTGGAGGGACAAAATGTTCCTGAAATGAGTGATGATCTGGTTAGTCAGATATCTGAACGGTATATTGAACTTTTTGAAAATATCACTGGAGATCGGTTTATCAAGGGAGATGTGGAAAATGCAGGGCTTCGTATAAAAAATAATATTGATCAATTCATAATTCATAACTCAAAACTATGAGTGTGTGCAGATTATTTCTGATTACAATGCTAATGTTGGTTTGTACCATTGCACGGACTCAAACCACATCTAAAATCGATAAATCTACATTATTAGCTAAAGATCAGATTGTTCCTGTTTTTAAGTTTGAAATATCAAAAGGGAAAATAATCTCATTTAACGATTTTAAAGGAAAATTAGTGCTGATTAATTTCTTCGCAACATGGTGCGCACCATGCCGGAGAGAATTACCATTAATTCAGGAACAAATTTGGAATAAGCATAAAGATAATCCGAAATTTGCCATGCTAACTTTTGGGCGGGAGCATTCGTGGGATGAGGTTCTTAAATTTGCTAAAGATCAGCAGTTTTCATTTCCTGTTCTGCCGGATCCTAAACGTAAAATTTATGGTTTATTTGCTTCTGAAGTTATTCCAAGAAGCTTCTTAATTGATGAGAGTGGAAAGATAATTTATCTGTCTACAGGATTTGAAGAACCTCACTTTAATGAGCTTAAAGAGATGATTGATAATAAATTGAGATAGCTTATACGAATTTATTATTTAAATATGTTTTAGTAATTAAGAGGGCGGTAATCTGATGATTATCGCCCTCTTTATATTGTTTAATTCTATGTGTTTGATTCAAGGATGAGTTTAAAACCCATCTCTTATACTCTATTCCTGAATGTCTTCGTTTACTGATTCAGCATTAGGGGCTGGCTCCTCCTTTGTTTCATCTTCAAATATCAATAATCCCTTTTCATTCAGCAGATTATACCATGAAATTACTTTCTTAACATCAGAACCATAAACGCGCTCTTTATCATATTCAGGTAAGATTTCAGCGAAATATTTCTTAAGTTCTTCCGGCGAAGATTTGACGCTAATTGCTTGACCACCATTTTCTTTGTCAAAAATCTTGCGCAATACTTTCTTTAACGGCATATCTTCCTCTAAAGTATAAATTGCGATATCTTCCAGCGTACTCATTTTTGCATCAGCATAAGCAGTTGATTTTTTGCCTGTCAGAAGTGATTCGATCACTACATTGTTTTTGCCTTCCGATATTACTTTATAAAGTCCGGGTTGCCCGGCTATAGCTAAAATTCCTTTCAACATATTCTGTTCTTTATTTTTATTTTGCTTGGCGAAGATAGCAATAATTCCTCCTTCGGCAAATTATTGGTGGGGAAATGAGGGCAATTCATTTCCCCTGACTGAAATACTATAAATTGAATTGGTGGATGAATCCCATTCGTAGCCATCTGCCCGGCTGTCGGATATTTCCAAAATCGTAATAGGCTGTATTAGAAATATTTGAGGCTTCGGTATAGATAGTTGTTCCTTTTTTGTTCCAGTATAACCTGCTATCAATTAATAAAAAAGGCTTGTATTTAACCTCATTTCCATATTTAGAACCTTCCCAATTCGTGTAAGTTCCATTCCTGTCCTGGTACGAGATTTCCCAGTTAATCCCCACATTTTTTACAATCTCATGCGAAATTCCCAGATTTATCTTATTCTTCAGAAAATCGAGAACATATTTTGATGAGTAAATCCCTGTTTGTTTATCCTGTGTCAGCCACGACCACGAGACATCGATAGATTTAATAAATATTTTTTTTTCAAAGATTCTTTCGGGAATAATTTTCGCTGCAAATTCGAGTCCGTCTGTGTTTAACTTCGTGATATTCTGTGCATACCATATATTTTCATCAGGTTTTTTGACCCAGTCGATCATATTTTTTCCGCTTCGGTGAAAATAAGAAAAGTGTCCTTCTACTCCTTTAAACTGATATTTCAGGCCCGATTCGTAAGCAACTGCTTTTTCCGGAAGCAACAATGGGTTGCCAATATTAGTCGGGCTGGCATAATACAGATCTGTAAAAGTTGGCAAACGCAGCGATGAATTAATCGAAATATAATATTTTACGGCGTTTGAGAGGCTGTAGCTTAAGTCGATTCCCGGATATAAATTCCACCCTGTTGTCAAATGGGAATTCCAATTAGCCAGAAGCCCGGTCGACACCGAAAACTTGTGCAGATACACGGAATGCTCTGCAAATAGACTGAAATTGGTACGGGTATCTGATTTTGTAAAATTTATTCCGGCCTCTCCGGGAACAGGTATAGGTTTATCCAATGCCTTCCCAAGTACAGTGCTCCAGATATTCTCGCTTCTAAAATCGGCACCAAAGGCTGTTTTTCCCAATGGAGAGGCAAACCATGCATTTAAATTGGTTCCATATACCTCTGTAAGATGATAATTATGAGATTTATACCATGATGGAATTAAATTGGGATACCTAAAAAGTTCGAAACGATCCTGATTTCTTCGCCAATAAACGGAAGGTGTGAAATGAAGCTCGCCGGCTGTCTCAAATTTAAGGGAGGAAAATGTGGTTTTCACTTGCTCGAACTGGTCGGGATAGGCTGGCGTATAAAAACTGTTGGCTCCGAAGCTTCTGTCAGTATGTCCTAATTGCCAGTCAAGCTCCCCCGCTTTTGTACTTAGTTTTCCCTGATAAAAGGCATCAGCAATCCGAAAATCAGTATTTTTTGTGTATCCATCGGAACTGCGGCGATCTATCGAAATGAAATTTTTGATCTTTCCTGAAACAATTGTTCCGGATAAACCAGCATCAAAAAAGCCATTCCCGCCTCCGGTTGTACGGATTTTAAGATTTGAATGGTCAGATGTACCTGTAATGATGTTGATTGCGCCACTGAAGGCATTAGGTCCGTAAATTCGTGCAGCAGGACCTTCAAGAATTTCAATGCGCTCTATGGCATCGAAACTAACCGGAAGATTAAGCGAGTGGTGACCGGTTTGCGGATCATTGATATTGATTCCGTTAAGAAGAATGAGTACCTGGTCGAATGAACCTCCGCGGATACTGATGTCGGCCTGAACTCCAAGATTTCCACGTTGCCTGACATCGACATTTAAAGCATACCTGAGTAAGTCCTGAAGACTTTGAACAGGTGCTGCTTGAATTTCTTCCTTCCCAATTACTTTGACGATGCGGGCAACCTGCGAGAAGGCCACAGGAGCACGCTGCGCGCTGACCACAACCGCTTCAATTTCAATGTTTTTCATTGAATTGATCGTGTCGTGTGAGACAATCAGATTACTGCTTTCAGCATTTGACGGAAGAGCGAACAACAGATAGGAGGTGCTTAAGCATCCTATTCGTACGATTTTGTGCATGCTTTGGAATATTGAATATCCCTTTCTTCCAAATTTTCTGAAAGTAGTTACCTGATCTGCCCGGCGCACCAGACATTTTTGATTCATAAATATTTATTTTAAAATTTAACGGCACAAAGTTATCTAAACATTTTATTTTATAGTTTTGATGAGTTATTATTACCATGATTAATAATACAACAACTGACTACATTAACAAATTAATCTAAACATATCTGTTTTATTTAAAAATTAAAAATGAAAACAAACCGCAGGGATTTTGTGAAAATGGGAACTGTCGCCGGGATTGGGCTCGCCGGCGTGGGTTTGACAAACAGTGAAGCATTTGGTCAGAAAATTGACAAAAGCAAATCACCGGTCAAACATGATTCAAATATCGTAAGGGTTGGATACATTGGTGTGGGTGGCCGTGGAAGTGGTCATGTTCATGATTCAATTACTGTTGGGGGTATCGAAGTTGTCGCAATATGTGATATTAGTCAGGAAGCGATTGACCAGGTTCAAAAGATGGTTGTTAAGAATGGTATGAAAGCTCCAAAAGCTTATACTGGCAGTGACCATGCCTTTGAGGATATGCTTAAAATTGAGCAGCTTGATGCTGTAATAATCGCCACTCCATGGGAATGGCATGTTCCGATGGCTGTTGCTTCAATGAGAGCGGGAGTTCCTTATACCGGTGTTGAAGTTTCGGCCGCCAATACGCTTGAGGAGTGCTGGGATTTGGTGAATGTACATGAACAGACTGGTAATCAGGTGATGATCATGGAAAATGTTTGCTACAGGCGCGATGTTATGGCGATCCTCAATATGGTGCGCACCAATTTGTTCGGCGAACTGATTCATTGTCGGTGTGGTTACGAACACGATCTTCGAAGTGTAAAGTTTGAATTGGATCATGACAGTCTTAAGATTGGTAAAGAGGCTGATTCAGAGGCAAGATGGCGCGGTCTGCATGCTGTGAGACGGAATGGTGACCTCTACCCTACTCATGGACTCGGTCCAATTGGCGTTTATCTTGATATAAACAGAGGAAACAGGTTTTTGACAATTGCTTCAATGGCCACAAAATCAAGGGGATTGAGTAAATTTGTTGATGATCATGCCGGTAAAGATCATCCTTATCATCAATTAAACTTCAATTTGGGAGATATTGTTACATCAATGATTAAATGTGCCAACGGAGAAACAATTATTGTAACTCATGATACGAATCTGCCACGTCCATATTCGCTTGGATTCCGTGTTCAGGGAACCAATGGTCTATGGAAAGGCGAAGGTGGTGGTGAGTGGATGGATGCCGGTGAACAGATTTATGTAGAAGGGAAAAGCAAACCTCACGTATGGGATAAAGCTGCTGATTGGTTAACGAAATACGATCATCAATACTGGCGCGATAAGGGTGAAATGGCCACTGGTTCAGGCCACGGCGGTATGGACTTTATTATGCTTAACGATTTCTTTGATGTCGTCCGGAATAAAAAACAGGTTCCGTTGGATGCTTATGATGCTGCTGCCTGGAGCGCTGTATCAGCATTATCAGAGATGTCGGTTGCCAGAGGTGGTGCTCTCGTTGATTTTCCGGATTTTACTCGTGGTCAGTGGATTAAACGTAAGCCCGGCTTTGCCCGCGATGCGCAGTTCCCCATTGCTCCGGAACGAGATTTTATCAATAACCTGTTTTAAGCCAGGTTCTGAATATAAGCTATAATCAATTGACAATAAAAAAGAGGCTGTATCAAAAGTGAAGATTTAACCGCAGAGAACCGCTGAGGAAAACTGCAGAGAACCGCAAAGAATTAAAATACAGAAGAATAACTCTGCGTAGCTTTGCGCCGGGAGTGTAATCTGAACTCTGTCTGATCATTTTTTGTTGGTAGCTCAAATCTAC
>JBAXOA010000078.1:0-21364 GCA_037133495.1 Mariniphaga sp. | reverse complement strand
CCATAAGCTTTTGGAACAACAAAAAGCACCTCCATATCATCCAGTTGCGCCAGTCCTTTGGTTAACCCATAACTGGCAGTACCGAGACCCCCGCTGATGTGCGGGGGAAACTCCCATCCAAACATTAAAACTTTCATTCCTGATTCACTGAGTTAAGAAAAAATTATTCTATTGCCTAGTTCGTAACCAACCATTTTATATTCGCAATAATGATACATTCTTATTTTATTAATATTCATATGATTACCGCGATTCGCCAAATTTTTCAAGTGCCGCCAATGCACTCAAAACCCCGCCGACGTTCCATGCCTGCGAAATAGCACCACGGGCATAATATGGCGGGTTTCCCTCGTAAACTTCAGAAAGGGTTCCTACGCAATGTTCCGACATCTCGTCTTCGAATCCTGCCATAATCTGTTTAACAAACGACAAGCCCCCTGCTTTGTGTATTTCCAGATAAGCTTTTACAAAGGGATAGATCAAGAATGGGTAAACGCTGCCCATATGAACTGCATAGGATCGCTTGTCGGCATTACCATCACAAGATCCCTTGTAATGATAGTCTTTTGGAGCCAAGGATCGAAGCCCGCGCGGAGTCAGCAATTCATTGCGCACCACGCTTATTATCATTTTTTTCTGCTCACGGGATAAGGGTGAATAGTCGAAACTTGCAGCAAAAATCATATTAGGTCTAACCGACCAGTCTGTATAATCGCCATCAGCATAATCGGCCAGATAACCTTTTTCGTCATTCCAAAAAACATCCCTGAAAGACGCTGCTATCTTTTCAGGAAAAGCTGACCATTCGGCGATAAAGGCTTTATCTTTAGCTGATTCAGCGAGCCCGAGAGCAAAACATACTGCGTTATACCATGCAGCATTAATCTCCACAGCGAAACCACCGCGTTGCGTCACCGGTTTTCCATCAATATAAGCATCCATCCAGGTCAAAGCAACTCCATTCTGACTGGCATATATTAACCCGTTCGGCTCCATATGAATATTGAAACGGGTTCCTTTTTTGTAATTTGAAAGGATCTCTTTCATTGCGGGCCCATACCTTTTCCATAGCACTTCTTGTTCTACAAATGGTTTCAGCTCTTGTATGGTCTGAAACGCGAAAAGGGGAGCGTCTGCTGCATCATAGTCACTCTGAATGCCTATATATTTTGGTAATAATCCATCTTTCAGCCGGCTAAAATTCGTTTTCAGAATCTCTTCATAACTTGCGACCTCCGAATCTGTCAATAAAAGTCCGGGTAATGCAAGAAATGTCTGGCGTGGAATTGAGCCATACCATGGATATCCGGCGATAATATCCTTCCCGTCTTTCCTCTCGCTGATAAATTGTTCTGCAGCATTGAGAAGACAATTTGAAAAACTATCCCGTGGAATACGTTGGGTTTTTTCGAAACTATACAATTTTTTTATTGTTGCGGGATCACATGGTTTTGTTGATGCAGAAAAATAGACAGACTCCCCTTTCTTTAAGGGTAATTCAAAATAGCCGGGAACATACAGATCCTCCTGATATTCGTAACCTCTTGATTGCTCTTTCATATATTCGATATTACGAGACCAATCAGGAACGGGGACGAAATCTGCATCTTTAGAAAATTGCATGCATAATTCGGGATATCCGTCGTAAAGGCACATTTTAATACCATTTTTTATGACGGTGTATTTCCCATTGGCAACCATATTTGCCTTTGTCAGTTGATGGACATTGCGAAAAGCGAGAAATGGCTTAAATCGCAATGTGGTTGGACTGTTGGCCTCTTCAAGTGTGTATTTTACAATTACCTGATTTTCAGACTCTACCAACATTCTAGTTTTTGTAAGAATAACTCCCCCGACTCTATAAGTAAGTTTAGGTATCGTTTCGAACTCAAAATTCCGGATATACTTATGCCCCTTGGGCTCATAAAATTCACCCGGATATTTATGAATTCCAAGATTAAACTGAGTATCATGTTGAATAACAGTCTCATCAAGCGCCGAGAGCAGCACATGCTTACCTCCGTCAAGCTCATCGAGTTGAACAATAAGCATCCCGTGGTATTTACGGGTATTACATCCCGCAAGCGTTGAGGATGAATAAGCTCCTGCACGGTTAGTGCGCAGAAATTCACGTTGCAATGAGTATTCAAGGTTTACCAGCTCCTCTTTGTTGAATTTTAGGTAACTCATACGAACTCGATTTAATTTTATTCTTTTTAGTTAATAGCCTTTAGAAAATGGTCGGGCTGTTTCGGATAAAAATAGAAAAAGGTTTTATCAACTGAAAATTTAAAGGGGTATTTTTTCAAGAAATTTATTTGTCAATTTGTTAAGATTAACAAAAGGGTAATGTTGCTCAAGTTGATTTACCTTGACAATTTGCGATTCAATGAATGAAATATATCCTGTTTCTTTAGAATTGAATGGTTTATGAATGAGTGCAGAATGAAGCTTTTCAATTTCACGCAAAAGTGTTATAGCCTCATAATCAAAGAGTTTTGAAATATACTTTTCGCGGATAAAAGCTATTGCCACATCACTCGGATGAGTCATGTCGGAAGCATAAAACCGATAATCGCGCAGTTCGTCAAGTACAAGCTCATAGGATGGGAAATATGCTACTGAATCATTTTCGAATCCGGTAATCAAAGCGTCTGTCGCCATCAAAAGGATCGATTTGCTAAGTTGATTTCCATGAGCGCCATCGTTAAGATGTCTGATCGGACTCACTGTGAAAATAATTTGCAGATCAGGGTTTATCTTTCTAATTTGTCCAATAAGAGGAATCCATTTTTCTGTTATTTGTTCTATAGAAAGACGGTACCGGTCGAAAGTGGAAGAAGGCAGTTTATGACAATTCGAAACTACCATGCCCGTTTCCCGGTGTTCAAAAACCCATGAAGTGCCGAAAGTAATGAACAGATGACTACTATTTTTCAGACAATTATATCCCTCCGCAGCTTGTGCATTAATTAATTCCAGCATATCAGCTATAGAAGAACGGGAGAAACGGCTGTGGTGGAAGAAACTGTTATATAATCCATTATGGTAAAAAAGGTCGGTTTCGGTGAATTTTTTCCCGGTTATCAATATTTCAAGGCTGTTTGCTATCGAGATGGGATTATAAAGAATTCCAAAAGGATTAACCATAACCGGAAGACAGTGATCCTGAAGATAATATCCGGTATTTTCGGCAAAACATGACCCAATCATCATCGATTGATGACGGTATCCCATTTTTTTTGCGAATTCGGGCATATCGACTTCAGTTCTGAATTTTATCATATTCCTTCCTTAATCCAATCAATTATATAATCAATTACTTCACTGCTTTGCTCTGAATTCTGCAATTGATGTCCTGTATTCCTCCACTCACGATAATTAACCTGTCCCGGAGCTCCCTCATTTAATCTCTGGGTATAAGAATTTTGCATTATCTTGTCGTCCCGTCCCTGCATCAGCAAAAGAGGCGTTTTTATTTCTGTAAAATGAGTCTTAATCCAGGAGCTCTCTTTTTCAACCTCAGAAAATAATCTTGCTGAAATTCTGTTATGAACATACGCATCTTTATCATTTTTTCCAGCATATCCATCACTCCCCGAAAAATCGTCAGCGTGAAGGCCGGTTTTAAAAGTGAGACAGGGTGTAAAACGACTACCAATTTTGATGCTTAAAGATACACATTTTCCCGGAGGATTTTTCAACTGCAGCCAAGGTGATGTTGCAATTGCCAGATCAGGGCGATATTCCGACCGGAGGAGATAACTTAAAACGATTGTGGCTCCCAGACTATGCCCGAAGAGTACGACAGGAACATCGGGGAAAAGCGATTTTGCATTTTCGTGCAATAAATGTACATCCTTAAGAAAGTCATCAAACCTGTTGACAACACCCCTTCGTCCCTGAGATCTGCCATGTCCGCGGTAATCGAATGCAACGACAGCAATATTTTTGGATACCAGCATCGAAAACCATTCGTCGTATCGCCGGCAATGATCGCCATGCCCGTGAACGAAGGCAATCACAGCTTCGGGTTTTTGGTCCGAAGTCCATTTTAAGGCATATAGAGTCAGCCCATCAAATGATTTCCATTGATATTCTGTTATGTTCATATGAATATTACCGAAGAAAAATAAATCGGCGGTGCAAAGATACGATCAAAATTACCCTTTTAGGTAGCTGATATTTCGAATGATCCGCTTGTAGCCGGCCCTTTCGAACGCAGAATTTCGGAACCGCTTGTTATAAGTGTCGCGGTCAAGGCTATACCAGTCGCTCGCCGTCATTTCCAATAACCCATCAATTGGCTTGAAATCAGAACTCTGACTGGATCTTATCACTTTATTCCAGGGACAAACATCCTGACAAATATCGCAGCCGAAGATATGATTTTGTAATTTTTCCCGAATAGATGCCGGAACATCCTCTTTATTTTCAATGGTATGGTATGAAATACATTTTCTGGCATCAACCACCCGGTCTGCGACGATAGCATTTGTTGGACAAGCATCGATGCAACGGGTGCAGGAGCCACAATGATCGCTGGTAAATGGCAAGTCGTACCCGAGCTTCAAATCGATAATCAGCTCTCCTATAAATACATATGAACCATAATGCTTATTGATGAGGAGTGAATGTTTGCCAATCCATCCCAGTCCTGCTGCTTTTGCCAGAGAGCGTTCAAGAAGTGGTGCCGAATCGATAAACGCCCTTCCGCTGCAAGGGGAAATTTCAGATTGAATGTATATTAAAAGATCATTAAGCTTTTCTTTTACAACATAATGATAGTCCCGGCCAAAGGCATATTTTGAAACAACCGGAGCTTCAGGATCGGTTTGTTTTTGGGAAGGAAAGTAATTGATCAGAACAGAAACAACAGATTTTGCACCCTCTTCAAGCTTACCGGGATCGAGTCGCTTTTCGAGATGATTGGCCATATACCCCATTGTACCGTTCATTCCTTCGTCAAGCCATTTTTGAAGTGGTTTGCGCTCTTCGTCCAGACTTCTGACAGCCGAAATTCCACACTCCGAAAATCCGAGCTCCAAAGCTTTTTGCTTGATAAGTTGGCTGAATGTCAGAGCAGAATTATCCATAAATACAATGATGAAAAACTATTGGATTCTACATAAAACCAAGCTCTAATCGTGCCTCTTCTGACATCATCGACTTTTCCCATGCCGGTTCAAAAGTAATTTCTACTTTGCATGTTTCCACCCCTTCAACTTTCTTCGTCATATACTCGACATCTGCCAGAATCATATCGGCAGCAGGGCAGTTTGGAGCAGTAAGTGTCATCAGCACTTTTGCTTCATCACCTTCCATATCAACACTATATACCAATCCTAAGTCGTAAATATTGACAGGAATTTCGGGATCGAATACCTCTTTGAGGTTTTCTATAATTAAGTCTATCCGTGGATCCATTTTAGCAATTTTTTAATAGCATTTTTTAATTTTAAATCGTGTTAATTCCCCTTTGCATAAAGTTTCTCGTAGGCCAATGCATAAAGTTTCATCTGTTTCACCATTGCCAGAAGACCGTTCGACCGTGTCGGCGAAAGATGCTGGCGTAGCCCAATCTCATCGATAAACCGAGGTTCGGAGCCGAGGATCTCTTTTGGTGTACGATCGGAATATATCTTGAGCAATAAGGCTACTAATCCCTTGACTATCAAAGCATCACTCTCTGCTATAAAAGTTATTTTACCGTTGACAAATTCCTGATGCAGCCAAACCCTTGACTGGCATCCGCGAATCAGGTTACTATCAATCTTATATTTAGGATCGATGGGTACAAGTTCATTTCCTAAGTCGATGAGGTATGCATATTTATCCATCCAGTCCTCAAATCCCGAAAAATCTTCAACAATTTCGTGCTGAATTTCGTCTATAGTCATCTACTTTATTATCAATTAGTAATGTTTAGTTCGCAAAAATAGTCAAATTTAAAACATCCCTTTCAATCTGATCAAAGCCTTGTAAAATGCTTCAATCTCTTCAAAAGTGTTGTAAAAAGCGAATGAAGCCCTCACCATATTTTCAACTCCAAAATGATCCATCACAGGATCGGCACATAATCTGCCGGTCCGGACTGCAATTCCGAGCTGATCGAGCAAGGTTCCCAGGTCGAACGGGTGAATACCTTCAATATTAAAACAGATTACTCCGGCTTTATGAGGCGCTTCGCCATAAATTTTCAACCCCCCGATCTGTTTTAATTTTACAGTCGCCTCGGAAAGAAGATCTTGCTCATACTGCTTAAGAAGTTGATTGTCAAAACTGCAAAGATATTCTATTGCACTTGCAAGACCAATTGCACCTATGTAATTAGGGGTGCCGGCTTCAAATTTATAGGGAAGTTCATTAAAAGTAGTTTTGGAAAAAGTGACACGATCAATCATCTCGCCTCCACCCATAAACGGAGGCATTCTGTCTAGCCATTTCCGTTTTCCGTAAAGGACTCCGATGCCGGTAGGACCATACATTTTATGCCCTGAAAAAGCATAGAAATCGCAGTCAAGCAACTGAACATCAGGACTAAAATGAGCAACCCCCTGGGCTCCGTCAATCAAAACAGGAACATTTCTCTGATGTGCCTTTTCAATAATGGTTGCAATAGGGTTAACCGTCCCCAAGGTATTTGAGACATGAGCAACCGCGAGAATTTTAGTTTTATCAGTGATTAAATCATTTAGCAAATCCAGACGTAACTCGCCAAAGTCGTTAAAGGGAAGGACTTTAAGCGTTGCACCGCGTCGTTCACACATCATTTGCCAAGGAACAATATTGGCATGATGTTCCATCCCGGTTACGATAACCTCATCACCCGGAAAAACAAAAGCCTCACCAAAAGAAAATGCCACCAGATTGATTGATTCAGTGGTTCCCTTGGTAAAAATGATTTCCGCTGTTTCAGCCGCATTAAGATATTTCCTTACCGTTTCTCTTGCTTCTTCAAAAGCCTCAGTAGTTTTATTTGCCAAAAAATGAGTGGCACGGTGTATGTTGGCATTGATCCGAAGAGAAAACTCATTCATACGCTCGATAACCTGAACAGGACGCTGACTAGTTGCAGCATTATCAAAGTAGATCAAGGGCTTACCATTGACTCTTTGATCAAGTATTGGAAAATCATTGCGTACTTTCGAAAAATCCGGATTCATTACAAATTATTAATTGATAAAAAAGGGTGTTAACGGATACAATCCATAGCGCATGAGTGGCATTTTGAGACTTCGCCTCTCAATCTTTTATTCACTAATATGTCGATCACATCGCGTAATTTTTCAACTTTTACTTCGGCAAGCACTTCATGCGCAAAGGCAAACATCAACATGAGACGAGCCTCTTTTTCGTTGATTCCCCTGGCTTGAAGATAGAAGAGAGCCTCGTTGTCGATGCGGCCAACCGTTGCTCCATGAGAACATTTTACATCATCATTGTCGATGACCAGCTGAGGTTTGGTGTTCATCTTAGCAGAGTTCGAGAGCAAAACGTTGTTGTTTCGTTGATATGCTTCTGTCTTCACCGCATGGGGAGCAACATGAATGCGACCAGTAAATCCTCCGATAGAACTATCATCAAGAATATTTTTATACAACTGATTACTTACACAATTTGGCTTCAGATGCTCGATGGAAGTAAAATTATCGACATGCTGATTTTTGTCGGAAAGCGCCAGACCACAAATTTTTGCGCTGGCATGCACACCATCCAGCAAAACACTGAGGTTATTACGGATTATCCCGCCATGAAGAGAGATGGCATTTGTTACCAATTGCGAATTCTGCTGTTGGCGAATATATAATCCTGTCAAATTAGCAGTTTTATTATGCTGGTTCTGAATGCTATAAACATCAATCACCGAATCTTCACCAATTTCAAATTCAGTGATATTATTATTTATAAATTGCTGCGGAAGAAGTGTATGATCACAGAGCATAATTTTCGCCTGGGTATTTTTTCCGGCAATAATCATATTACGCTGATTTACATACAGATCATCATCACTTCTCAAGATATTGATAATCTGCAATGGCTTATCAATGTGAGTGTTATCAGGAATATAAATAAAAACCCCGTCCTGTGCGAAAGAAGTATTCATTGCGATCAAAGGATCGTTCGCTGCCTTTGCAAGTTTACCATAGTATTTTTCAACCAATTCGCGATTTTCGATAGCAGCCTTCCGAAAACTTTTGATAATGACCCCTTCAGGATATGATTTATGGTTATTACTGGACTCATCATACCACCCATTAACAACCAGAATAAGGTGAGTATCGAATTCCGGAACGTCGCAGCTAAATACTTCGCTCAGATCGACCTCAAATTCATCAGGCTTAAAAGCCCGCCTGAAATTTTCATTTTCAAAAAGTTTTGTGAGATCGGTATATTTGTAATTCTCTGTTCTGAACCCCGGAATGCCCATCCGTTCAAAGGCTTTCATTGCAGGCTGACGGGCAATGTTAACCGAGTCGGCTAACCCGTCGCTGATTTTACGCAGATTTGCGATATAGATATCACTGATCCGCTGAACTGCTCCTATTTTATCTATTACCTCTGCCATAGCTATTCTCCCAGCTCTTTTTTAATCCAGTCGTATCCCTTCTCCTCAAGCTCAAATGCCAATTCTTTGCCGGCTGATTTTACAATCCGTCCTTCATAAAGAACGTGCACAAAGTCAGGGACAATATAATCAAGCAACCGCTGATAATGAGTAACAAGAATGGTTGCATTATCACGTGTTTTAAGCATATTAACCCCATTAGAAACGATACGAAGGGCATCGATATCGAGGCCGCTGTCGGTTTCGTCGAGGATCGCCAAGGTAGGTTCAAGCATCGCCATCTGAAAAATCTCATTTTTCTTTTTCTCACCACCCGAAAAACCTTCATTTACAGATCTGTTGGTTAGCTGAGAATCGATTTGAACCATTGCTTTTTTCTCACGCATCATTTTTAGGAAATCTCCAGCAGACAACTCTTTCTGATTGCGATATTTCCGATGTTCGTTTACGGCTGTTTTCAGAAAATTAACCATGCTAACCCCAGGAATTTCAACAGGGTATTGAAAGCTAAGGAACAAACCCTCCTTAGCTCTGACATCGGCAGACATTTCAAACAAATCCTTTCCATTAAAAGTAACTGAACCATGAGTGACTTCAAAATTAGTATGACCGGCCAAAACATTAGCCAGTGTACTTTTTCCTGAGCCATTTGGTCCCATAATTGCGTGGACTTCTCCTGCATTAACCGTAAGGTTGATTCCTTTTAGAATGTCTTTTCCTTCGACTTTAGCGTATAAATCTTTAATTACCAGCATATTCTATTATTATTTGACTTTTTCATTTTTAATTCCTTCCGCCAACCGGCAGACCTAATTCCCAATTCCTAATTCCTTCCGCCAGCTGGCGAACCTAATTCCCAATTCCTAATTCCTAATTCCTGCCTACCCCACGCTCCCTTCGAGGCTGATCTGCAATAATTTTTGAGCCTCAACAGCAAATTCCATCGGTAGTTTATTAATTACTTCACGGGCATATCCGTTAACAATCATTCCTATAGCATCTTCTGTAGAGATACCGCGTTGATTACAGTAAAAAATCTGGTCTTCCCCAATTTTTGATGTCGTTGCTTCGTGTTCTATGATTGAACTGCTGTTACCAACTTCAATATACGGGAATGTGTGGGCGCCACAACTATCACCGAGCAAAAGTGAGTCGCATTGGGAATAATTACGCGCGTTTTCGGCTTTGGGGGCGACCCTCACCAGACCTCGGTACGAATTTGAACTGTGGCCCGCAGAAATTCCCTTTGATACGATGGTACTCTTGGTATTTTTTCCAATATGGATCATCTTGGTACCTGTATCGGCCTGCTGATAATTATTGGTCAGGGCAACGGAATTGAATTCTGCAATAGAATGATCACCCATTAAAACACAACTTGGATATTTCCAGGTTACAGCCGAACCTGTTTCTACCTGATTCCAGATAATTTTCGAGGATACTCCTTTGCAGATACCTCGTTTTGTCACAAAATTAAAGATTCCTCCTTTGCCATTTTTATCCCCCGGATACCAGTTTTGAACCGTTGAATATTTGACTTCCGCGCGATCGAGGGCAATAATCTCTACAACTGCAGCATGAAGCTGATTTTCGTCCCGCATGGGGGCTGTACATCCTTCAAGATAGGAGACATAACTGTCGTCTTCTACAATAATTAACGTCCGTTCAAACTGCCCTGTATTTTTGGCATTGATCCGGAAATAGGTTGATAATTCCATTGGACAGCGGGTTCCTTTGGGAATATACACAAACGATCCATCTGAGAATACTGCCGAATTGAGCGCTGCAAAGTAATTATCGTTGTAGGGTACTGCCATTCCCAGGTATTTTTGGATCAGATCGGGATGGTGTTTCACTGCTTCGCTGAACGAACAGAAGATAATTCCCCGTTCTGCCAGAGTTTCCTTGAAAGTGGTCTTAACTGAAACGCTGTCTATTACCGCATCCACAGCAACACCAGACAGCATTTTTTGCTCTTCCAGCGGAATTCCCAGTTTTTCGAAGGTACGCAGCAATTCGGGATCAACCTCGTTAAGACTTTCATATTTAGCCTGTTGTGTAGGTGCGGCATAAAATATAATCTCCTGATAATCGATTACCGGAATTTTGAGCTGCGCCCAGTCAGGCATTTTCATCGTCAACCAGCGCCTGTAAGCCTTAAGGCGAAACTCGAGCATAAACTCAGGCTCGTCTTTTTTGGCTGAAATAATTCTTACAACCTCTTCGTTTAACCCTTTTACAATGGTATCAGTCTCTATATCTGTCACAAATCCAAACCGATAATCACGCTGGGCTACTTCATTTAGTAATTTATTTTGGTCTTCCATGATAATTTCTCAATACTACAATAATATACCTGTAACAATCAAACAGGGCAAATTCCTATTTAGTTTTTAAATAGACTTGTTATAAATTGCAAAGATACAAAAGGAACATTACTTTTGGCTTTCTAAATTTTGATATACGGCCCGAATAACATGACAAATGCAACACACAGTAAAACAGAACTTTCCGAGCTTGGTGAGTTCGGATTAATTCGTCGCCTGACCGAAAATATCGTTATAAAAAACGAAAGTACGATTAAAGGAGTCGGAGATGATTGCGCCGTATTGGATTTTAAAAATAAAAAAATAGTAGTAACCACCGATCTTTTAACCGAAGGGGTACACTTTAACCTGATGTATGTTCCGCTAAAGCACCTCGGCTATAAAGCTGTCACTGTTAATCTTAGCGACGTATATGCTATGAATGCAACGCCAAGACAGATTACCGTCTCGATTGCTGTCTCGGCAAAAATGTCAGTTGAAGCGCTCGACGAGCTGTATGCCGGTATTTATCTGGCTTGCGAAAGATATGGCGTTGACCTCGTTGGTGGCGACACAACATCATCACTTACAGGACTAACAATATCGGTTACCGCTATTGGTGAAGCTGAAGAGGAGGATCTTGTTTATAGGAACGGAGCTAAAGACACCGATCTGTTATGTGTTACCGGAGATCTGGGAGGGGCTTATATGGGTTTGCAATTGCTGGAACGTGAAAATGAAGTTTATAAAGTGAATCCGCACATGAAACCTCAGTTTGCGGGCTATGATTATATTCTTGAAAGGCAGTTAAAACCAGAAGCCAGAAAAGATATTCCATTGCTATTTAAAGAATTAGGCATCATACCTACTTCGATGATTGATATTTCAGACGGACTTTCTTCCGAAATTCTACATTTGTGTACACAAAGTAATGTCGGTTGCAGGCTTTACGAAGACCGGCTGTTGTACGACAATCAAACAAAAAAAATGGCTGCTGAACTGAATATAAATCCGTTGGTAGCCGCTTTGAATGGAGGAGAAGATTATGAATTGCTTTTTACCCTTCCGGTAGCAGATAATGATAAAATCCGCAACCATCCCGATATCTCTGTTATTGGTTATATTACGGATAAAAGCGAGGGCGTAAACCTGATTACAGCAGGTGTCGGACAAGCGATTCCGTTGCAGGCCCAAGGATGGAATCCGCTGAAAGACTGATGGAAAGGAATAAATTTGTCCGGGCTGACATTAACAATGAACATTATTAATTGATAATTGATCAATTAATATCCATAGGTTTTACTAATTTACCCATAAATTCCCTGATCATATTCAGATCACAAAGAATTAAAGTAGCCACCTTCAATTCTTCGACGTCCAAATGTTGCATTTGGGAAACTACATAGCAAATCGTTTCTGCAATAGCATCTCTCCCTGATTCAAAATACTCATCTTTTTGAGGTTGAATTTCATTGATGAGATGGATGGCGGCCACCTTATTTATGATGCCTTGAAATGCAATGCTGGAGTTAGGTTGGTAGGTTCTCATACAATTGAATTTTAGGAAAGTGGGTATAAAGCTAATTAATCATTTAACAATTTGCAAGAAAATTTCGATTAAATAAAATAAATAATTATACAATGTTAATCAGAGCATTACCACATAATCGTATATTAATCGTTTACATTCGTTTATATCCGTTTAAAATCATTTCTTACTTCCTGAATAGTCATATCGTATTGTGTACGTTAATGAACACTTAGAAGTTTAAAAGCGTACATTTTTGAATAGTCGTATTACATTCAAAAATGTAATACATCATTGGTTATCAAAAATATGCAATTGATGGCATGACTCTTGCTGCATTTTTCAAAACCAGTGCATAATCGGTAAATTTTCGTTAATTTCACTGTAACATTTTCATAAACTTTTCGTCTGTTTTATTAGGGAATTGGAATAAATATTATTGTATATTTAATTATTGACGATTACTTAATAATCCGGCTGCGGGTCTTTAACAATAAAATAGATTAAAATGATACAGATTAATAATCTGCACAAGTCGTATGTGATGGGGAGCAACAGCCTTCATGTTTTAAAAGGGCTTAACCTGGATATTGAAGAGGGCGAGTTTGTTTCCATTATGGGTTCATCCGGATCCGGAAAATCCACGTTGCTGAATATTATTGGAATTCTTGACGATTATGATCAGGGAACCTATCATCTTGGGGGCAAGCTGATACAAGGGCTGAATGAGACCAAGGCTGCGATGACCCGCAATGAAATGATTGGGTTTATATTTCAGTCATTTAACCTGATCTCTTTTAAAAATGCTATGGAAAATGTGGCCTTGCCACTTTATTATCAAAAAGTAAGCCGAAAAAAACGCAATCTGATAGCCCTTGAATACCTCGACCGGCTTGGATTAAAAGAGTGGGCTCACCATTTACCGAGTGAGTTATCGGGCGGACAAAAGCAGCGGGTTGCCATTGCAAGGGCGCTGATCTCTCAGCCTCAGATTATCCTGGCCGACGAACCTACCGGAGCACTCGATTCCACTACCTCCTTTGAAGTGATGGATATCCTTAAGGAGATTAATGAACAAGGGAAAACGGTCATTATTGTCACCCATGAACATGATATTGCTTCAATGACTAAAAAAATTATCAGGCTCAAGGATGGCGTGATTGAGGAGATAATCAAAAATGGAGAATTGCAGTTGTTCAAAGATCGTGTACGAACCGAATAATACTTGTAGCCATGTTTGATGTTGATGTTTGGCAAGAGATTTTCTCTACCATTAAAAAAAATAAGTTAAGAACCTTCCTCACCGGCTTCTCTGTCGCCTGGGGAATCTTTATGCTGATGATTCTGCTTGGATCCGGAAACGGACTTCAAAACGGGGTGAAAGAACAGTTTGCGAGCAATTCGATAAATATTATGTGGCTGTGGACCGGTGACACTTCAATTCCATACCAGGGGATGAAAGAGGGAAGAACCATTAAATTTAATAATGCAGATTATTCCTTCCTGAAGGAGAAAAATGTGGATCTCGAGCAGATTTCCTCGAGATATTATCTCCCTGGCAATATCGTCTACACCTATAAAAATGAATACGGATCATTTGAAACCTCATCCTGTCACCCTGCCTTACGGGAGATGGAGAAAGTAATCATTACTTCAGGCCGTTTTATCAACGATCTGGATATGTCAGATTTTCGAAAAGTGATCGTCATTGGTGATAATGTCCGGAAAGCGCTGTTTAAAGAGGAGGATCCGATCGGCAAATATATTAAGTTAAACAGTGTCCCTTTCAAAGTTATCGGGGTCACCCACGACAAAGCCAGAAACAACGAGAGAACTTCCTATATTCCCGTCACAACTGCCCAGCGGATCTTTAATGGAGCCGACAGGGTACATTCTTTTGCCGTCACAACAAAAATGGTATCGACGGTGGAGGAAGCCGATTCTATTACCAATAAAATCAGACAGGGTCTGGCCTTGAGACATAAATTTGATCCTAAAGATAAAAGGGCAATGGGTTCTTTTAATATGCTGACAGAATACATACGAACCATGAAAATTTTTCAGGCAATTAAAATCTTTGTCTGGATTATTGGAATCGGGACATTGATTGCCGGGATTGTAGGTGTAAGCAATATCATGCTGATTCTGGTGAAAGAGCGGACCCGCGAGATCGGCATCCGCAAAGCGCTGGGAGCCTCCCCTTCTTCAGTAATCGGCTTAGTTCTGCTCGAATCAATCCTGATCACAACGGTGGCCGGCTACGCGGGATTAGTCGTTGGTGTGGGTATTATGGAAGGGATCAATTTCGGTCTCGAGAAGATGCTGGCCTCCGGTGGCGGCGAAGGAATATTTTTCCGTAATCCAACCGTAGATTTTACAACCGCCATTGTCTCATTGGTGATATTGGTAGTCTCAGGAGCATTGGCGGGTTACTTGCCAGCAAGGAAGGCGGCAATGGTGAAACCAATCGAAGCTTTACGCGACGAATAAACAAACAGATGTTGCAGCGATCGCCAAACAACGGCGATCAGCAACTTCGGAAAAGCCGCACATAAACTTATGTGCAAATTAATTTATAATTCGTTCCGCCAGCTGGCGGACATAATTCGTAATTTTTGAAGTCATGTTTGATATCGACAGGTGGAATGAAATCTGGAATGCTTTGGCAAAGAACAAGGTGAGAAGTCTGCTCACCGCGTTTGGCGTATTTTGGGGTATCTTCATGCTTATTGTGATGGCGGGTGCCGGAAAAGGACTTCAAAACGGTGTTTCAGAAGGAATTGCAAAGTTTGCCGCGAATTCAGCTTTCTTTTGGAGTGAACAGACCAGCGAACCTTTCAAAGGATTTAAACGTGGAAGATACTGGCATATGGACGCAGAAGATCTTCAATACTTAAAAGATAATGTCCCGGAAATAGAATATATTACTCCAAAAAATTTTACAGGACGATTTGGAAATGCGTCAAATGTGATCAGGGGAAAGAAAGTTGGCTCTTTTAATGTAAAGGGCGATTATCCCGATTACGTTAAAATTGATCCCAGTACGGTTTTAAAAGGACGCTGGATTAATGACCTTGATATTCGTGATAAACGGAAAGTCTGTGTGATTGGTGAAAAAGTCTTTGAATCGATGTTCGATGTTAAAGAGAATCCAATCGGTCAATATCTGAAAATCTCAGGGGTCTATTATCAGGTGGTCGGATTAATCAGAGCCGAAACCCGGATTAACATCAACGGAAGAACGGAAGAATCTATTTCGTTGCCATTTACTACTATGCTGCAGACTTATAATATGGGCAACCAGGTTCATTTTTTGGCGATCACTGCAAAAAAAGGGGTGCCGGTAAGTGTGGTGGAGGATAAAGTGAAGGAGCTGATCAAAAAGAAACATTCCATTGCTCCTACAGATCTTCAGGCGTTGAACAGCGTAAATATAGAAAAGGAGTTTAAACAGATGAGCGGATTGTTCCTGGGAATTCAGATCTTAACCTGGATTGTAGGCATTGGAACACTTCTTGCAGGGGTAATTGGTGTAAGTAATATCATGCTTGTAATTATCAAAGAACGCACCAAAGAGATCGGCGTTCAGCGGGCAATCGGGGCAACACCAAGGACCATTATCGGGCAGATTATGCTCGAGAGCGTTGTATTAACTACCGTTGCAGGATATATCGGGTTGTCAATGGGTGTGGGACTGCTCGAATTGGTAAGCAGAGCAATTGAAAGTCAGGCTGTTCAAAGTGGTGACCGTGCGTTCTTTGCACATCCGGCCGTCAGTCTGACCGTTGCACTTTCAGCCCTGGGCGTATTAATTATTGCCGGACTCTTCGCCGGAATGATCCCCGCCACCAGAGCAATCCAGATCAAACCAATTGATGCTTTACGTGAAGAATAATAAATTGTTTAATATTATAATTAATTGAATAATAAGAATATCATGAAAACGAATAGTGGAAGTATCCTAAAAAAGATTGCTAAAATTTTTGGCTTTACCTTGCTTGGAGCCGTGTTTGTGGGGACACTGGTCTTTCTTTACAAAAAATCGCAGGCCAAACCTGATGAGTTCGAGATTCAAAAGGCTCAGATCACCAATATTATCAAGAAAACCGTAGCCACAGGTTCGGTAATTCCCCGGAAAGAGATAGAGATAAAACCTCAGGTATCTGGAATCCTGGAAGAAATTTTTATTCTGGCCGGACAAAAGATCAAAAAAGGCGATGTCATCGCAAGGGTTAAGATTATTCCTGACATGGTTAACCTTAACAATGCCGAATCGCGCGTAAATCGTTCGAAATTAAACCTCGAAGATGCACGAATTGATTTCGACAGAACTTCAGCACTTTTTGCAAAACAGGTGATTTCAAAAGAGGAGTTCCAAAAAGCCAGACTGACATTTAATTCAGCCAAAGAAGAGGCCGAAGCTGCGGAAAATAATCTCGAACTAATCCGCAAGGGCGTTACTAAAAGTTCTGCAACTACCACTAATACATTAATTCGCTCGACCATCGACGGAATGGTGCTGGATGTGCCGGTAAAAGAGGGATTCTCTGTTATTCAAGCTAATACATTCAATGCGGGAACTACAATCGGAATCGTTGCGGATATGAACGATATGATTTTCCAAGGCAAAGTAGACGAAACAGAAGTCGGAAAAATAAAAGAAGGGATGAATATTGAATTAACTATCGGAGCTATTGAAGCCGAAAAATTCAATGCCATATTAAAATACATTGCGCCAAAGGGACTGATTGAAAATGGCGCCATTCAATTTGATATCAAGGCCGATGTAAAGCTGAAAGAGAACCAGTTTATCCGCTCGGGCTATAGCGCAAATGCGAATATAGTTTTGGAAAAGCGCGACAGCGTACTTGCTATCCCGGAAGGATTATTGAAGTTCCAGAAAGATTCAGCATTTGTTGAAGTCGAGTCGCTGCCCCAAAAATTTGAGAAAAAATATGTCAAAACAGGAATCTCCGATGGGATTAATATTGAGATTATCTCCGGAATTACAAAAGAGGATCGTTTAAAAGGAATGTTAGTTGACATCAAGAAAAAAGAGGCAGAAAAAAAATCATAATATCCTAAAAGACAACGAAACGTTTAATAATTTAGCGAGCAATCGGGCACTAAAAAAATTCAACTATGATACGGACTATTTCAACAATCACCCTCCTTCTCTTTGCAGCACTTTTTACCTCACTTCAGGCACAGGAAATATGGAGCCTCGAAAAGTGCATCAACTATGCGCAGGATAATAACATCAAAATAAAACAGGGAGTAATCTCCACTCAATATCAGAAAAATCAGCTGAGTCAATCGAAGTTTTCAAGGTTGCCAAATCTGAATGGACAAATGTCGCAAAATCTGAATTTCGGTCGCTCACTCACTTATGACAATACCTATAAAGACATCAACTCAGCCCAAACAGATTTTGGAATTGGCACTAATATACCTGTATTTCAAGGGTTTCAGATCACCAACAGCATTTCAAAACTTGAGCTGGATCTTCAGGCCAGTATAGAAGATCTGGCAAGAGCGAAGAGTGATATGTCGGTGAATATTGCTTCAACATATTTAGAAATCCTATTTGCCAAAGATCTGGTTAAAGTTTCAGAAGATCAGTTGCAGGTTACTAATCTTCAGATCAAACAGATTAACGAGAAGGTCGAAGCCGGAAGTCTTGCTAAAGGGAGCCTTCTCGAAATACAGGCTCAGGCGGCAGGAGAAGAGCTCAACCTGGTTAACGCGAAGAACCAGCTTCAACTGGCAAAACTTAAACTTACCCAGTTGCTTGAACTTCCTCTAAAGGATAATTTTGAGATAGAAGTTCCAGTTCTTCCGGAAATTTCGGCTCAGGCATCAATCGTTTCCGCCGGAGAAGTTTATAAATCAGCAGTGCTAATCCGACCTGAAATAAAAGGAGCCGATTTACGTTATCAGAGTTCGCAATACCAATTTAAAATGGCGCAAGGAACACTTTATCCAACAGTAAGCCTGTATGCGAATATTTATGATTCTTATAATAATAAATACAAAGACGTCACTAACAGCGATATATCTTTCTCAAGGCAGCTGAAGAATAATCAGCGAAAGGGAGTCGGACTCCAGGTAAACATTCCAATTTTTACCCGTTTCCAAAATCGTTTGCAAATCGATAATGCCAGACTTCAGGTTCTGAATACTGAACTTGAACTTGAGAGTGCCAAAAAATTGCTTCGTTCTGACATTGAAACCGCTCAGACAAATGCCATTGCAGCTTTTAACCGGTACACTTCGAACCAAAAAGCCGTATTCTCTATGAAAGAGGCATTCCGCTATTCGGAAGAGAAATTTAGTGTTGGATTGGTAAATGCTGTGGAGTATAATACCGCTAAAACCAAACTTGCAAAAACAGAATCCGACCTGCTGCAGGCAAAATACGAATTTATTTTCAGGACAAAGATTCTTGATTTTTACCGTGGACTTCCATTGACACTTTAAGAAACTTTTTTGGTTCTGTAAAATTACAAGTTTACAGACAGACCCTGAAGGTTTTGAAAACCTTCAGGGTCTGTTTATTTAATCCAAAAAGATAACAATACCTTTCAAAACGAAAAAAAATTATGGATTCTATATTTTACAGTTTTTCGGCAACAAAGCTCCATGGTGAAGAAAAAAATTTTGCTGATTACAAAGGGAAAGTCGTCGTAATCGTAAATACCGCGAGCAAATGCGGATTCACACCTCAGTATGCCGGATTGGAAGAATTACACAAAAAATACTACGATAAAGGACTGATAATTTGCGGATTCCCCTGCAACCAGTTCGGTAATCAAGAACCCGGAAGCAACACAGAAATTTCAGAAGGATGTCTGGTGAATTATGGAGTAAGCTTTCCAATGTTCAGCAAAATCGACGTTAATGGAGCCGGTGCCCATCCTTTGTTTGCATTTCTCAAGAAAAAATTGCCCGGTTTTTTGGGAGGCAGAATAAAATGGAACTTTACCAAATTTGTAATAGACCGGGAAGGAGTGCCTGTAAAACGTTTTGCCCCATTTTCGACGCCAAAAAACATGGAATCAACCCTTCTGAAATTGTTGTAATCTCTGCTTATTTAGTTATAATAACTTTAATTGCCTTGTTAATTTTACTATTGTGCACCCTTATCATGTAAATTCCTCCCGGAATATTGATCAGATCAACCGGTGTAAGATAACTTCTGTCAATAGCCACTTTTTCTTGTCTCCAAAGTAATTTACCATTGTTATTGCTGATATCTATCATAAGTTCAACCGGCTTGCCTGATTGAATCTTAAGATTAAACTGACCGTGATTAGGATTCGGATAAACAGTCATCTCTATATCACTGGCACTAATATCAGACAAAGCAAATACATACGAAGGCAATGATTCACAATTGTTTATAGTCTGCGTAACCGTGTAATTGCCACTAACAAGGGCAGCATATTGTTTTTCAGTTCCTCCTGTGGCAATAGGATTGCTATCGAGGTACCATTGATTTCCACTATCCGCACTGCTGATCAGGGTATGCCCTTGTTCAATAATCCTTGGAGTGGTTGGTATCGGATTTACAGCAACTGAGTAATTATTGGAGATGGTAAAATATCCGCACTCGCTTATCCCGCTCACAACGACAAATCCCAGAGACGCTGTTGCGCTGAAGTCAACCACAACAACATCTGTGCCCGCACCGGAAATGATCTTAGCACCCGGTGGAAGTGTCCATTTATAATCAGTCATTACCGCATCTGTTCTATAAACAACTCCGGCAGTCCCTGCACAAACAGTCGTCAATCCTGTGATTGTCGGGAAATATAATGGCCGCACAGTTACTACAACACTATTGCTATTACTGCAACCTGTACTTGTGACAGTCTCCAAAACAGTATAGGTCGTAGTAATAGTCGGATTAACAGTAGGATTTGCTGCTGCAGATATATATCCGGAAGGCACAGAACTCCAGCTATAAGTACTTCCCGATACTGGTGATGCTCCCAAAATGGTACCGGTATTCAGACAGATTATTCTGTCTGCTCCGGCCACTGCAGCAGGTATCGGATTAACAGTTACGATAACACTGTTTGTACTTGCACAACCAGTAGCTGTAATGGTTTCGGTTAAAGTAAAGGTTGTGGTGACCATTGGAGATACCGTTGGATTAGCACCTGAGGAAGTAAATCCAGTAGGTGCGGAAGTCCAGCTATAGGTACTCCCGGACACATTAGAAGCACCAAGAGAGGTCTCCTCCTTCTGACATATTATTCTGTCGCTTCCAGCGGGAGCAGCCGGAGTAGGATTGACAAGAATTGTAAAGCTCCTTGAAGGTCCGGTACAACTTACTCCTGCATTGGCATAAGTTGGTGTCACTATAATAGTTGCTGTTACTTCATTGTTACCAGTATTGACAGCAGTAAAGGATGGGATATTGCCGGATCCATTGGATGCAAGTCCGATTGTTGCATCGGTGTTCGTCCAGGAATATGTAGTAGTTCCACCAGTGTTAATGGTATTAAACAGGATTGCTGTTGTAGCTGATCTGTTGCAAAGCTCCTGACTTGAAAGCCTGAATATCTGAGCTGTCGGATTCACAGTAATCGTAAATGTTTTCGCCGGACCGCTGCAGCTCACACCCGCATTGGTAAAGGTTGGCGTTACCACGATGGTCGCGGTTACAGGTGCTGTTCCGGTATTGATTGCCGTAAACGCTCCGATATCACCTGAACCATTTGCTGCAAGTCCGATGGTCGTGTCACTGTTAATCCACGCATAGGTCGTTGTACCGCCGGCGCTGACCGTGCCAAAGTTCACAGCCGTTGTAGCCGAACCGTTGCATAGAACCTGACCGGAGATCGCATTCACCTGAGCTGTCGGATTCACAGTAATCGTAAATGTTTTCGCCGGACCGCTGCAGCTCACACCCGCATTGGTAAAGGTTGGCGTTACCACGATGGTCGCGGTTAC
>JBAXOA010000077.1:0-22105 GCA_037133495.1 Mariniphaga sp. | reverse complement strand
ATCTGCTCAATATTCTATAAACAGACAATCCCTCCGGGATTAAAAAAAATCATTTTCGTAATAGTATTAAAGTTGAATTCTTAAATTGCAGAGCACCGCAACGTAATCTTCAACATTTACTGATGAACAGGATTAAAATAAATTGATCGAAAAATAAAACGACATTATTTTATTTCTACAATTCAGGTCCGCCGTTGGCAGAAGGAATCTGCAATTAACAAAATTGAATGACGATAAATTCCTCAAATACTGTATCGTGAGATATGATTTCAAAGACCTCAGAGAGGTCGCACGTTTATAGAAAATGTCGTTATTCATGCAGATGCGACTCCGGCCGGAGTCGTATGTTTCTTCATCTGCTCAATATTCTATAAACAGACAATCCCTCCGGGATTAAAAAAAATCATTTCCGCAATGGTATTAAGGTTGAATTCTTAAATTGCAGAGCTGAGTTGCTCGAAAAGTCTTTCCCACTGTGCAAAGACCTGATCCGGGAAAAATTTTCTCACATTATTTCTGGCATTTTCACCAAATTCCTTTCTTTTGTCGAAATCAGAAGCTAATTCAGCCAGTTGCTGACTCATTTTTTCAATATTGTAATCAGCTATGAGATAGCCATTTTCATTGTTGGTGACGATCTCTGATGGTCCGGTTTCGCAATCGAAGGCGACAATTGGCAATCCGCATGCCTGTGCTTCAAGTAATACCATTGGCAATCCTTCGGTACGGGAGGTCATCATGAAAACCGAAGCATTTAAGTATTCTTCAACGATTTTATCGGTCGAGGGAAGAATGCTAACCCTTTCGGTGAGGCCTTCTCTCTTTATCGTTGCTTCGATTGTTTTTCGTAACGGTCCGTCTCCAATAATGCGGAGTTTCCAATCCTCATTTAAAAGGCAGAAGTGGCTGAATACTTCCAACGAAAGATCGAATCCTTTTGGATAATCAATTCTTCCTATTGAGAGAATCGTATTATTCCGTAGGGCCGCCGGCAGTTCCGGGAAAAATGAAACGCTGTTAGGTATTACACAAACGTTCTTATTTAACTTCAGGAGTTTTGGAACATCGTAGCCGGTGAGAGAAACCACCATATTAAGTCGTCGCCAGAAAAGCCGGCGCAAGAATGACCACAAATATTTTACTGAAGCAAAGGAGCCATGCTGGCATCCGATCTTAATTTGATTCTCTCGCTTAGGCAGCAAGGCCGCCAATAAGGTTGGGTAGGTTCCAATTCCGAGTATAAAAATTGGATCACTAATTTTAGTGAAATATTTTGTTACTGCAAAAACAGATTGAATTTTCCGGATCAGATTATTGCCGCTATCCTGATCAATATCGAGATAATCAATATGAACCAGCGTATTGATTTGGAAAATACTTACTGTTTTACGTGTGGATATTGAAACAATGGTTACCTCGTCTCCTTTGGTTGCAAAATAGTTGGCCATATTGACGGTTACGCGCTCACCGCCTCCTCCAAAATGGATGTCATGAACCAAAAAAGCGATGTTCATTTGCAGGCGAATTTTTTTAATTCCAAAGGTGGTATTAAGTAGTTGTCAATTTTAGTTCTTCTTCCCTATTTCTTTCATGAGCGATATACAGCAGAAACAGGATAAACAACATTTCAAAACTTGGCACCAGAAGGAATCTGACCCAAAGAATTAAAGTATAGAAAAGTATAGAAATCAAATATTCGATATTTCCATATGACGTTACCTTATTAAAGAGAGGCAACGAAAAAAGGGAGAAGAAAATTACAGTGATTATGCCAAACTGAACTATTGAATCGAATAACTCATTATGGGGCATTATCTGTGATCCTTTTGGCGCATTGATGAAATTCTCAATAGGTCCGAATCCAAATAAAACTTTAGCATCCAGCGGGGTAGCGACGACAGTTCCGAGTACCAGTGTATTGGCCAGAAACCGTAATTCATTTGATCCGTCGTTTAATGTTGCTATACGGCTGATGCTGGTATCATAGGCAATCTGCGATTTTACATTAGCAACATACCAAAGCGAGAATATGCTGATTATCAGGTAGCTGGCAATG
This sequence comes from Mariniphaga sp., assembly GCA_037133495.1. GTDB lineage: Bacteria > Bacteroidota > Bacteroidia > Bacteroidales > Prolixibacteraceae > JAAFHB01. Next base: position 20,049 of record JBAXOA010000077.1, on the reverse strand, counting down.
GCTAGACGTGTTGCATTCAGTTTTTCCAGCCAGGGCTTGATATATTTTTTAGAAACCCGAACCATATAAAAAAGAATCATGCTGAAAATCAGCAACCTGCTCAAGGTGAATAATGAAAGGGCAATAACCAATAATTTGCCGTGTTTGTGATTCAAAACATCAGAGCTGATAAAAAAAAGAAAGAGGTATGCTCCTGATAAGTTGATCTCATAAGCGAGCGATGGTCTTCCGTCAGCCGAGCTAAAGACTAAAAACTGAATTAAAAAAGAGAGAATGCAGATAACATGAATATAATTCAGGTTGGTCCTTCGGATTGGAGTGAGTGAGAAAAAGAGGTATGGCATGCAAAGCAGCCCGAATAAACAAAGATAAGCATTGATAAAAGAGGTCTGAATGGTGCCTCTGAAAATCATTATTCCAACCAATGCACCTCCAATAACAACCGGCCACAGGGTTTTTGGACTAATCTCCTTTTTAATCAGCAATGCAAAATAGATGATTACAAAAGATAACCCAAGGAGAATTCTGAACGGCTTTTGCAGCCCTTCCGGATCTGGAAGGATGAAAAAAACGATCATCATACCCACAAAAATCAGAAATCCTACATAGCCGGATTTAATCACCTCATTTAATTATGAATGTTCTCCGTCAGCGTTCGACTGAGCTCACGCCGAAGTCTGACGGATCAATGTTCAATTATCAATGTTCAATTATTAATGCTCAATTATTAATTGATAATTAAGAATTGATAATTATTCATTATATTGGCACATTACCATATTAGCACATTAGCACATTCTCACATTAGCACATTCCCTCATTATTTAAGGAATCGCTTTGCTAAACTGAAAACAGACACGAGTATGATTCTTAAAAATCCTTCAGTTTTAGATATAACATGATGCTTAACCCTTACCCGGTACATCTCTTTTTCGGCCCAGGTATTGGAAGAATTGCCTCCAAGTCTGAAATTTACAATCGGTTTTTCAACGAAACTAAATTTCACACCCTTGTGTACAAATCTTAAAATAAGATCATAATCGGCTGAATGTCTGAGTGATATATCGTATTTCCCAAATGTGCGATACAGTTTTTGCGGAATAAAGCAAGTGGGATGCTGAATCATGTCATAACGCAGTCTGCGTATCGAATTCCCCACCATTGAGTAAAACTCTTCATCCAGAAAATTGCGGATTAATCCGTGAATCACATGATCTGATCCTGTTTCCCTAAAACGTTCGGCTATTGTGGCGAATATATTCTCTTGATACCAATCATCGGCATTTATAATTCCGATTAATTCCCCCTTTGCCATGCTAATCCCCTTATTCATGGCATCAAAAATACCCTTATCAGGTTCGCTTACCCAATAGGAGAGATTTGATTCATACTTCTTAATGATTTCAACCGTACCATCTGTGCTGCCACCGTCAATTATGATATATTCCTTATTCGGATAGGATTGACCAATAACACTTAATATCGTCTGCTCTATGGTTTTTACACTATTATAAACTACAGTTATTATGCTGATTAACGGAAGATTCATTGAATCTATGGAGGTTGGGGCCCCATCCTGAGTGGTAGTTTTTAAGTCCATTTAACCAATTTTCTGACTTTTAGAACAAACGAAAACAGTTGGGTCATAAATTTTTCGATGACAGTTTTTTTTAGGTTATGGACTCCAATAAAGCAATTAATTCTTTCCAGGATTTCTGCTTTTTTGCCTGATTCGTAAGGATCGCCAGATGATCCCGAAAATCCTGAAATCAGTGGAACACGTTTAAACGATTGAAGATTAAGAGACGATAACCGTTCATAAAAAAGGTGCTCCAGAAATCGAAATTGTGGTTCGTCAACTTCCTTATAGGCATCTATTAAATACTTGTCATACAGATTTTTATTGACTTTGTAGAAAAAAGTTTCAACATGATCAACCGGCATCTGATAGATATTTTTGGGATGATAAATGAAACTGTTTTCGAATGGGGTTGCTGTAATGATTTCATCCATATTTTTCACAATCAGCCTGCCGGTAAGCTTGAAAAAAGTGTCTCTTTTGCCGAGAATTTCACTGTTTTGAAGGGCATATCTGATGATTTCACCCTCGCCATAACCTTTTCCTTTTTGTTTTATCTGATCGTAATCACCTCTGAAGGAAAGAATTTCAAGTTTCTTTCCGTTTATTAGTGCCTTTTCCTGAAGCGGAACATGGTTAAAGGCATATCCGGTATTCTCGCAAAATACAATTTCAGTAATTAGCTGATAGTGGGTAATAGCATATTCGATGCTGCAGAGATATTGCGAAAATCGCTCTTCAACTGAAGTAATGGAGGTAAAAGGTACATTAAAACTTCGGATGTCAATCGCTCCGGTTAGCAGTAATACCATCACCTCCAATGTAGTTTGATGTGATTTTTTCTAAAAACGTAAAGTAAGAGAATACTGATCAGTACCTCTGTTAATAAAGCAACTACAGCAACTCCCCGTGCCTGATAGGTTAAAACAGCCGGTACAATCATTAACAAACTGAATATACCACCTGCTCCAACGATTTTGACCAGGTAATGCTTTAATCCAAAAGTAATTAACAGATTCACCGCCAGGATTCCGTTACAGATTGCGAAAAATGGAATAAAGCTGCTGATTCTTAAAATTACAATTGTTTCATCAAATTGAGGTAATCCAAAGAGCAGTTTCACAATAAACGGCGCAAGTAAAAGGAGCAAAATGCCTGTAATAAATGTTGTGCCGGCGGTGATCCTTAGTATTTTATTTCCAAAAATAAGTGCACGTTCTTTTGATTCGTGGAAGTATGAATTGATTCGTGGAAAAGTAACCTGAGATACGGAGGAAAATATTGCTATGATGGCTCTGATAATTTTTTCGGAGGCTGAAAATACCCCAACTGCCATATCATTTGCAAAAAATCCCAAAACTACAGTATTCGTAGTGGTGTAAATATTCGTTGCTACACCTGATGCGAAAATATGCCATCCTTCAGTGATTGTCGATCGTATATCAGACAGACATGGAGAATAGAAATGAACTATTTTTTGGTTGAATATTAATATAGTGCAGGCAATCGCAGAAAGCAGGACCCCCGCAGTTTGTATCAGTAAAGCCAGCACATAATCCGATTGCTGATGAACAAATAGCAAAGTGATAATGAGTACAAGTATCCTGGGGATTACGTTGAACCAGGCAATGTGTGACATTTTTTCGAGTCCTTGAAACAGCCAAACAGGGAAAAGGATGGTAGAAACGACTCCTGTAAAAGCGATGATCAACAAAAGACTCATTTGCTGCAATTTGGGAATCAACAACAGTAAAACTGCAAATATTCCCAATCCGACAATTGCAAAAAGCAGCTTTGTGATCGTCGTGGACCAAAATACTTTGCTGAGTGCAGCTTTGTCGTTTCGTACCCTGACGATTTCCTGGGTAGAAGAAGTATTGAATCCAAAATCTGTAAGAAGCAGAAAGTAGGTTATAAATGCCTGAGCAAAGCTTATTTTGCCAAAATTTGCTGCTCCGAGGGTTCGGGTAAGATAGGGAAGGAGCAGCAGCGGAACTATATAATTAACATTTTGAAGCAGAAATAAATATGAAAAATTCTTCTTTAAAATTGGTTCCATTTATCTCGGATTTGAAGCATAAAATCCTTACCTAAAACAAGAACAGTTCCCAGAACCAATCCGATAAAAGCGGAGATAGCCAGAATCAGAGGCCTGTTGGGACTTGCTTTTTCAATTGGAACGGATACCGGTTTGATGATTGTAAATACCGGAGTCTCCTCTTTGACCTGAATTTTGGCTTGTTCCAGTTTTTTGGCCAACTCCGAATAAACACCTGTAACAAGGGTATATTCTCCATAGAGCCGTTCTTCTTCGGTCTTGGCAGTGGCCGTGGTCATATTTTTATTGCGATCACGAAATGATGCAAGTTGTTGTTGAGCAGCTTGATATGTCTTTTTCGCTTCGTCGAACCTTTGCTGAATAAACTCCTGATCGACTTTCGCTTTTTCGATCTTAAACTCTGTGATATACTGTTGCAGCAACAGTTGGGCATGCTGTGCCAGTTGTGCCGCGGCAAAAGCTTCAGGTAATGAACAACTCAATGAAACATACGCATCTTTGTCGTTAACGAAGATACCAACTTGCTGCTCTATAATTTTCTGTACTTCTATCTGCTTCTCCGTGAGCATGTATAATGGATTTGCTTTCGAAATGAATTTATTTTTCTTATCCCCTTTTATCGCTTTAATGATCAGCGAAGGGAGGCCTACGGTGTATTTAATAAATGGATTCCCAAATTTTACTTTGATATAGTAGTCGTACAAAGTAACCTGGCTATCCAGTTTTTCGAAGTTGAGTGGCGTTTTCATCAGCTCCAGCTGAAAAGGAACACTCGAAATAATACTTGAGTAAGTTCTGGGAGATAATTCAGAACCCGTGGCGGTATTCAGGTTAATTCCTGCCATAGCAGCTAATCCGGAAAGTCCTGATAATCCTCCTGAAAGACCGGCTAATTTGGATTTAGGATCGGAGATCTGCGGCACCATTGTTGACGAAGCGGTGAATTCATTGGGAATCAGTATTGCTACAAAAAATCCGATGGTCAAACTGGTTATTATCAGCTTTATTATCAACTTTCTTCCCTCCCAGAAAGTTCTCGCCAGATTGATGAAATCAACCTCGGTCTCTTGTGCATTTTTTTGATCTTTGTTCTGTGCGGTGGTCATTTTTCGACAGTTAAAGCCTCTTGTTTATATTTTGGCAATAGTGGTTTGTTGGCTTGGAAATATTTGATGAACAGGGTGATTCATGTACTATTATTTAAGGACAAACCGGTATAAACGAATGCTTATACCGGTTTGTAAAATAAGTTTAAAATTGGAGTAAATAGTTTTTCAATGGATTACCATAGGTTGAGTTTCTGAAAAAACTCCTGAAGAGTTGTCAGACGCAATGGAGTACTCCGCTGGGCCACTTTAAGTGAGTATCTTTTGGCTTTCAATATTTCGTAGGCCTGACCCGGAATTAATAACTGCTGATGAGGATCATCTTTTTGAATCAAATTTTTTCGTTGAAGCATATAAGCAGGAATCATAAATAGGATACTGCCAACACCTAAAATAAAAAACATCAATTCCAATATCCCGAAATGCTGCATCGCTATTATTGAGAGCATGAAAATCAAATTCGTAAAAACAATCGTGTAGGTAGCTCTCTTGTGCGAGAAACCTAAAGCAAGTAAACGATGATGAAGATGATTTTTATCAGCTGTAAAAGGTGATTTGCGATGTAATATTCTGATTATCATTACTCTTACAGTGTCGGCCAGCGGGTAAAGAAGAATTCCGAACGACACGGCAGGTGTAGAGGCTATTGCATAAGCCTGGGTTTGATCAATATTAAATTCATTAAAACGGATCACAATAATGGACATAATGGTTCCTAAAACAAGCGAACCGGTGTCACCCATAAAAATTCTGTTTTTATCGCCGTAAACATTAAAGTAGAAGAATCCCCCGATAGCTCCGATCAGTGAAACTGATAATATTGCATATTCAAAATGGCCGCTGATGAAAAACCAAGTCCCGAAAACCAGTGCAGCTAACATGGTCAGTCCGCCGGCCAGACCATCAATACCATCCATCAGATTAAAGGAATTAATTAAAACGATGATTACAAAGCCTGTCAAAATAACACTGAAAATCATCCCAATCTCTCCAATTCCTAAAAAACCATGAAGATTTGTAAAGCGTACTTTGGCGAAAAAGATGATAATACCCGCTGTGAGGATTTGAGCCATTAGCTTTTTTCCTGCCGATAATGTTACAATATCATCCTTTAATCCAACAAAGAACATCAGAAGTATAGCTGTCACGATATAAATCATCTCCGGAAATTCGTATCCTCTCAGCCCGATTGTCGATGCGAAAATGAAACTGACAAAAATAGCTATACCACCTAAAGTAGGAATAGGCCTTTCGGCTGCGGAGCGTTCATTGGGATTATCGAAAAGCCTTAACTTTCGAACCACTCTGATAACGATAGGTACTGCATACAATGATATGCCGAGTGCCAAAATGAAACTGACTAAAAGTTGCAGTATATTTTCTATCATAATATTTCTCTGGTTAGGTCTTTTAATTGATTTAATTCAAATAATATTGGTTCAAAAGTCCAATTGAACCAATTGAATCAATTGTCATGCATCTTTCATTAACAATTAAATGTTAATTACAGATAATCTTATGATGCAGCTTCGCCCTCTCAGTCACATAAAATTGACATCTGAAGGAATCACTTTAATTTTGATTTACCTTACAAAAAAATGCTGGCGGGTGCTTAAAACTACGTACCTTTTGCAAATCTACTTAAAATATTGAGAGTTTTGATTAAGCTCTTGCTCAAAAGTATTAAAAACGCAATTAATTTCATAAGAAATTAACAAAGATTTTAAACTTAAATTGACTCTTTTTTAATTCTGGGATTAAGCGTTATTTCGTAAAAAAATTTAACGAATGGTTGTTTTTTTTTTTTTAGCTGTAGGAGATTTTACAACAGCTGTGGCTGTTTTTGAAATAGGCGTAAAAAAATCATGGTATTCCGGAAAAAAAATCCCTGAAAAGAGGTTTCGTTTCGCTCGAAATACATAATTAATCGAATCTTGTAAATTATTAATCTATATACTATTAATCAATATTTTACAGGTTTTTTTTGTTTTATGTAAGTTTTGAAATTATTTTTTATTCAAAATCTGAAACTCTCGTTTTTTTTAGCAAACCCACTCATCGGAGGATTAGTTTTCTGTATTACCAAATAATCACCTGCTGCTTTACTGATTATATGGCACCAGATTTTTTCCGGGAGCTTCAACCAGAACCGTGTATCCGAGTGGTGGAATACGAAGTGCAACTTTATTCTTCCCTTTAAAATCAATCAATTCGCCAATAACGCCACATAATGGTCCGGCAACGATTTCGACCATTTGTCCGGGTTGCAGTTGCTCAACGGTAATTTCCAGCTCAACTTCGACTTGTCCGAGCATCCTTTTCAACAGATTTATATCTTCATCCCTGATAATGGCCGCCCTCCCTTCAAAGTATACGTAACAGACAACATTATAGACTCTTAGCACAGCCTCGTACTCTTTTCTGCTGATATAAACAAACACATAGCCTGAGATTAATGGAGTTTCAACCCATTTTTTACGGTCACTCCATTGTCTTAACTTTCGCTGAAGCGGCAGGTATGCTTCAATATTTTGTTCAATTAAATCTGAAAAGACTTTTTTTTCAGATCTCGATTTTACGCGAATGGCAAACCAATTATAAGGAAGCTGTTTGTTGTCTGTTTTTTCAATCATATCGTACAAAAATAAAGATTTTTTCTCATAGTGACAATTTGGATCACCGGTATATTGAAGCGAACAGGATTCGTATTTTATTCTTATTTTTGTTCATATTACACGACCTCACTAAAAATCAGCAGAATGAAAAATTATGTTTCCGGAATAGGTATTATTTTTCTGGTGGCCTTTTATTCAATAAATTGCAGCGCCCAGTCTTCAATCAATTCTTTATCTCTTTGGTACAATCAACCGGCGACCATTTGGGAAGAGGCCCTGCCCATTGGGAATGGCCGCCTTGGAGCGATGGTATTCGGAGGTATCGAAAAAGAACATATTCAGTTTAATGAAGAGACACTTTGGACAGGCGCTCCACACGATTATGCCCACGAGGGTGCCTCAGGATATTTAGGTAAAATTCGCGAACTCATCTGGCAAGGGAAGCAGGAGGAGGCTCAGGTTCTGGCAATGGATAAGTTTATGAGCGTTCCGCTGGGTCAGCGTAAATATCAGCCATTTGGCGATTTATGGATTAATTTTCACAATCAGGGCGAAGTTGCCAATTATCGGCGGGAGCTTGATCTTTCGACCGCAGTATGCCGGACTACCTATCAATCGGGAGGGACAACTTACTCACGCGAATATTTTGCAAGCGCTCCTGATCAGGCCATTGCAATCAGGTTGAAAGCCAGCAAACCAAAGTCTCTCTCTTTCGACCTTTCGCTCACTGCCCTTCACGAGGGTTTTGCCTCTAGCATAAATAAGGATGGGACAATTGATTTGAATGTGAAAGTTAAAGACGGGGTATTGACCGGAACAGCAAGGATGAAATTGACTGCAAAGGGCGGGAAAATACAAGTTGCAGATAATCAGTTGCATGTAGAAAATGCGGATGAGGCAGTCATTTATCTTGTTGCTGCTACAAGTTTCGTAAATCCAAAAGATGTTTCCGGTAATCCGGAATTATTGTGCAATAAATATATGTCTGCTATTGGAAGGAAGCAATTCGATGGAATAAAGCAAAATCACATCAAAGATTATCAGTTTTATTTTAATCGGTTTGAGCTTGATTTGGGCAAATCAGCCTCAGAAAATCTTCCGACTAACCTTCGGATAAAAGGGGTACTTAATCAAATGGACAACTCTCTTGCTGCCCTTTATGTGCAATATGGCCGATATCTGATGCTGTCAAGTAGTCGCCCCGGCACCTATCCAGCTAATCTTCAGGGTATTTGGAACAATAAAATAAATCCGCCTTGGGACAGCAAGTATACCGTGAATATAAATACAGAGATGAACTATTGGGCTGTGGAACCATTGAATATCAGTGAGTGTCATGATGCTTTATTTAAAATGATTGAAGAGGTAGTCCCTTCAGGTCAGCGGGTAGCCAACGTTCATTACAATGCCAAAGGGTGGGTTTTACATCACAATACCGATATTTGGAGAGGCGCTGCTCCGATCAACCATTCAAATCATGGGATATGGGTTTCAGGAAGCGGATGGCTTTCACACCATTTATGGGAGCATTTTTTATACAACCGCGATACGGCGTTCCTTGCCCGGCGAGCCTGGCCAATATTGAAAGGTGCTGCCCGGTTTTATATGGATTTTCTGGTTCCCGATCCCCAAAATGGCTGGCTGGTTTCCTGTCCTTCAAATTCTCCGGAGAACGGTGGTCTGGTTTCCGGCCCTACAATGGATCACGAAATCATTAAAAGCCTTTTTAAAATTTGCATCGAAACATCTTCTATTATAGGTAAAGACAGATCTTTTGCAGATTCGCTTAAAATAATTTTACCGAAAATTGCTCCCTATAAGATCGGTAAATTTGGCCAGTTGCAGGAATGGGTTGCCGATCTCGATGATCCGACTAACAAGCACCGGCATGTTTCTCATTTATGGGGAGTTTATCCCGGGAAAGAGATTAACTGGCAGGAAACACCAGAGCTGATGGATGCTGCAAAAAAATCATTGATCGCACGCGGAGATGACGGAACAGGATGGAGCCTTGCATGGAAAATCAATTTCTGGGCGCGCTTCCGCGATGGCGATCATGCCTGGAATATGGTGAAGATGCTTCTGAGACCTACAGAACAGGTAGGAACAAAAATGTCAGGGGGCGGGTCGTATCCCAACCTTTTCGACGCACATCCCCCATTTCAAATCGATGGTAATTTTGGTGGTGCATCCGGTATCGTTGAAATGCTGGTGCAAAGCCATCTCAATTTTATCGATCTTTTACCGGCTCTTCCTGCAGCGATTCCGGATGGACATATTCGTGGAGTCAGAGCCCGTGGAGGATTTGATCTCGAATTTGATTGGAAAGGCGGCCAGCTCGTCAGGCTAAAAGTTCTTTCAACAGCAGGATATCCACTTGCGTTGCGTTATGGCAATAAAACCTGCACAATAAATACCAAAAAAGGTGAAATCCTCCGGTTTAACGCTGAACTGAAGAAAACAAATCTTAAAAATAGTCTATCTTAGCAACCGGTTATTATTGATAATTCCAAATTAATCCTTAACAAGAAATGAAAAAAATAAGTGTATTCGTGTTTCTGATTTGCATTAGTCTGTGTGCTTTTGCAGCCCAAGCGCAGTGGGAAAAACTTTTCAACGGGACACACCTGACGGGATGGAAGCAGGCTGCCGGAACGGCTGAATATAAGGTTGTCAAGGGTGAGATTATCGGAATCAGCCGTATCAATACTCCCAATTCTTTTCTTGCAACAACCAGAACATTTGGTGATTTTATCCTTGAATATGAAATGAAAATGGATCATGGGCTGAACTCAGGGGTTCAAATCAGGTCCGAACGTGAAGCTGATGCTGACAAAGGTCGGGTATATGGCTATCAGGTTGAATGCGATGATTCACCAAGAGCTTGGACCGCTGGTATATATGACGAATCTCGTAGAGGATGGCTTTATCCTATGGAATATAACCAATCAGCGAAAAAAAGTTATAAAAGGGCTCAGTGGAATAAATACCGCGTTGAGGCCATCGGTCATTCAATCAGAACATGGCTGAACGGTGTTGCTTGTGCCAATCTGGTCGATGATATGACTGCTTCCGGTTTTATAGCGTTGCAGGTTCATGGTATTGGTAAGGAAGCAGCAAATGCGGGCAAGACAATTAGCTGGAAAAATATCCGGATACTGACAAAAGATTTGGCAGCCAATTGTATGCCTCAAGACCCTAAAGTCCCAGAGGTGAGTTATCTTAATAATGCACTGACAGAGAGAGAGAAAGCTGATGGATGGAAACTGATCTGGGACGGAAAAACAACCACCGGATGGAGGGGTGCTGCAATAGCTGCTTTTCCTCAAAAAGGTTGGACAGTCGAAGATGGAATGTTTATTCCCAATAAAGGGGAGAATAAAGGTGGCGGTGATATTGTGACAGAGAAAAGGTTTAAGAATTTTATTCTTGAAGTCGATTTTAAAATAACTGAAGGTGCAAACAGCGGAATCAAGTATTTTATTCAGGCAGAGCCTGGAAAAGGCGATACAAGAGGTTTCGAGTTTCAGGTTCTCGATGATGCCAGGCATCCTGATGCCAAGTTGGGGATCAATGGAAATCGTACACTTGGATCGATTTATGATTTAATCCCTCCTAACTCTCAGGATTTTGATCCAAGCCAGCCTGTAAAACGGGTAAATGGCATTGGTCAGTGGAACCGGGCAAGGATTGAAGTAAACGGCGATCGGGTGGCTCATTACCTGAACGGAGTCAAAATTATCGAAATTTCAAAAAAGTCGAAGATCTTTAAAGAGGCTATTCAAAAGAGTAAATTTAACAATGTTCCTGGTTTTGGTGAATTCGAAGACGGACATATTCTATTGCAGGATCACGGTCATGAAGTTGCATACCGGAATATTAAAATAAAGGAGCTTTAGGCATCATTGTTTGACAAACCGGAACTTTTAATTCCCTTCTAGATGGCAACTTATTTCAAAACAATGCCTAGCCCTGTTGGCATTTTAAAGCTGATCTCGGATGATAAGTATCTAAAATCGATTCTTTTTGATGCTGAATATGCTGAAGATGAGTCGCATATTCCTGAGGTTTTGATATTGGCTCAAAAACAGCTCGAAGAATATTTCTCAGGTGTCCGGCAACAGTTCGATTTACCCATCGACCCTGACGGGACTGTTTTTCAGCAAAGTGTCTGGAAACAACTCTTGGCAGTGGAATATGGCACGACCAAAAGTTACGGAGAAATTGCACATGAACTTAAATCGGACAATTATAGCCGGGCTGTGGGGATGGCAAACGGTCGAAATCCTTTGCCTATTGTCGTTCCTTGTCACCGGATTATCGGACATAACGGCAAATTAACCGGGTATGCAGGTGGTTTAGAACGGAAAAAATGGCTTTTGCTTCATGAACAGAAATATTCAGGAAAATGGCTGATGGGATAAGAATTAGGTCCGCCTGCTGGCGGAAGGAATTATGAATTAGGAATTAGGAATTAGGAATTATGAATTTGGAATTATGAATTTGGAATTATGAATTATGGGTTGATGCGATACGGTCACTGAGCAAAGTCGAAGTGGAGCGAAGTCGAAGTGCCTTCAGTTCCCCAAAGGGTGCTGCTCATCGAATCCATAATCTTTATTACTGCCCATTCCGCTGATACGAATTTCGCTGTTGCTTCGAATCACTGTTTCGGGCATAAGACGCTGTCCGGCCGGATGAATCAGACCGGGATCATCAGCCCACGGATTTTTGATGGTCGGAGCGATAGGGTACGCATTCATTAATTCACCCGGATAAGGAACCAGCAGACGGGTTACTTCTGATAAAGGAAGCGTATTCGAAAGCCAGTTTTTTTCATCCTCCCGGTGAAGTATTACCGGCGACCTATGGTGCTGAATCTTCTGCATCAGGTCATTGGCAACCGTTGTAATGATGGCGAATGAATAGATCAATTCGCCAGACTCCCGGTTTTCCCAACCGTCCCAGATTCCTGCAAAAGCAAATGGCCGAACCTTATCACGCAGATAAACAACGAATGGCCTGTTCAGTTTTTCTTTCTCAGGTCCTTCAATAAATGCATCAGCCGGAATCAAACAGCGCTGACTTCTGATCACTTTACGAAAAGCCGGCTTGGTGATAATTCCCTTTGCACCGGTATAGCCGGGGTTGTTGTCCGGATTATGATCTCCTTCGGCACGTGCATTTATGAAAAGCCGTGGCTTGTCCATCCATGAAGGAGTCATCCCAAATCGAAATAATTGAATTTCATGAGGATGCATATTTGTGATCACAGGTGCAAATTTACCCGGCGCAATATTATACGAAGGAACCAGCTTGATTGTATCCGGAATGCTGACTCCAAAACGTTTTTCAATCACCTCTGCTTTCTGTATCAAAATATACCTGCCACACATCCTTTTTATGAGATATTTTTATAAAGATACAAATATTACTTCTGGCAAATAATCTACCTTTGAAATAATTGTAAAAGCTCAATTTTTGAGTATTTTTAGCAAATACTTATGACAAATAATCAGTGGAAATCGCTATTGGCGGTTATTGAGGGAAAAAGTGATCCCGGGAAAGATATAGGCTTCATTATCGACAGTCCCTGGTTGCCGGGCTGGTCCGGAAATTCAACTTTGGATTATTATACTTCGGATGAAATATGGCTAAAGTCTAATATTCAGGCGATTGAGGCATTTCCTGAAATTACTTTTCTCCCCGGTTTCTGGTCCGAATATGGCATGTGCACCGAACCGTCAGCATTTGGAGCCCGTCTGGTTTGGTATGACGAAAACCTTCCCCACGCCGAAAGGGTGCTTCACAGTTCTGACGACATTGAAAAACTACCGCAACCCAATGTAAGATGCGACGGACTTTTGCCGTTTATGATTAACCGGTTGAAAAATCTTGAACCCCGGATCGTGTCCTCAGGTCATTCTATTAAGTTTGCTGTTACGCGTGGCCCCTTAAATATTGCCACATTTCTGATGGGAACCACAGAGTTTATGATGCTGCTTGCATTGGAACCCGATAAAGCGCATGAATTGCTTGAAAAAATCACCCGTTTTATTTGCGATTGGGTCCAATATCAAAAGGCCTGCTTCCCATCAATCGAAGGGATTCTTTTACTGGACGATATTGTTGGTTTTGTTGGCGAAGAGGAGTGCCGCGAATTTGTTGTTCCTTATTTAAAGAGAGCTTTTGAGGCAATTCCTACTGAAGTGAGATTTTTTCACAATGATGCCTTTGGTCTTGTTTGCGCACCTTTTCTTGCTGAAATGGGCGTTAATCTTTTTAATTTCGCATTTGGTCATCCGATTGATCAAATCAGAGCATTGGCCGGTCCTGAAGTTGCTTTGATCGGAAATCTGCCGCCTCGCGATGTCCTTGGTGCAGGTTCCCCGGCTGAAGTTTACGCAGCCACTCAGCAAATGATGAAAGAGGTAACTGATTGGAATCGAATTATCTGGTCGTGCGGAGGCGGGATGCCCCAGAATGTTCCAACTGCGAATATAAACGCTTTTGTTTCAGCTGTTAACAATTATACTTAATCTTATCCCAATAATGGGAACTAAATTTATAATAAAATGAAATTCAATCAATTAACACTCCTGATGTTTCTGCTTATCTCTGTCAGGGTTGCCGGTCAGGAGGTGGTAGTTGCCAGGCTTGCTGTTGACGCAGGAAGTATAATACGAAGCGGAACACCTGTGAGCTTTTCGTTGGAAGGCATTGATTATAATACTGATAAAGGTGCGCTTCGTTTATTTGAATTAAAAGGAAACTCCCGGACTGAAGTTTCCTGTCAGCTTGAGTCAGGCTATATCTCGCGGTTATGGTGGATTCCGGATGGAGAAACAGCAGCAAATAGTGTTCGGAAATTTATTTTAATCAAAGATTCGACCTATATCGCAAAAAATGTAATTACTGCCGAATTGAATGCGAAGTCCTTGATTCTCCGTCAAAACAATCAGATGGTAATGCAATATAATGTTGCTGAGGTTTTTCCGCCCGATACGGTTAGCTCCATTTTCAGACGGAGCGCCTTTATTCATCCTTTATGGTCACCTGCCGGAAACGTCATGACACGAATTAATGCCCCCGATCACTGGCATCATGTCGGGATATGGAATCCGTGGACTAAAACCCACTTCGAAGGGCATAGCACCGATTTTTGGAATCTTAACGAAGGACAAGGAACGGTAAGATTTGCCGGATTTAATTCACTGATCAGCGGACCTGTTTTTGGCGGATTTAAAGTTCGGCAGGAACATGTTGATTTTCAAGCAAAAGGGGGTGATAAAGTCGCTATGAATGAAGTTTGGGACGTAAGAATATGGAATATAGGAACTTATGCGGGAGTGAAAGTGTGGTTGTGGGATCTGACGACAACCTTGAACTGTGCTTCTTCCTCGCCTATCATGCTGGAAGCTTACCGGTATGGCGGAGGTATTGGCTACAGGGCAACTGAAGAATGGAACGCCAAAAACAGTTGGGTGATCACTTCCGAAGGAAAAATCCGGAAAGATGCCGATGGCTCAAGAGCCAGATGGTGTGATGTCGGTGGTCAGTTTGCTCAAGGCGGAACTTCCGGCATATTGTTTATGTCGCATCCGGCTAATCGCGAATTTCCGGAACCTATGCGTGTCTGGCCGGAAAATATGAATGGCCGCGGAGATGTTTTCTTCGAGTTCTGTCCCATCCGAGACAAGAGCTGGGAATTGAAACCTGGAAATGATTACGTATTGAAATACAGAATGTTGGTTTATGATGGAAAAATAAGTCCGCAGATGGCAGAGCGGATTTGGAATGATTTCTCGAGACCTCCTGTGGTGAGAGTCGAAAAGTAAGCGGCTGAATGATCTGGAATAAAATAGTAAATTCAAATACGAAATAACTTGTCCTATGGAACGAAGAGATTTTCTGAAAAATTCATCTGCTGCGATGGCAGGTGCGATTATTTTGCCAACAATTGTCCCATCGACAGTATTTGGCAAGAATGCTCCAAGCAACAAAATTAATGTGGCTCAAATCGGTTTTGGTCGTATAGCGATGAGTCATGATTTGGCCGAAACATTGCTTTTTGACGAGGCGCGGATCATTGCTGTTGCCGATCTGGACTCAAACCGGGCAGCAAAAGGCAAACAGTTTATCGAAGATTTTTACGCTAAAAAAACCGGAAGCAAGGAAGCGGTGAATGTAAAGACTTATGGCGATTACCGTGAGATGTTGCTCAACAAGGAAATTGATGCGGTGATGATTTCGACTCCCGATCACTGGCATTCGCAGCCGGCTATTGAGGCTGCTCTTGCCGGAAAAGATGTTTATCTGCAAAAACCTACTTCGCTTACAATTGCTGAAGGAAGAATGCTGGTAGATGTAGTCAAGCGAAAGGGAACTATTTTGCAGGTTGGAACCCAGCAACGTGCAATGCCACAATTTCGGATTGCGGCTGAATTGGTCCGCAACGGGAGGATTGGGAAGCTGCACACAGTGAAAATTGGTCTGCCGGGTGATCCTTCAGGTCCTGATTCAACTCAAATGCCTGTTCCCAAGAATCTGAATTACGATATGTGGCTCGGTTCAACTCCGGAAGTTTACTATACTGAAATGCGCGTTCATCCTCAGAACAGTCTGTCTGATCGTCCGGGGTGGTTACGCTGTGAGCAATTTGGTGCCGGAATGATCACCGGCTGGGGGCAGCACCATTTCGATTCGGCTGCCTGGGGGATGGATACCGAATATACCGGCCCGGTTTCAATCAATGCGATGGCTCAGTTTCCTAAATCAGGACTTTGGAATGTTCATGGTGAATTTATCGCGGTAGCAGAATATAAAAATGGGATTACCATGATCACAAGTGGCGGCTACCCAAATGGAATAAGGTATGAAGGATCTGAAGGATGGATTTTTGTAACGCGCGGTAACTATTCTGCTTCAGCAAGCGATCCGGTTTCAAAAAGTAAAAGCAGTCTGGCACTGGATGCGAGCGATCCTAAAATATTGAATTCTGTCATTAAAGAGAACGAAATTCATTTGTATAAAATTGCCAATCAGCATGGTAACTGGCTGGAATGCATCAAATCACGAAAAACACCCATCTCACCTGTCGAAATTGGGCACCGGGCTTGCTCTGTTTGTCTGATCACACATATCTCCATGAAATTAGGTCGTAAATTACAGTGGGATCCGGATGCACAGGTATTTATTGGCGATGATGAGGCCAATAAAATGCTTTCACGATCGCAACGCTTTCCATATGGAACCAGTTATGTTAAGTGAGATTTTGCAAATTTCAGATTATCAATAATAAAGGCCATTGATTAGTCAGCTGATTAAGGACATTATTAATTGACAATTACTAAGTGACTGTTTAAATTTCATTTTGTTTGTCAATTTAAAGTTCAACCCAGGGTTGGGATTTTGTTAGTCTCATTTCACATGGGTTTGCACGTGTGGTTATTGAAATATAACCCATTTATGATTAGTCGAATACAAGTCTGAAGGACTTGAATATGATTAACCTCCGGCGAAACCGGAGGCATTCAAATACGCTTAGGCAGGAACCCCGAAGTGGGTTCAATCTTATTTTTAATTAAATTCAAACCGTTTCTAAATACTATCACCAAAGGCTAATTTTTATGACTAAAAGCATATTATTTACTGTCCTTTGTCATGTAATGTTGACTTTTTCTTCGGCTCAGGCGGCAAAGATTAACGCCGTAAAGGTGGGTTCCAAAATAAACGTTACCATTGACGGGAAGTACTTCACGAGTTACATTTTCTCGTCCGATGAGAAATATCCTTTTTTCTATCCGGTGAATGGCCCGCTTTCCGGTGGTTCTGTCACGTCGATGCGCAATGGCGAATATCCGCATCACAGCTCCTTGTTTTTTGGCTGCGATCTGGTCAATGGTGGAAATTATTGGCAGGAAGGGCTGGAGAGAGGCCGGATTATCTCGGTGAATGCCGAAATTCTGAAAGAGGGTGGTGACTCGGTGGTAATTTCGGATGAATGCATCTGGAGCCGTCCGGGTGCTGCTTCACCGGTAAAAGACAGCCGGAAGTTTATCATTACTTTATCTTCAGCTTTTGTCTATCAGATAGATGTGGAGGTAGTGATGGAAATGCTAATGGATGTACATATCCGTAAAACCAATCATTCCCTTTTTAGTGCACGGATGGCTGCCGATCTTTCTGTGAAAAACGGTGGTTCCATGGTTAATTCCGAAGGAGCCAAAGGAGAAAAGGAGACTTTCGGTAAACCGGCACCCTGGATGGATTATTGTGGAAAACGTGGTGAATTTATTGAAGGATTGGCAATTATGCAGCATCCATCTAATCCTTGGTATCCATCACCTTGGTTCACACGCGATTATGGATTTATCTCGCCTACTCCAATGTTCTGGCCTCAAAACGGTGAGGAGATTTTTCTAAAAAGAGGTGAAATGCTAAGACTACGTTATCGTGTGTTTGTTCATGGCGGTAACACTGATGAAGCTAAAATTGCGGAGTTATTCGGAAAATACAAACAGGAAAGATGAAAATTAAAGCGATTATAAATTTTAGCAATTTGAGAAAAGGTATGAAAAGATTATTTTTATTCGTAATGGCACTTGTTTTTACATTTGTTTTTAGCTCATGTGGCGGTGGAAAATCGACTCAAAATCCATCTGCAAAGAATCCCGAATTTAGCGGTGCGAATGGAGAGGTGAAGCTCATCACGCTTGATCCGGGCCATTTTCATGCCGCTCTTGTTCAGAAGAATAGTTACGATCAGGTTAGTCCGGAGGTATTTGTCTATGCTCCCGCAGGAAACGATTTGAACGAACACCTGAAACGAATCGAAGGCTACAACAAACGGAGCGAAAAACCTACTTCATGGTCCGAAAAGATATATACGGGAAGCGATTATCTCGAAAAAATGCTTGCCGAAAAGCCCGGAAATGTAGTTGTTGTATCCGGCAATAACCGAATCAAAACCGATTATATTAAAAAGTCAGTTGAGGCTGGTCTTAACGTATTGGCTGATAAGCCAATGGTAATCGATGCAGATCAGTTTCCGGTTCTGGAAGAATCTTTTAAAATTGCACGCGAAAAAGGAGTCTTGCTTTATGATATTATGACAGAACGTTTTTCTGTCACCACGGTTCTTCAGCGCGAACTTTCAATGCTCCCTGAGATCTTTGGAAAACTCGAATCAGGAACAGTTGAAGCGCCAGCAGTTGAGATGATCAGCGTTCATTATTTCTTTAAAAGTGTTTCAGGCAATGTTTTGGTTCGGCCGGCGTGGTTTTTTGATGTTAACCAGCAAGGAGAAGGGATTGTGGATGTCAATACGCATCTTGTCGACCTTGTGCAATGGGAATGTTTCCCGGATCAGATTATAGCGAAGAAGGATATTGAAATGATTGGAGCAAAGCGCTGGCCTACTGTACTATCCAAAGATGAATTTAAGGAAGTTACCCACCTCGGTCAGGTTCCTGGCTATCTTTTGCCAGTTGTCAAAGACGATAAGCTGAATATTTTTGCCAACGGCGAAATTGTCTACAAGATAAAGGGAGTGGTAGCCAAAGTTACTGCAATATGGAACTATAAAGCGCCTGAAGGAGCCGGTGACACTCATTATTCAATTATGCGCGGGTCACTTTCTAATCTGGAAATCCGTCAGGGTGCCGAAGAAAAAAATGATCCTACCGTTTATATTATTGCAAAAGATGGAACAGATTTGAAAGCATTCGCCTCAAATCTTGAAAAAGTCGTTAAAAATCTTCCACAGAGCGGTTTGGAGATTGAGAATGTAAATAAAACGACCTGGAAAATTGTAATGCCGCAAGTGCTTAAAATTGGCCATGAGGCCCACTTTGCTCAGGTTACAACTAAATACCTGGAATATCTGAAAGCAGGTAAATTACCCGAATGGGAAGTGACCAATATGATTACCAAATATTATATCACCACATCAGCATTGAAATTGGCGAAAGAGGCCAAATAAATCAGCATTAAATGCAGTTGAAGAGGGTGTATCAAAAGTTTATTTTTGATGCACCCTTTTGTCTATTACATTTTGAATATTTCGAATCGTGATAATATGCTGGTTTTTAGGGCTAACCGCCAGTTTATTATTTCTTCAGATGCCATCCGAAGGGTCCATAATTACTTCAAATTTAAACTGAAGGCATAAATAAAGGGACATCCAAAGGTCGAGATTGTTGTAAGTCCTATGAAAATGCTGCATTTAAAGCCTGGATGAACGGAGAGGTAAGTTAAAAGAAGTTAAAAGAAGTTAAATTATAATATGCTATAATGTTGATATATAGTTATATGCCAGAGAATAAAGAGATTAAATTCTCTTATGATGCTGATAAAGAGAGTAAATTTATTAATGATGCGCATACAAATGTTGTAATATTAGCATCAATGCAATATGAGGCCGCTGCAACATTTAATTTAGCAAGTGAAGAGGATATAGAGCATAAAAAAAATATTTTGTGGAAACAGATTTTTTATGGATTTGTTTGTACTTTTTTAATATTAGCGTTAATCGTAACATGGAATGTATTGGTAATTAATAAATATTCAAATGAATATGATCATATAGAAAAAGAGTCGATAACTTTTTTAAAGAAAGAATTTAAGTTAGAGCAGAAATACGCTAATAATTTAGAACAAGCCCTTAAAGCTGTGGATAAAAAAATTAAT